>JAURLI010000080.1 GCA_030831315.1 Alphaproteobacteria bacterium
CCGGACGAGCTGACCAGCTGGTTCACCCGCACCATTCTCCTGACCCAGACGATGGGCTGGAAATACGGCACCGCCGAAGCCGACGGCACCATGCGCTATACGTCCATGACCAACGGCGGGCCGGTCTTCGTCTATGTGAAGGACGGCAAGATTCTGCGCATCACCCCCATCGTCTTCGACGACAGCGACCCGCAGCCGTGGTCCATCGAGGCCAAGGGCAAGACCTACACGCCGCCGCGCAAGACGACGCTGGCGCCCCACGGCCAGAACTTCAAGTCGATCATCTATTCGCCCGCGCGCTGCCTCTATCCGATGAAGCGCGTGGACTTCGATCCCAACGGCGAGCGCAATCCGCAGAACCGCGGCGTCTCGGGCTACGAGCGCATTTCCTGGGATGAAGCCCTCGACATCGTGTCGAACGAAATCAAGCGCATGAAGCGCCAGTATGGTCCCGGCGCCATCGCCTCATCCCACGGCTCGCACCATACCTGGGGCAACATCGGCTATTACCTGTCGGCCAACTTCCGCTTCATGAACGCCATCGGCCACACCGAGGTGCACCACAACCCCGACAGCTGGGAAGGCTGGTACTGGGGCGCCACGCACCACTGGGGCTATTCGTTGCGCGTCGGCCAGTGCGACAGCTACGGCACCGTCGAGGACTGCCTGCAGAACTGCGAAATGCTGGTGTTCTGGTCGGCCAACCCCGAGGCCACCTCGGGCGCCTACGGGGCGTTTGAGGGCACCGTGCGCCGCCAGTGGCTGAAGAATTCCGGCATCAAGCTCGTTCATATCGATCCCTACTTCAACGAAACCGCGCAGTTCCTGGGCGGCAAGTGGATCGCGCCGCGGCCCACCACCTCGCCCGCGCTGGGCGTGGCCTTGGCCTACGTCTGGATCGAGGAAGGCCTCTACGACAAGGATTACGTCGCCAGCCACACCGTCGGCTTCGACAAATGGAAGGCCTACATCACGGGCGACGAGGACGGCGTGCCCAAGACCCCCGAATGGGGCGAGAAAGAAACCGGCGTCCCCGCCAGGGACATCCGCGCGCTGGCCCGCGAATGGGGCACCAAGCGCACCTATCTGGGTGCGGGCGGCTGGGGTACCGGCCACGGCGGCGCCTGCCGCAACGCCACCGGCATCCAGTGGGCGCGCGTCTGCGTCTGCCTGATGGCGATGCAGGGGCTGGGCAAGCCCGGCGTCAATTTCGGCAACCTGCAATGGGGCACGCCGGTCGACTTCAACTTCTACTTCCCGGGTTACGCCGAAGGCGGCATGTCGGGCGACATGGAACATACGGCCATGGCCGTGCAGTTGTTCCAGCGCATGCCCCAGCTGCCGACCATCAATACCCCGGGCCAGAAGATTCCGCGCCTGCAGTTCCCCGAGGCCATCCTCGAAGGCAAGGCGGAAGGCTACATGTGGGACGGCAAATCGATCGAGCACCAGTTCCGCAAGATCGTCTACCCCATGCCGGGCCATTCGAAGGTCCACATGCTCTACAAGTACGGCGGCTCGGCCATCGCCACGATGCCCGATTCGAACCGTTGGGTGCAGGCCTATCGCTCGCCCGAACTCGAATTCGTCGTCAACCAGTCGATCTGGATGGAAGGCGAAGCCCCCTTCGCCGACGTCATCCTGCCCGCCTGCACCAACTTCGAGCGCCCGGACATTTCCGAATGGGCGGGCCTCGGCGGTTACGCCCACCACGGCCAGATGCAGCTGAACCACCGCGTCATCGTGTTCCAGCACAAGTGCATCGAGCCGATGGGCGAATCGCGCTCGGACTATGAAATCTTCAACGACATCTGCAAGCGTCTCGGCCTGTCGGCGTATTTCTCCGAAGGCATGGGCGAACTCGACTGGGTCAAGCGCCAGTTCGATAGCTCGGACATCAGCAAGGTGATCTCGTGGAAGGAGTTCATCCGCAAGGGCTATTACGTGGTCCCGTCCGAACGCAAGGAACTGCGGGCACCCACCGCCTTCCGCTGGTTCTGGGAGAACCGCAAGAAGGACGTGCCGGAACCGCACCCGCTGCCGTCCGATTACAACGGCGACTACCTGAAGGGCCTGCAGACCCAGTCGGGCAAGCTGGAGTTCGACTGCTCCAGCCTGAAGCGCTTCGACGCCAACGATGCCGAGCGTCCGCCCATCCTGCGTTACACTCCGGCGTTCGAAGGCATCCACGACGAGCGCTTCGCCAAGTACCCCCTGCAGCTGCTGACGCCGCACCCGCGCTTCAGCCTCCATACCCAGGGCGACGGCAAGGACAGCTTCCTCAACGACATCCCCGACCATCGCCTGCTGGTGAACGGGCACTACTACTGGATCATCCGGCTGAACGCGAAGGATGCCGACGCGCGGGGCATCAAGTCGGGCGACCTGGTGAAGGTGCATAACGAGCGCGGCGCCGTGATCTGCGCCGCCTCGATCACCAACCGGCTGCCCGCCGGCATCGCGCACGGCTACGAATCCTCGGCCAATTACCAGCCGCTGGGCGAGCCGGGCAAGACCGTGGATATCGGCGGCTGCCTCAACCTGCTGACGCCAAAGAAATCACAGGTCAAGCAGGCGCACGCCATGGCGGCGTCCGCGGCGCTGGTTGAAATCGAAAAGTGGGACGGCAAGGCCGAGTTCATCGCCGAAGCGACCATCGCCGCCGAAAAGCGCGCCCAGCTGCGCGCCGGCGCGGCCGAATAACGCAGGGCGAGGGAGAACAACCATGCAGAAATGGAACCTCATCGTCGACGTCGCGGAATGCACGAACTGCAATCTGTGCACGTTGTCCACCCAGGATGAATACGTCGGCAACGAATGGCCGGGTGTCGCCGCGGAAATGCCGCGCCATGGCCATCGCTGGATCGACATCAAGCGCAAGGAACGCGGCCAACCGCCGCTGATCGACATCGCCTTCCTGCCTGTCATGTGCCAGCACTGCGACGACGCGCCGTGCATGAAGGTAGCCAAGGACGGCGCGGTAAAGAAGCGCCCGGACGGTATCGTCATCATCGATCCGGTCAAGGCCAAGGGCCAGCGCCAGATCGTCGACGCCTGCCCCTTCGACGCCGTCTACTGGAACGAGGAAAAGCAGCTTCCCCAGGCCTGGCCCTTCGATGCGCACCTGCTGGATGCCGGCTGGAAGGAACCGCGCGCGGCAACCGCCTGCCCGACCGGGGCGATCAAGGCGCTGAAGGTGGAAGACGCCGAAATGGCCTCCATCCGTGCCCGCGAAGGGCTCGAGGAACTGAAGCCCGAGGCCGCCGTGCGCCCCCGCGTCTGGTACCGGAACCTCGACCGCTTCACCAAGTGCTTCATCGCCGGCACCGTCGCCGCCACGGTGAAGGGCAAGGACGAGGTCGTCATCGGCGCGCGCGTCACCCTGCGCCACGGCGCCACAGTCGTCGGCGAAACCACGACCGATGCCTTCGGCGATTTCCGCTTCGAGCGCCTCGATCCGGGCAGCGGCGGCTATACCCTGGCCATCGCCAAGGAAGGGCATCCCGAGAAAACCGTGGAAGTGACGCTAGGCGACAGCATCACCATCCCGGCCATCCGTTTGTAGCGTTAAAACTGTCTTTCCGGCCTTGTCGCCAAGGCCGGTACTGATATCATCCAGCGCCCTTGCGGGAAAAACCGCCTGGGACATGAACAGAGGAGAACGTCTATGGCGAAAGCCCCCAAGAAGAAGGCCGCGTCCGGGTCCAAGGACCTGTCCGCGCCGACCACCAGCCTCGATCGCCCTGTAAAGCTCGGCAACCCGCGCATGGGCTGGGCTTCCGACGCGATCGCCGAAACCGTTCGCAAGCTCGGCTACAAGTACATGGCGCTGGTGCCCGGCGCCAGTTACCGCGGCTTCCACGACTCGGTCGTGAACTACCTCGGCAACAAGAACCCGCAGATGCTGATCTGCCTGCACGAGGAACACTCGGTCGCCATCGCCGACGGCTATGCCCGCGTCACCGATGAGCCGATGGCCGTCGCCATTCACACCAACGTCGGCCTGATGCACGCGACCATGGCGATCTTCTGCGCCTGGGAAGGCCGCGCGCCGATCCTGATGTTCGGCGCCAACGGCCCGATCGATTCGCACCTGCGCCGTCCTTGGATCGACTGGATCCACACCAGCAAGGACCACGCCGCGCTGATCCGCAATTACATCAAGTGGGATGACGAACCCCAGTCGGCGCCCGCGGCAATCGAATCGGTGCTGCGCGCCAACCAGATCGCGCGTTCCAAGCCCTGCGGCCCGGTCTACGTCTGCCTCGACGCCGGCCTGCAGGAAGAAGAACTGCCCGACGGCGTGACCATCCCCGACGTCGCCCGCTTCGAACCGGCCCCGCCGCCGGCCGCCGACCGCGCCACGGTCCGCAAGATCATCGCGGCCATCAAGAAGGCGAAGCTGCCGGCGATCCTGATCGGCCGCGGTGCGCGCAGCCAGGAAGCATGGGACAACCGCGTGAAACTGGCCGAAGTTCTGGGCTGCGCGGTGATGACCCACATCCGCGCCGGCTCCGTGTTCCCGACGGAACACCCCTGCCACGTGGTACCGCCCTGCCAGCGTCCGGGCGATTCCAACAAGAACCTGATCCGTTCGGCTGACCTGCTGTTCAACCTCGGCTTCAACGACTTCGCCGGCTTCCTGCGTCTTTGCACCGGCGACGCGCAGACCCAGAACCCGACCAAGGCGACCGTCATCAACGTGTCGCTGCAGCAGTACCTGCACAACGGCTGGAACTCCGACTATCAGGCGCTGGCCGCCGTCGACATCAACGTGCTGGCGGACCCGGACATGGTGGTTTCCCAGATCCTCGAAGAGCTGGGCGTGAAGGGCAAGCCGACGGGCAAACCCAAGCTGAAGCCCGCGGTCAAGAAGCTCCAGCATTGGACCAAGTCGGCTGCCGCCAAGGCCAAGCCGTCGAGCGAGACGGGCCCGATGGAAGCCAAGGACTTCCACCTGGTCATGTCCGAGTTCGTCTGCGGCGATCCGAAGATCTCGCTCTGCCATACCTCGACCGGTTGGCCCGGCACGGCTTCGCGCTGGCGTCACCCGCTCGACTACGCGGGCAACGACTCGGGTGGCGGCGTCGGCGCCGGCCCCGGCCAGTCCGTCGGTTCGGCGCTCGCCTTCCGCGACGCGGGCCGCATTCCCGTCACCATGATGGGCGACGGCGACACCTCGATGGGCTGCAACGCGCTGTGGACGGCGTCGCGCATGCGCATTCCGATGCTCGCCGTGGTCATGAACAACCGCTCCTACTTCAACGACGAGGCGCACCAGCACCACGTCGCGGTAGAGCGCGGCCGCGCCCCTGAAAACCGCTGGATCGGCCTGCGTATCGACGATCCGGCACCCGACGTCTGCGGGCTGGCCCGCGCCCAGGGCTTCGAGACCGAAGGCCCGGTCAAGACGGTGAAGGATCTTCGCGCGGCGCTGAAGCGCGGCCACAAGATCGTCGCCGCCGGCGGCCGCTACATGATCGACGCCTGGATCGAGAAGGACGACGCCGTTGGCCGTCGCGCTTCCGACGGTGGCCGCGGTGAAAACAAGGGCTAGACCCTCGTGAATCCGCCGTTTTGCGGCTGAAGCAACCGGCCCTTTCCGTTTCCGCGGGAAGGGCCGGAATGCTATTGTCCTCCCAACAAGAAAAACACATCCATCTTCTGGGAGGTCACCTCATGAAACTCGTGCCCCTTACGGGCGCGGCGATTCTTGCCGGGCTCGTTTCTCTCTCCGTACCCAACGCCGCGAACGCCGACGCGATTTCCGATTTCTACAAGAACAAGCGGATGGCGATGCTCATCGGCCTGTCGTCGGGCGGCGCCTACGACCGGTACGGACGCCTCGTCGCCCGCCACCTCGGCCGCTTCATTCCCGGCAATCCGACCATCGTGCCCCGCAACATGACGGGCGGCGGCTCGCTGGTCATGACAAATTTCCTCTACAACGTCGCCCCCCAGGACGGCACGCAAATCGGTGCGCCCAACCGCGGCGTGCCGGCCGAGCCGCTGGTGGCTGGCCAGAATTCTCTCGCCAAGTACGATCCGCTCAAGATGCACTGGATAGGATCGCTCACCCGCGAAACATCGCTCGGCGTCGCCTGGCATACCTCGGGCATCAAGTCCTATCAGGACCTCTACACCAAGCAGTTCGTCACCGGCGGCACCGGCGGCGCGACCGATTCGGTCACGGTGGGCTACATCCTCGCCAACCTGCTCGGCATGAAGTTCAAGATCATCGTCGGCTATCCCGGCGGCAACGAGATCAACCTCGCCATGCAGCGCGGCGAAGTGATGGGCCGCGCCACCAATTCGTGGTCGGCGATCAAGTCGGGCGACTACACGCGGGTTCAGGAAGGCAAACTGATCCTGCTCTACCAGATGGGCGCCAAGAAGAACAACGAGGGCATCCTGAAGGACGTTCCCTTCGCGCTCGACTTCGCCAAGGACGAGCGCCAGCGCAAGATCATGTTCCTGAAATTCGCCATCAACGACTTCGGCTACCCCTATGCCCTGGGGCCGGGCGTGCCGAAGGCTCGGGTCGCCGCCCTCAGCGCCGCCTTCAAGCAGATGGCCAAGGATCCGAAGCTGCTGGCCGAAGCCCAGAAGGCGCACATGGACATCGATCCGATCTTCAGCGAGGAACTGCACGACCTGCTCAAGCAGATGTATGCCTCCTCGCCCGATATCGTCGCGGGCCTGCGCACGGCCTCCATGCCCAACGGCAAGGTCGAAATGGCCAAGGGCGCGAAGAAGAAGAAAAAGAAGAAAAAGGCCGAGGAATAGACAGATACCAACCCCCGGCGGGCCTTCCCCCGGGGGTTTTTTTATGCCCACCCTTTCCGTTTCCGGCCGGCCATCCCCGATGGTACTATTTCCATAATCAAAAGCAGGAAAGTCCAACAGGAGGCATCAATGAACCACATCCGTAGAACCGGCGTGCTGCTGGCGGCCGGCCTCGCGTTCGGTATGGCGGGCCAGGCCCGCGCCGACGCGGTTTCAGATTTCTATTCCGGCAAGCGCATGACCATGCTGATCGGCCTGTCCACGGGCGGCGGCTACGACCGCTACGCCCGCCTGACCGCCCGTCACATGGCCCAGTACATTCCGGGCAAGCCCAGCATCATCCCGCGCAACATGACCGGCGGCGGCTCGCTGGTGATGGCAAACTATCTCTACAACGCGGCCCCGCAGGACGGCACCATCATCGGCGCGCCCCAGCGCGGCGTTCCCGTGGAACCGCTGGTCGCGGGCAAGGATTCGAAGGCCAAGCTCGATCCGCTCAAGGTGCACTGGATCGGCTCGCTCGCGCGCGAGACCTCCCTCGCCGTCGCCTGGCATACCTCCGGCGTGAAGTCCTACAAGGACCTGTATGAGAAAGAGTTCGTCGCGGGCGGCACCGGCGCCACCACCGACTCGGTGATCACCGGCTACCTGATGACCCGCCTGCTCGGCATGAAGTTCCGCATGATCGCGGGCTATCCCGGCGGCTCGGAAGTCAACCTTGCCATGCAGCGCGGCGAAGTGATGGGCCGCGCCACCAATTCGTGGTCGTCGATCAAGTCCGGCGACTTCGACCGCGTCAAGGAAGGCAAGCTGATCCTGCTCTACCAGATGGGCGCCAAGAAGAACAACGACGGCCTGCTGAAGGACGTTCCCTTCGCGCTCGACTTCGCCAAGGACGAACGGACGCGCAAGATCCTGTTCCTCAAGTTCGCGGTCAACGAATTCGGCTATCCCTACATGATGGGGCCGGGCGTGCCGAAGGACCGCGTCGCGGCCATCCGCGCTGCCTTCAAGCAGGCGGCCAAGGATCCCAAGCTGATCGCCGACGCCAACAAGGCGCGCATGGAGATCGACCCGATCTACGGCGAGGAAATGGAACAGCTGCTCAAGGACATGTACACGACGCCGCCCGACATCGTCGCCGCGCTGCGCGATGCGTCCAACCCGACCGGCAAGGTCGAGATGGCCAAGATCCCGGTCATCACCGCCAGCGTCAAGATCGGCAAGATCCGCGACGAAGGCCGCCGCGTCTCCTTCAAGGGCAAGGACAAGGACGGCAACGCGGTGAAGGGCAGTGTCGGGATTTCCGGCTCCAAGACCCGTGTCACCGTCGGCGGCCAGCCGGCCAAGCGCTCGGCGATCAAGACCGGCATGGCCTGCACCCTCGTCTACCAGGGCCGCGACGCCAAGCAGATCGACTGCAAGTAAGCGCGGACGGTTCCAAAAAGAAACCCCCGGGGGCATCCCCGGGGGTTTTTCTTTCGGCGCAAGGCCGCGCTTACATGTTGAGGAGCTTCAGCGCCGAGCCACGCGCGATCAGGTCGCGTTCTGACTTCGACAGGCCGTCGACGCTGTCGAGCAGGCCCACGGGATCGGTTTCGCCCATGTCGTAGGGACTGTCGGTGCCGAGCATGACATGTTCCGCGCCGACGAGGTCGACCAGGTGGCGGATCTGCTGCGGGCGGAACACCACCGTGTCGAAATAGAAGCTGCCGATGTAGGTCGAGGGCGGCTGGTCGATATGCACGCGGTTTTCCGCGCGCGTTTTCCAGGCGTGGTCGAAACGGCCGAGATAGAACGGGAAGAAGCCGCCGCCGTGCGCCCCGTAGAACTTGATCTTCGGATGGCGCTTGGGCACCCCCGCATGGATCAGGTGCGAAATGGCAAGCGTCGTCTCGAGCGGGTTCGACACCACGTTCGACATGTAGAATTCCTTGAACCGCTGCGGATGCGAAAAGCCCTGCGGATGGATGTAGATGGGAATGCCCAGCTTCTCGACCGCGTCCCAGTAGGGTTCGAGCTTCGGATCCGACAGCTCCATGCCGCCGATGTCGCAGGGAAAGCGCATCGCCTTGAGGCCCAGGGTCTTGACCGCGCGCTCGGTCTCCTTGATGGCGAGATCGACATGCTGCAGCGGCGCGATCGCCATGGAGACGAAATGATCGGGGTTGTCCTTCACCACCTGCGCGGCATGGTCGTTGACGAGCTGGGAAACGGTCATCGACAGGTTGGCGTCGGCCTCGTAGAAGCCCTTGGGCGCGCCCGGGCTCAGCGCCGCGAAATCGACGCCCATCTTCTGCATGTCCTTGATGCGCCATTCGGGCTCGGACAGCACTTTCTCGTTGGCGGAACGCTCGCCGGTGATGCCGACGCCCGCCTGGTTCTTCGCCGCGGCACTTGCCTTGCCGGTATCGGCGGCGGCCTTCATGCGGCGCCCTGCCTCGGGCACGTTCAGATGGGCATGGATATCGATGACGCTGGGCATGGAACACTCCCTGAAAAAGACGTTGTTATTGCAACCATTATGGCAAAGCCCCGGGGGCCGGTCGAGGCGCCTTGCCCTTTCCCCACAAGGGATTCGCCGGTTGACTCGGAGCCGCCGAACGAATAGAACAAAACATGAACAATTATCCCCGGAGCGGCCCTTCCATGGCGCCTTCGACGGCACGGCAGGACAGGACGGCAGGCGCCACCGAACGGCGGCTCGCAGGCTTGCGCGCGCGCATCGCCCGCATCGGCGCGGGCCGGATGGAAGGCCCCGATGCGCCGGAGGCCGTGGCCACCCTCGGCTGCGACGATATCGACCGCCATCTGCCGGGCGGCGGCCTCGCCCGCGGCGCCGTGCACGAGGTCATCGCCGCCAATGACGACGCCGCGGCACTCGGCTTCGCGCTGTGGGTCGTTTCCCGCATGACACGGGGCAAGACGCCGTGGCTGTGGTGCGCGCCCCAAAGCGGCAGCCCGCCCTATGCGCCGGGGCTCGGCCAATTCGGATTGTCGCCCCGGCGCCTCCTGATCGCGCGCACGGCCTTCGAGCGCGAAACCCTGTGGGCTGCCGAAGAAGGCCTCGCCACCCCGGCGCTCGGCGCCGTGCTGGCCGAAGCCGGGGCCGTTTCCGACATCGCCGCCCGCCGCCTCGCCCTTGCCGCGCGCACGAGCGGGGTACCGCTGATCCTGCTGCGCGAGCGTGAAACCGGTTCACAGGGCGCTATCCCCGCCGCCAGCCGCTGGCGCGTGACCAGTGCACCGGATGGCGCATGGGAAATCGCGCTCCTGCGTGCGGGCGGCGCCTTCCCCCGGCGCTGGCGCCTGCGCTGGCAGGGTGCCGCCGGAAAACCGCAGCCGCTCGCCGTTCCCTCTCAAGCAGCCGATCACCACCATGACGACCTACAGGCAGACTACGGCGACGCGGCGGGTGCTCGCGCTATGGCTGGCGCCCGCGGAGCGGCCTGAAACCGAACCAGACTTGCGCGATCTCGCCGCCTGGTGCCGTCGCTACGCGCCGTGGACGGCGCCGATGCGCGATGGCGCCGGCATATGGATCGAGGCGGGCGGCTGCGCCCACCTGCTCGGCGGCGAAGAGGCCATGTGCCGCACCGTGGTCGCCGATCTCGCCCGCCTCGGCCACGCGGCACGCGCCGGGCTGGCCGGAACGCCGGGGGCCGCCTGGGCGCTGGCGAGGACGGCCAAGACTCCCTTCGCCATCGCCGCGCCCGGCACGGAACGCGAGGCACTCGCCCCGCTGCCGGTGGCGGCACTGCGCCTCGACCCGGCAACGGTGGAGGCGCTTTGCGCCCTTGGCCTCCGCCGCATCGGCGATCTCTACCCGCTCGGCACCGCTGCGTCCGGCCGGGCGGAACTGGCCCGGCGCTTTCCCCCATTGCTGCTGGAGCGGCTCGACGCGGCGCTCGGCCTCGTATTCGAGCCGATCAGTCCGATCCGCGAACGCACCCGCCACATCACCCGCTTCACCGCCCCCGAACCGGTACGCGATGGCGAGACCGTCGCCCGCATCACTCAGCGCCTCGTCGAGACCCTGTGTCCGATGCTCGCCCGCGACGGGCTGGGGGCGCGCCGCGTCACGCTGACGGCCTTCCGCGCCGACGGCCGCAGCGCGCAGATCGATTGCGGCACCGCCCGCCCGCTGGCCGAGGCGCGGGCGCTCATGCGCCTGATGGCGCTTTGCCTGCCGCGCCTTGCGACCGGGCCCGGCGCCGACGCCTTCGCCCTGGAAGCGACGGAGACGGACCCCCTGCGCGCCACCCAGGCGCGTCTCGACGGTCGGAAAGACCGTGAGGATGACGCCCTGACGCTGGCGCCGCTGGTGGAAAAGCTGGCGGCGCGGCTCGGCAATGGGCGCATCGGCCGCCTTGCCCCGCGCCCGCGCCACCTGCCCGAACGCGCCCAGAGCTTCGTCGATGCCTTCGGCGACATTCCCGACACACCAGATGCCGCCACGGCGGCCCGGCCGCTGCGCCTGTTCGCCCGCCCCGCGCCCGTTGCCGCCGCGGCAACGGCCCCCGAAGGGCCGCCCGCATGGTTCCGCTGGCAAGGCACCGTGCATCCGATCGCCCGCGCCGAGGGACCCGAGCGCATCGCACTCGACTGGTGGCGGCTCGACGGCTGGCAGGGCGATCCCCCGGCGATGCCCGAAACCCTCGCCGACGCGGTGCGCGATTACTGGCGCGTGGAAGATGCCCGGGGGGCACGCTTCTGGATCTTCCGCGACGGGCCGTGGCGGCCCGATGCGCCGGAACGCTGGTACCTGCACGGGGTTTTCCCGTGAAGCCCGCGCCCGCCTTCGCCGAACTGGCCGCGACCAGCAACTTCAGCTTCCTGCGCGCCGCCTCGCACCCGCACGAACTGGTCGAGCGCGCCGCCGAGCTGGGTTACGGCGCCATCGGCATCGCCGACCGCAACAGCGTCGCCGGCCTCGTGCGCGCCCATGTTGCAGCGAAGGCGGCGGGCATTCGCCTGGTGCCCGGCTGCCGGCTGGTGCTGACCGACGGCCCCGACCTGCTCGCCTATCCCGCCGACCGCGCCGCCTGGGGACGGCTCACACGGCTGCTGACCACCGGCAAGCGGCGCGCCGAAAAGGGCGGCTGCATCCTTTCCCTGACCGACCTCGCCATGCTCGAAGGAGGCTTCGCCGGGATCGTTTCCGCGCCTCAGGTTTCACATGAAGAAACGGAAGTTTTATCAAGTAAAATCAATGTATTGAAAAATGTATTTAATGTTTCTTTTCATGTCGCGGCAGCCCCCCGTTTCGACGGCTGCGACGGCCCGCGCCTCGCCCGCGCGGCGCAACTGGCCGAGGCCTGCGCCCTGCCGCTCGCCGCCACGGCAGAGCCGCTGATGCACGTGCCCGGACGCCGCCCGGTCTTCGACGTTCTCACCTGCATCCGCGAACACTGCACGCTGGCCGATGCGGGGCTGCGTCTTGCCGCCAACGGCGAGCGTCACCTGCGCACCCCCGCCGACATGGCGCGGCTGTTCGCCGCCTACCCCGCGGCCCTCACCGCCGGGGCAGAGATCGCGGGCGGGCTTGCCTTCTCCCTCGACGATCTCGCCTACGAATACCCCGACGAACCGGTGCCGGCGGGGCGCAGCGCCGATGGTCAATTGGCCCGCCTCGCCCTTTCAGGTGCCCGGGCGCGCTATCCCGAAGGCGTGCCGGACAAGGTGCGCGCCCAGATCGGCCATGAACTGCGCATCATCCGGGAGCTCCGCTACGCGCCCTATTTCCTGACCGTCCACGATATCGTCGGCTTCGCGCGTTCGCGCGGCATCCTGTGCCAGGGGCGGGGCTCGGCCGCCAATTCCGCCGTCTGCTTCGCCCTTGGCATCACCGCCGTGGACCCGGCCCGCTCCGACACCCTGTTCGAGCGCTTCGTTTCGGCGGCGCGCAACGAACCGCCCGACATCGACGTCGATTTCGAGCACGAGCGCCGCGAGGAAGTCATCCAGCATATCTACGCCCGCTACGGGCGCGAGCGCGCCGGGCTCGCCGCCGCGGTCATCCGCTACCGCGCCCGCTCGGCGGTGCGCGAGGTGGGCAAGGTCCTGGGCATTGCCGAGGACAGGGCGGCGGCACTCGCCCGCACAGTCTGGGGGCGGTCTTCGCGCAGCCCCGATGCCGGCCAGACGCGGGCGGCGGGGCTCGATCCCGCCAGTCCCGAGGCGGCCCGGCTGCTGGCGCTGGCGCGCGAGCTGATCGGCTTTCCCCGCCACCTGTCCCAGCATGTCGGCGGTTTCGTCATCACCCGCGGGCGGCTCGACGAAGTCGTGCCCATCGAGAACGCCGCGATGGAGGCGCGCACCGTCATCGAATGGGACAAGGACGACCTCGACGCCCTCGGCATCCTCAAGATCGACGTCCTGGCCTTGGGCATGCTGAGCTGCATCCGGCGCGCGCTCGGCCTGATCGCGGCGCACCACGGCCGGGTGCTGGAGCTCGCCACCATCCCGGCCGAGGACGCCGCCGTTTACGAAATGCTGTGCCGGGCCGATTCCGTCGGCGTCTTTCAGGTCGAAAGCCGGGCGCAGATGACCATGCTGCCCCGCCTGCGACCGCGCACCTTCTACGACCTGGTGATCGAGGTCGCCATCGTCCGCCCCGGCCCCATCCAGGGCGACATGGTGCATCCCTACCTGCGGCGCCGTTCGGGCAAGGAAGCGGTGGAATTCCCGTCCGACGAGCTGCGCGCCGTGCTCGGCAAGACGCTGGGGGTGCCGCTGTTCCAGGAACAGGCGATGCGGATCGCCATGGTCGCCGCCGGTTTCAGCGCCCAGGACGCCGACCGCCTGCGCCGCGCCATGGCCACCTTCAAGCACACCGGACAGGTCTCGTTTTTTCGCGACAAGATGGTGGAAGGCATGACGGCGCGCGGCTACGAGCCCGCCTTCGCCGAGCGCTGCTTCCAGCAGATCGAGGGCTTCGGCAGCTACGGCTTTCCCGAAAGCCACGCGGCGAGCTTCGCCCTCCTCGTCTATGCCTCGGCCTGGATCAAGTGCCACTACCCCGACGTCTTTGCCGCGGCCCTTCTCAACAGCCAGCCGATGGGCTTCTACGCCCCCGCCCAGATCGTGCGCGATGCCCGCGCGCATGGGGTCGAGGTGCGGGCCGTGGACGTGAATGCGAGCGACTGGGACTGCAAGCTGGAAGAAGCGCCGCAGATGGCGCTCGCCGTCAACGGGGTGCAGTTGAAGGCCCTGCGCCTCGGCTTACGCCAGGTGCGGGGGTTGTCGGAAGCCGACGCGAAGCGCCTCGTCGCGGCGCGTGCCCTCGACGGGCCTTTCGCGGATACGGGCGATCTCGCCGCCCGCACGGGGCTGGCGAAGGCGGCGCTGTCACGCCTTGCCCGCGCCGATGCGCTCGCCTCCCTCAAGCTCGACCGCCGCCCCGCGTTGTGGGCCGTGGCGGGGCTGGAGGACGCCGCCCCCCTGCCGCTTTTTGCCGCAGCTGAGCGCAGCAACGGCGGCCCGCGCCTTGACGACGCCCCGCCGCCGCCCCTGCCGCCGATGGGTACGGGCGAAGCGGTGGCCGAGGATTACCGCATGGTGCGGCTCAGCTTGCGCGATCACCCCGCGCGGCTGCTGCGCGGCCGCCTCGATAACCTAGGCTTCGCGCCCTGCGCCGACATGGCACGCGCAAAACACGGCAGCTGGGTGCGCGCGGCGGGCCTAGTGCTGGTGCGCCAGCGCCCGGGCACGGCGAGCGGCGTCATATTCATGACCATCGAGGACGAGGACGCCGTCGCCAACCTCGTCGTCTGGCCGAAAAGCTTCGAGAGATACCGCGCCACCGTCATGGCCGCGCGCATGGTCGGCGTCGCCGGGCGGGTGGAGCACGAAGGCAACCCGCCGCACCGCGTCACCCACGTGATCGCGGAACGGCTCTACGACCTGTCGGACCTGCTCGACGGCCTCGACGAAGCGAGCGGCCGCATGGCGGTAGCGTCACGGGATTTTCAGTGAAGGACACTCTTCAACGATTGAGCCTTCCAAGGCCACTTAGCGTTGCACAAAAGATTAGAAAAAACGGTCATTTCGATGACCTTGTAATCCCCAAAAATGAAAGTGCATCAGAGATTGGAATAAACAAACTAATACCTTCTGCACCCTCCCCCATTAGTTTCGCCACACTAACTCCGAGAACATTCCCGTTTTGGTCAATCAGAGGACCGCCGCTATTGCCAGGCGAAACCGGAGCGTCAGCTTGGAGGAAGCGCCATCCATGTTCATTGCGAAACCCACTGACGATCCCCGCAGTGATCGTGGAACTAAGGCTTTCTTTCATCGGAGTGCCGACCACATAAACACGCTCGAGTTTTTTCGCGGGCTTAGTCCGAACTGGAAGAGCTTCTTGAACTCTTAATCCAACTTTGATCAATGCAATATCACGACTTTTTATGTTTCGTACGACATCGCCAACTACTTCAAGTCCATTATTCAATACAATGCTCACCTTTTTCGCATCACCTGCGACATGCGAATTAGTCAATAAATAGCCATCTCTAGACACAAAGAAACCCGAACCATGCCCTTGGCCAACACGAATGGTTGCCACCGAAGACAGAACACGCTCAACACGTGACTCAATGGATATTGATGACTCCACTACCAGAGCAACTTTTAACTCTGAGGCCCTAAAAGCAGGAGAAACAACCCGACTATCGTTTCTAGCGGCCAAGGCAACAAACTCTTTTCTGGCTAATAAATTTTGTGTGGCGTTAGAAAATGCATTGTGAAACATGATTGTTATACCGCCAGATTTTGGCTGTATCAGCTTGTGATACCCCTGAGTCTTGACACTCAATACCTGTTGCCGTGACAAACTCGAAAGTACCGTCCACTCAATATCGACGAAAAATTCACCACTAAATCGATTTTGTGGCAGGCCATACCAAAAATCATGCTCTTCGCATATGTTGCTTGCGATATTCGTAATCCGTCCGCCTATCAGAAATTCCGCTGATCTCGCCGAAGTCTCACGTCCAAATAAATCACGTGGATCTCCAGCAACATTTAAACCCGACTGCGATAACGTCTCATGAAAGACCTCGCCTAACTCCGTACTCCAATTCCCAAGCACAGAGGATCCAGCGCCCCACGCAATTTCAGTGTTAGCTCCGCCTCGGTAATTACAAAGCGTGCCCTAGACTCCCTCAACCCCTTGGCCTAGAAATTTTGCAATAACAGTTCCACGTTTGATATTTGCAATCACTTTGCTCAACGCAAAAGAGGGCTGCTTATCAACTGGAGTATCGATCGTATAAAGATCAGGCTGCTTTAAAACAGGAACGACCATGCTGCCCGTCGTGTTACAGCCTTCCAATAGAAGGAGAGCCACGATAATGAGCGCTCGTTTTTTCATTGCGTAAGATCCCGTTAATGGTCCCCAAACAAAATTGAACTAAATCTTAGTTGGCATCAGTGCTGTTAAATACGTAAGAAAACCTGTTACATCACACGCTAAAATAAGAACCACTTCAGCTCACAAAATTCCCCTGTTCATACTGCCTCAAAGCCCCGATATAAGCGTCGGTTCATCACTCCTAATACCTTCCGCCCTTCACAAAGCGGGCGATGCCTTCGGCCACTTCGCGGTCCTGCTTGTTGAAGCCGTGCGGCGCGCGGCCGACGCAGGCTTTCAGGCTGTAGTCGCCCTTCCAGCCCGGCCCGCCGGTGACGGTGGCGACCTGCTTGCGGGCGCTGCCAATCTTCCCGGCCAGGCGTTCCATCTCGTCGGGCGGCGAACGCAGGCATTTGTCCAGCGCATGGCCGACGATCAGCGTGGGCAGCGTGATGGCGCCGAGGTCGTGGTCGTAAACCGTATCGCGCACCCAGTACTTGTTGCCCTTGCTGCCCACCATCACGACCGACGTCAGCACGACGCCATCTGGCGCCGTCGCCCCTTTCAGGCGGGAGGCGGCGTTGACCGCCGAGATCGCGCCGCGGCTGGTCCCCGCGATCCACACCGGGGCGCCCGTCCTCGCGCGCAATTGCGCAACGATGCGGCCCAGGTCATCGGCGTGTTTCGGATCGCTGCGAAAGCCGCGCAGCCCGTCTTCGTCCTTGTTGTAATCGGACGGCGCATCGACCACGGCGGTGGCGAAGCCGAGTTCCCGGAACACCGGCGCCATGCGCACCAGCGAATTGCCGCTGAGATCGCGCACGCAGCCCCCGTCATCGAGGTTGATCGCCCCGCCGCCGCCCGCGAGCAGTACCAGGACTGCGGCGGGCTTCGCACCGCCTTGCGGGGAGCCGAAGGCATAGCGCGTGGTGGTGCCGTCATGGGTAGCGATGGTGACGACTTCGCCGCAGGGTGCGGCAAGAGCCGCGCCCGACAGCACGGCAGAAGCGCAAACTGCAGCGGCGAGGACGCGGCGCAGCAAGATTACAGCCTCATCAGGGCGCGGACGTTTTCGCCCATGATCATGTCCTTCTGGCGTGCCGTCAGGTCGGTGCGGCCCTTGAATTCGCCGATCATGAAGGGAAAGCCCGCGTCCCAGTGGGGATAGTCGGAGGCCATCATCAGCCGGTCCTCGCCGATGTGCTCGAGCGCTGCGGAGAGCGGCTCATGCCCCTCGCAGGTGAGCCAGCAGTTGCGCCGCACGTAGTCCGACGGCTTCATCGTGAGATAGGGCGCGTAGAGATCCTTGAGATACTCGTAAGTCGCGTCCATGCGATGCATCCAGTAGAGCATCCATTCGGTGTTGCATTCGAAGAAGGCGACCCGCAGCTTCGGGAAGCGTTCGAACACGCCGCCGATGGTGAGGCCCACCAGCGCCGCCGTGCAATTGGTCGGCCGCGCCAGCGTGTGCATGATGTAGAAATTCTTGAAGCGGTTCGTCATCTCGCCGCGCGAATTGGGATGCACGAACAGGGGCACGTCGAGGCGCTGGGCCTCTTCGTAGAGCGGATAGAACACTTCCTCGTCCAGCGTATTGTCGAGGGAGTAAGCGCCCAGGAGCGCCGCCTTGAAGCCGTATTTCTCGACACACCGGCGCAGTTCGCCCGCCATCGCCTCGGGCGCGCCCAAGGGCAGGATGGCGACGGGCAGCATCTCGCCGCCGCGGTCCTTCGCCAGCTTCGCCAGCCAGTCGTTGTAGCAGGTGGCGAGTGCCGCACCGAACTTGCCGCGGTTGAGCACCGCCGGGTCCATGTTGGTGCCGAATATCACCTGCTGGGAAATGCCCGCATCGCGGAACGCCTGCAGGCGGCGGTCGATGTCGCGCGATTCGTCCTGCATGTGCGCGACGCGCCCTTCCCAGCGGTTGGGATCGTAGAGCTCCTTGTGGGCGTGGCCTTTTTCGGCCACCACCGGCCATGGCGACAGGTCGTGCTGGTAACGCCGGCGCGAATAATCGCCGTCGGAAATCAGCTTGGGCCGGCGAGAGGCAAACTCGCCCTTCAGGTCATAGACCTGGTCGAGACAATAATCCTCGCGCACGTGGGTATCGGCATCGATCAGCATGTTCACTCCCCGTATGTTTTTTGTCCTTTTCGGCGATTATACCCCGCTCCCGCGCCATTGACAGGGCCGCGGACAAGCCCGTTAAATCGGGGCCAAGCATCAAACGCGGGCGCGACGAAAGCGCCCGACACAGGGGGAAATCCGGCATGAAACCTTCCGCTTACGGCCCGTTCGACTACGTCCCCCTGCCCAAGCGGCCGAAGATCACCTGGCCGGGCGGCGCGCGCGTCGCCGTGTGGATCATCCTCAACGTCGAATATTTTGCGCTGGACGCGCCGATCCCGCGCGGTACCGGCCACACGCCGGACGTCGTCGGCTGGGGCAAGCGCGACTACGGCAACCGGGTCGGCTTCTGGCGCCTGTTGAAGCTGTTCAGGAAGCACGGCTTCCCGATAACGGCCAATACCAATGCCGATATCTGCGATGCCCACCCCGAGATCATCGAGGCGGGCGTCGAGGCCGGCTGGGAATTCATGGCGCACGGCCAATCGAACTCGCGCCCCATGCACAAGATCGACCCGGCGACGGAACGCGACGTCATCCGCCGGTCCATCGACCGCATCGAGAAGGCGACCGGCACCCGCCCCGTCGGCTGGATGGGTCCGGGCATGCACGAAACATGGGATACCCTCGATCACCTGGTGGCCGAGAAGATGCTCTACTGCGCCGACTGGATCAACGACGACCAGCCCTACATGATGCGCGCAGGGGGAAAAGAGATCGTCTCCATGCCTTACGGCGAGCACCCGCACGACAACGGCGCCATCAACCGCATGCATTATTCGCCCGCCGAGTTCGAGCAGATGATCAAGGATGCCTTCGACACGCTGTACGAGGACGGCGCCGAAACGGGCATGGTGCTGCCCATCGGCCTGCATCCCTTCGTCGCCGGGCCCGCCTACCGCATCAAGGCTATCGACCGGGCGCTCGCCTATATCAACCGCCACCCGCTGGTGTGGAAGGCGACCGGACGCGAGATCGCCGAGCACTACGTGAAGTCGGGAAATACCTTCTAGCTAGTCGATGCCGAGCGCCTTGCGGATCGCGCTGACGCGGGCGTCCTTGCCTTCGAAGAAGAAGGCTTTCTCGAAGCTGGGCCGCGTCTTGTAGCGCGCAAGCCAGGCGGAAACGCCCGGCCATTTGCCCGATGCCAGAAGATCGGGACGAAGATCGTCGATGCGCTCGACAAACGGCACGATGGCGATATCGGCGAGCGAATAGTCCCCCACCAGCCAGTCGCGCCCGTCGGCCAAGGCCTTTTCCATGCGATCGAAGGTCGCCGTCATCTCGGCGTAAGCCGCGTCGAACTCGGCCTGGGCGAAGCCTTCGCGCGCCGTCGCCTGCCAGCGCTCGCGCCGCTCGGCCGTCGGCACCGCGGCGAGGCGCTTTTCGAGATCGGCATCGGTCAGCTTGCTGGCGACGGGACGACTCAGCCGGTCCCAGGTCGGCACATAGACCGCCTTGTAGGCGCGCTCGTCCGACCACTTGAGCCAAAACCGCATTTCGGCGCGCGCGAGAGGTGCCGTGGGTGTCAGCGGCGGCGCCGGCAGGATGTCGTCGATATAGGCGATGATGACGGAGGACTCGATGACCGGCTGGCCGTCATGGACCAGCGTCGGCACCACGCCATTGGGATTGAGCCTGAGGTATTCGGGCGAATGCTGCTCGAAGGCCTGAAGATTGACGAGCCGGCTTTCGAAGGCCGCCCCCTTCTCGAACAGCGCAAGACGCGCCTTCTTCGAACAGGTCGAGGCGAGGCCGTGATAAAGGGTCAGCATGGTGTCTCCGGCTTTTTTGGGTTGCCGCCCGGGTGCGGGCAACGCCATGATGCCAGAGCGAGGCGGGTCCGTCAGCACCCGCTGCCTCAAAGAGAAGGAATGCCCGCCATGGATATCGTTCAACCGATCGCGCTGGCCCTCGGCACGTCGTGGGCAAGCGGCATCAACCTCTACGCGGCGATCCTGATGCTCGGCGTGCTCGGCATTACCGGCAATATCGTGCTGCCGCCCGACCTCGCCATCCTCGCCAACCCGCTGGTGATCGGCGCGGCCGGGCTGATGTACGCGGTCGAATTCTTCGCCGACAAGATCCCGGGCGTCGATACCCTGTGGGACACGCTGCATACCTTCATCCGCATCCCGGCGGGCGCCGTGCTGGCGGCGGGCGCCGTCGGCGAGCTGGGCATGGGCGCGGAACTGGCGGCGGCGCTGGTCGGCGGAACACTGGCCGCATCCACCCACGCGACCAAGGCGGGCACGCGCGCGGTGGTCAACACCTCGCCCGAGCCGTTCTCGAACTGGGCGCTGTCGATCGGCGAGGACGTCGCGGTATTCGCAGGGCTTTGGGCAGCGCTCAAGCATCCGTGGGTTTTCATCATCGCGCTGGTGCTGTTCATCGCGCTGATGGTCTGGCTGCTGCCCAAGATCTGGCGCGGCGTGAGGCGCGTGTTCCGCTGGCTGTTCGGAAGCGACAAGACCGACACGGGGCAGGCAACGCCGCCCCCCGCGCCCGCCGCCGGCAAGCCGCCCGGGCACGAGGACTGGAAGCCCTGAGGGTTCCGGCCGCTACTTCTTTTTCTGCTTGGCCCCGCCCGGCGACAGGATCGCCTTGACCCGCGCCGAGATATGCGGCGGCGTCGCGTACATTTTGACGACCAGTTCCTGCACCTTTTCGCCCGATGAAGCAGCGATGTCGATGCGCGAGCGCTTGGCATCGGCGAGGAACTTTTCATCCTTCAGCGTCGCCATGAAGCCGTCGCGGAGCGTCTTCACCTGCGCGTCTGGCGTACCCGGCGGAGCGATATAGGGCCGCCCGAACACCTGCTGGGCAACCACGGTTTCCATCACCTGACGGTCCTCGCCGGCTTTCACGTAATTCCAGATGCTGGGGATGCCCTTCTTGAGAAGTTCCGGGTCGGGCTCGATGGCGACCTGCACCAACGGATGCACGAGGCCCTGCTCCAGCCACTGAGGGCGCTGGGCGAGGAAGCTGGTCCAGTCGAAGCCGCACAACCCGTCGACCTCGCCGCGCTCCATCGCCAGAACGATATCGACCGAGCCCTTGTAACCCTGCACCAGTTCAAACTTGGTGCCCGACAGCGCGTTGTGCAGCAGCACGTAATCCTTGGTAGAGCCGCCCGCCGCCGAGGCCCCCATGATGGTTTTCTGCTTCAGGGCATCGGCGAAGGTTTTCGTCTTCGACGACTTGTAGGTGAAGCAAAGCCGGGTGCCGCTGTCGGCGCTCGCCAGGTAGACCAGCTTGGTCGGGTCGTAACGCTTGCGCAGCTTGGGATCGATCAGCGGATTGGCAATGGCGCCCGGATAGATCGCGCCGATCACCAGGCCGTTCTTGGGTGCCACCGAATAGATGTAAGTGGCGAGCTTGCTCGACCCCGCGCCCGGCTGATTCTTGTTCACGATGCCGGGGCCGCCCGGAATGTGGCGCGAGAGGTGACGCCCGATGGCCCGTGAATAGACGTCGTAGCCGCCGCCGGGATTGCCGCCGATCAGGAAATCGATGGTCTTGCCGGCATAGTAATCCTCGGCGCGGACCGGCAGGGCGGTCACGGCAAGTGCTGCGGCAACGAACAGGCCGCCCAACGGAAAAGCGCGATGGTTCAGGGTCATGAAATCCTCCCGGAAATGGTGATCGGCGGGGTCCGTTCCGCGGCCCATCCTTTTTGTAAGAATATGCACCTAAAATTCTGATCCGGAAAGGAAAAGGACCCGGGAGCGGAGCCTCCGGGTCCTTCGAAAATGGGGCGAGCGATGGGAATCGAACCCACGACATCCAGATCCACAATCTGGCGCTCTAACCAACTGAGCTACGCCCGCCATAGGAAGGCGACTTAGTAGTGAATAGCCGTGACGCCGTCAAGGCTGGGCAGGGGTTCCCCAGGCGCCGGAATATCTCCCAACCGGGCCGAGCCCCGATGATAACCTGCGCAAATCTTAGCCACAATGCCCGTTATTTATGCAATTATTCTTTGCCCTCCCCTCCGGGAGACTGCTGAAAATTGGCAAGCCATTGTGATACCTTGAGAAACCGAATTGGCACAGGCCGTGCTAAATGAGGGCGTGAGCCGCATCCGCACTGTCGCCGGTTCATCGGCAAAAACCTGAAGATTGGACTCCCCGCCGCAATGAAGAAAATCGAAGCCATCATCAAGCCGTTCAAGCTCGACGAAGTGAAGGAAGCCCTTCATGAAATCGGCCTTCAGGGCATGACCGTGACCGAAGCCAAGGGCTTTGGGCGGCAGAAGGGCCACACGGAACTTTACCGTGGTGCCGAGTACGTCGTCGACTTTCTGCCCAAGGTGAAGATCGAGATCGTCATGGAAGACGCTCTGGTCGAGCGCGCCATCGAAGCCATCACCAATGCCGCCCGCACCGGCCGCATCGGCGACGGCAAGATTTTCGTCTCGAACATCGAGGAAGTCATCCGCATCCGCACCGGCGAAACCGGCGGCGAAGCGGTCTGAACTTAATGCTTTTTCCCGGCCCTGCCAGACGTCGTGGCGGCCGGAATGAAACGAAACCAACGACGAAACATAAGGGAAGTTGTGACAATGGCCGACGAGGTTAAAAAAGTCCTGCAGATGATCAAGGACAACGACGTCAAGTACGTCGATTTCCGTTTCACTGATCCGCGGGGCAAATGGCATCACACGGCGCAGACCGTGAGCACCATCAACGAGGACATTTTCGCCGAAGGCATCATGTTCGACGGCTCGTCGATCGCCGGCTGGAAGGCGATCAACGAATCGGACATGATCCTGATGCCCGACGCCTCGACCGCCGTGATGGATCCGTTCACCGCGCAGCCGCAGCTGATCCTGTTCTGCGACATCCTTGAACCCTCCACCGGCCAGCCCTATTCGCGTGATCCGCGCTCCACGGCGAAGCTGGCGGAAGCCTACCTCGCCTCCACCGGCATCGGCGACAAGGCCTACTTCGGCCCGGAAGCCGAGTTCTTCGTGTTCGACAGCGTGCGCTTCAAGAACTCGATGGAACACGCTTTCTACAAGATCGACAGCGACGAAGGCCCCTGGGCGTCCGGCGACAAGTTCGAAGAAGGCAACGTCGGCCACCGCCCGTCGGTAAAGGGCGGCTATTTCCCGGTGCCGCCGGTCGACTCGATGACGGACCTCCGCGCCGAGATGACCACCGTCATGGCCGAAATGGGCCTCGACATGGAAAAGCATCACCATGAAGTGGCCTCCAGCCAGATGGAACTGGGCGACCGGTTCGGCACGCTGGTGAAGAAGGCCGACCAGATGCAGATCTACAAGTACGTCGTGCACATGGTCGCCCATTCCTACGGCAAGACCGCGACCTTCATGCCGAAGCCGCTTTACGGCGACAACGGCTCGGGCATGCATTGCCACCAGTCGATCTGGAAGGGCGACAAGAACACCTTCGCCGGTTCCGGCTACGCCGACCTGTCGGAGACCTGCCTGCACTACATCGGCGGCATCATCAAGCACGCCAAGGCCCTCAACGCCTTCACCAACCCGACCACCAACAGCTACAAGCGCCTGGTGCCGGGCTTCGAAGCGCCGGTGCTGCTCGCCTACTCGGCGCGCAACCGTTCGGCCTCCTGCCGTATCCCCTACGCGACCAGCCCGAAGGGCAAGCGCGTGGAAGTTCGTTTCCCCGATCCGACGGCGAACCCCTACCTCGCCTTCGCGGCCCTGCTGATGGCGGGCCTCGACGGCATCCAGAACAAGATCGATCCGGGCGAAGCCATGGACAAGGATCTCTACGACCTGCCTCCCGAAGAACTGGTCAACGTTCCGACGGTCTGCGGCAGCCTGCGCGAGGCCCTCGACAGCCTGTGGGCGGACAAGGCCTTCCTGCTCAAGGGTGACGTCTTCACCGAAGACCAGATCAAGTCCTACTGCGATCTCAAGTGGCAGGAAGTGGTTGCCTTCGAAACCGCTCCGCACCCGATCGAGTTCCAGATGTACTACTCCTGCTAAATCGCGGGACGATCACGGATTGCAGCCGGCCGCCCTTCGGGGCGGCCGGTTTGTTTTTGGCCCGGCTCGCGGCCATGAAGCGCTTGCGTCGCAGCCCCGCAGACCCCTATATCTAGGGTCTCCCCCATTGGGAACTGGGCATATTTCGGGGCGCGTGACATGGCAGACCTGTTTTCATCGTCTAAATCCGGCAAGGCCGAGGCCAAAGGCAAGTCCAGCTATTCGGCCAAGGACATCGAGGTTCTCGAAGGCCTCGAACCGGTCCGCCGCCGTCCCGGCATGTACATCGGCGGCACCGACGAAGCGGCGATGCACCATCTCGCCGCGGAAATTCTCGACAACGCCATGGACGAAGCGGTTGCCGGCGAGGCGAGCCGCATCGAGCTTTCCCTTGATCCCGACAACTGGCTGACCGTGCGCGACAACGGCCGCGGCATCCCGGTCGATCCGCACCCCAAGTTCAAGAACCGCTCGGCGCTCGAAGTCATCCTCACCACCCTGCATTCAGGCGGCAAGTTCTCGGCCAAGGTCTACGAGACCTCGGGCGGCCTGCACGGCGTCGGCCTGTCGGTGGTCAACGCGCTGGCCGACGAACTGGAGGTCGAGGTCGCGCGCGAGAAGAAGCTGTGGGTCCAGACCTATGGGCGCGGCAAGCCGAAGGGCAAGCTGAAGAGCGCCGGCTCCGCCAACCGGCGCGGCACCACCATCCGCTTTCATCCCGATCCCGAGATCTTCGGCACAGAGGCCGAATTCCGCCCCGCCCGCCTCTACCGCATGGCGCGGGCCAAGGCGCACCTGCATCGCGGCGTCGAGATCGTCTGGTCCTGCGACAAGAAGCTGATCGGCCCGAAGGACGAAACGCCCGAAAAGGCGGTCCTGCATTTCCCGGGGGGACTTTCCGATTTCGTCACCGAAGCCCTCGGCGACCGGCGCAGCTTTACGCCCCAGCCCTTCGCGGGCGAAGGCAAGCTCGGCTCCAACGGCGAGGCCGAAGGCCGCATCGAATGGGCCCTGACCTGGCCGGCCGACGGCGAAGGCCAGATCGATTCCTACTGCAACACCATCCCCACGCCCCAGGGCGGCACCCATGAAGCGGGCCTGCGCACGGGTCTTTCGCGCTCGATCAAGGCCTATGGCGATCTGGTAGGCAACCGCAAGGCGTCGCAGATCATCGCCGACGACATCATGGAAGGCGCGCTTGGCGCCCTGTCGGTCTTCATCCGCGATCCCCAGTTTCAGGGCCAGACCAAGGAAAAACTCGCCTCGTCCGGCGTGACGCGCCTCGTCGAAGCGGCGATCAAGGATCATTTCGACCATTGGCTCGCCTCCGATCCGGCGACCGCCAACCGGCTGCTTGAAGCGCTGATCGAACGCGCAGAGGAGCGCGCCCAGCGCAAGCGCGACAAGGAACAGGTGCGCAAGTCGGCGACCCGCAAGCTGCGCCTGCCGGGCAAGCTCGCCGACTGCTCCGAAGGCACCTCCGACGGTACCGAGATTTTCCTGGTCGAGGGCGATTCGGCCGGCGGTTCCGCCAAGCAGGCGCGCGACCGCCGCACCCAGGCGGTGCTGCCGCTGCGCGGCAAGATCCTGAACGTCGCAACCGCCACCAGCGAGAAGATGCAGGGCAACCAGGAAATCGCCGATCTTGCGCTCGCGCTCGGCTGCGGCACGGGCTCGCGCTTCGAGCTGTCGAAACTGCGCTACGAGCGCGTCATCATCATGACCGATGCCGACGTCGACGGCGCCCATATCGCATCCCTGCTGATCACGTTTTTCTATCGCGAGATGCCCGACCTGATCGAGGCGGGGCGGCTTTATCTTGCGGTGCCGCCGCTCTATCGCCTGACCCAGGGCGGCCATTCGGAATACGCCCGCGACGACGCCCACAAGGAAGAGCTTCTCAAGAACGCCTTCAAGGGTCGCGCCAAGATCGAGATCAGCCGCTTCAAGGGCTTGGGCGAAATGCCGCCCCCACAGCTCAAGGAAACGACGATGGACCCGACCCGGCGCACGCTGGAGCGCGTCGTCATTCCCCAGGGCACCCACAAGGAAACCCAGAAACGGGTCGAAAGCCTGATGGGCCGCAAGCCGGAATTACGCCTCAAGTTCATCCAGGAAAACGCGCGCCAGGCGGCCGACCTGGACATCTGAACGAATTCTGCGTGTGGGCCTTGCGGGATGCTATCCGCGGGATCATATTTTGCGCGAGGGGAAGGCTCAGAGAGGTTCCCATGTCCCGAATCACTTCCGGAAAAGCTCTTGCCGCCGCGGCGATGGCCCTTGCCACGTTGACGGCCTGCGTGGGCGATGGCCCGGCCTTCGTCGCCGAATACGGCACCAACTACGACTACAACACCTTCAATCTCTATCACCGCAACCGCGACACGCTGGTGGTAATCCACGGCAATCCCCTCGGCATGGATGAGGCCGCCTTCGCCACTGCCGTGACCGACGCGATGCAGACGCGCAATTCGGCTATCCATACCCACTTCACGACAAAGTCCGGCGGAAGCACCGAGAAGAACCTGCGTGTCGTCCTCGCCTTCAACAAGCAACCCGGCAATGCCGGCCTGTGCGAAGGCACGCCCACCAGGGACATTCCCACCCCGGGCAAGTCCATCACCCAAGTCTACGGCGCCTGGTGCTGGAGCGATCGGCCCGAAATGGAAGTTATCGCCTACGTCAGCCCCATTACTTCGGTCAGCGACCCCCGATTCCTGAAGCTGGTGGCGGGCGCAACCCGCGAGCTTTTTCCCGGTCCGAAGGACTTTCAGACCGAAAGCGGCAGTGACAGGACCACGCAGGTCCCCTGAGGGCAAGCCGGGAAGTGCCTTCTAGTGCGCTGAAAAGGCGCTGCTTTTTCGGAAAAAACCGGAAAGAAAAGCGACTGCGGGCAATATCCCGTATTCCCTCTTTGCCCTTTCAACTTGGGCCCTGATTGATTATGTTTGCGCCGCCGCGCAAGCGTGGCGCCCCTTTTCCCCACAGGCGAACCCGTTCATTGTCCCTGATCGAAACTGATTCCAATACCTTCGACGCCCTCGGCCTGTCCGAGAACGTGCTCAAGGCGGTAACCGACGCCGGTTACCAGAAACCGACCCCCATCCAGGCCCAGGCCATTCCCTATGTCCTCATGGGACGGGATATACTCGGCTGCGCCCAGACGGGCACCGGCAAGACGGCGTCCTTCACGCTGCCGATGATCGACATCCTCGCCTCGGGCCGCGCCAAGGCGCGCATGCCGCGCTCGCTGATCCTGACGCCGACGCGCGAACTCGCCGCGCAGATCTCGGAAAATTTCCAGACCTACGGCAAGTACAACAAGCTGACGATGGCGCTGCTGATCGGCGGTGAATCCTTCGGGCCTCAGCTCGAAAAGCTCGATCGCGGCGTCGATGTCCTGATCGCTACGCCCGGCAGGCTGATCGACCATTATGAACGCGGCGGCATCCTGCTGACCGACGTCAAGATCCTGGTGATCGACGAAGCCGACCGCATGCTCGACATGGGCTTCATCCCGGACGTCGAGCGAATCGTCAGTTTCCTTCCGCGTATCCGCCAGACGCTGTTCTTCTCCGCGACCTTCCCGCCGGAGGTCAAGCGGCTGGCCGATCAGTTCCTGATGAACCCGAAGGAAATTACGGTTTCGCGCACCTCCTCGGCTGCGGAAACGGTGGAACATTCCATCGTGCGCTGCGGCGGCAAGGACTTCGAAAAACGCGCGGCACTCCGCGCCGTCATGGCTTCGGAAGAGGTCAAGAACGCGCTGGTCTTCTGCAATCGCAAGCGCGATGTGGACGTCGTAGCGAAGTCTCTCATTCGCCACGGCTTCTCCGCGGCACCGCTTCATGGCGACATGGTCCAGTCGGCCCGTACCGAAACCCTTGAAGCCTTCAAGGCTGGCAAGATCAGCCTTCTGGTCGCCACCGATGTGGCCGGACGCGGCATCGACATCCAGGGCATGTCGCACGTTTTCAATTACGACATCCCCTTCCACGCAGAAGACTACGTTCACCGCATCGGCCGCACCGGCCGCGCCGGAACGAAGGGCCGCGCCTTTACCCTGGTCGCGCCCGACGACGCGAAGTTCCTCGCCGCCATCGAGCGCCTGCTCGGCAAGCCGCTCAACGTGGTGGCGATCGAAGGCATTGCGGAAGGCGCCGCTGACGAGGCCGGGGAAACCGGCCGCGAACGGGGCCGTGGTGATCGTGGCGGCCGCGGCCGCGGCAGACGCCGCCCGGGCGAGCGTGACCGCGAACGCAGCCCCCGGCGCGAGGAAAGCGACAGCGCACCTGCGCGTGCCGAGGAATCGAAAGCGGCACCCGCCCCCGTCAAGGAACAGGCGAAAGAACCTGTGCGCGCGAACGCCCCGGAAGGCCGCCGCCGGGACAACCGCAACAATCGTGACGACGACAAGCCGGTGGTAGCCTTTGGCGATCACATGCCGGCTTTCCTCGCCCGCGGGCCTTCGCCAAAACGCGACTAAGTCGCAACCCGATTCGAGGCACAAGACAAGGCCTTCCAAAGGCCTTACCATCCCGCTCACAAAGCCTGACATAAACTCAGAGGCAGACATGAGCGTAACCGTTACCCCCCTTCGTCCCCTCGTCGGCGCCGAAATCAGCGGCGTGGACCTGCGCAATGAACTTTCCCCCGAGGACGCCGCGACCATCGTCAAGACATGGCTGGATCGTGGCGTGATCCTGCTGCGTGGACAGAATATCGACGAGCACCAGCAGGTCCGCTTTTCGCGCCTGTTCGGCGAGCTGATCGAGCGCCCCCGCCCCAAGGAATTCCGTAAGGAAAAGGACGACGCCTATAACGGCTACACCATGCTCGTCAGCAACATCCGCGACGAAAAGGGCGAACCCATCGGCTCGCTTCCCGACGGCGAGATGCACTTTCATTCCGACATGTCCTATATCCCGACCCCGTCGCGGGCGACGATCCTCTACAGCATCGAGGTTCCGAAGGAAGGCGGCGATACGGTCATCGCTTCGACCACCGCCGCTTACGACGCACTGGACGAGGACACCAAAAAGCTGCTTGCCGGGCGCAACGCGCTGCAGGGCTTCATGCACGGCACGACGTTGCGCGAGAAGAACTCGCTGGACAAGAGCGCGAGCCACCCGGCCGTACGGGTCATCCCGGAAACCGGCCGCAAGTCCCTGTTCATCAGCCACCTGATGACCTTCGCCATCGAAGGCCTGCCGAAAGAACAGTCCGACGCCCTGCTTGAGCGGCTGTTCAGGCACATGGAACGGCCCGAATTCGTCTACGCCCACAAGTGGCGCCCGGGCGACGTCCTGATCTGGGACAACCGTTCGACCATTCATGCGCGCACCGATTTCAGCCGGTCGGAACGCCGCCTGCTGCGGCGCTTCGCCACCCAGGGCGAGGCCCCCGTCGCAGCCTGAGCCGATGCCGCGTGCAGAAAAAAGGGCGGCCCCTGCGGGCCGCCCTGATTTTTTCCGGCAAGGCCGGATTACTACTTCTTTTTCTTCTTCGCCTTGTCGCGGCCAAGCGCAACGTAGACCGAGCGGATGATATCCTTCGGCGTCTTCCACGCTTCATCCAGATAGGCCATCACCTGCTGGTGCGTACGCGGCGCGATCAGCAGCTTGCTGCGCTCTGCATCGGCAAGGAAGTCCTTGTCCTTCAACGTCGTCTCGAAGGACTTGCGCAGGGCTGCCACGCGATCGGCCGGCACTCCCGGCGGCAGCGTGAACGGCCGGCCCATGACCTGCCAGCCGAAGACCAGCTTCAGGGCCTGCTTGCTCTTGGCGTCCTTGGCGTATTCGAAGACCGTCGGCACGTTCGGGAAATCCGGATGCCGCTCGTTCGCTTCCTGAACCAGCATCACGACCTTCTTGTCACGCAGCCAGTCGGGCTTGGACGAACGGATCGAGGAAATGAAGTAGCCGCAGAGGCCCTGCAGTTCGCCGCGTTCCACCGCCAGCGTAATGCCCTTGGTGCCGCCGTAGCCGGGAATGACCTTGAACTTGGTGCCGAGGAAGGCATTCATGCTGGTCGGCCAGGCGAAGGTCGATGACCCGCCCGAAGTTGCGCCCACCACGAATTCCTTCTTCTTGACGTCTTCAAGTGTCTTGAAGCCCGAGTCCTTCCACGCCCAGCAGGCGCTCGAGGTTTCGGTCATGGAACCGAGCCAGTTGAACTGACGGGGATCGAACTCGGTCTTTTTGCCGCCGATCAGCGCGTCCATGGCGATGCCGCCCGCGAACATGCCGAACACCGAGCCGTCCTTCGGCGCGACGTTGAACAGATAGTTGGCGGACTTGAGGCTTCCCGCACCGGGCATGTTCTTGACGACAACCGTCGGATTGGTAGGGATATGCTTGCCGATATGACGGCCCAGCAGGCGGGTATAGGCGTCATAGCCGCCGCCCGGATTGTAGCCGACGATCAGATCGACGTTACGGCCCTTGTAGAAATCGGACACCGCGTCGGCGGATGCCGGCGCGACGGCGAACATGTTGACCGCCGCGGCGGCACAGATGCTTCCCAGAACGAAACGGAAATTCATATGGGTCTCCCCTTTATGGTGCTTGAATAAAAAATGGCGAACCGGGGGAATGGCACGAAGGCCATCCACCCGGAAATGCTGTTACTTGCAGTTCGCGTTGTAAGCGAGACCGCCGTTACCGAAGAAGGTAACGTCACAGGTCATGCCCGCCTTCAAAGCGGTGGGCTTGGCCTTGCCGCCCCCCACCTTGACCTTGGTGCGGCGGGTGGCGTTGAACTTCCAGCTCTTGCCGGAATTGTCCTTCAATTCGATCTTGGTCCGGCTGCCCTTGGTCGCAACCTTGACCAGCTTGGCACCCGACAGCTTCTTCTTCGTAGCTTCCGAAAGCTTCGAGGAACGCATGTCGGCATAGACCGTGCGCCCGCGATCGAGCGTCGCCTTCGGCAGGGCATAGAGCTTGGCAAGAAGGTCGTCGACCTCCGCCGCGCCCATCGGGTCGACCTCGAGGCCGCCCTTGATGATGTCCTTCTCGAACGCCTTGTCGGTCATGAGCTTGTCGAAAGCGGCACGGATCACCTTGCCGCGCACCGGATCGGTCCCCGGCGGCATGGCCAGCGGCCGGCCCATGTCCTGCCACACGAAGATCATGTGC
>JAURLI010000081.1 GCA_030831315.1 Alphaproteobacteria bacterium
AGCCACAGCGGGTTCTACGCGCGCGATCTCGACAAGACCATCGACTTCTATACACGGATCCTCGGCGCCCGCGTGGAGTGGCGCAACGATGGTTCCAAGACGCCGCTGATGAAGCTGTATATCGGCGATTTCGGCCTTTCGATCCTCAAGCGCATGCCCGACACGCCGGAAATCGACATTCCGCATGCGATCCATTGGTCGTACCGCGTCGACTGGCGTCACTGCGAGGAAGTGGTGGAATACATCCGCTCCCAGGGCGTCGATATCGAAGGCCCGGTTGCCCACAAGCGCGAGCGCGGCCTGCTCAACTGGTTCTTCCTCGATCCCGACGGCTACCGGCTGGAGGTGGAGGCGCGCTTTCCCGATCCCGAGGAAGCCGACAAGTTGTTCGCGCGCAACCAGGCGACGCGCAACGAGCACATGGGCCTTTATGCCGGCGACAAGGTTCTTCACAAGTCGAAGATCTGAGGCCCGGGCCGATCATTTGCCATTACCCGTTTAACGACAGACTGTCCCGTGCACGCGAGAGGGAGACCCGACATGCACTTCAAGACGACTATCGCGACCGCCATTCTCGGCCTTTCCCTTATTCCGGGGGGCGGTTTCGCAGCCGATCTGCCGAAGGCGACACAGAAGGCGCTCGCCGCTCTCAAGCTCGATTCGAAGATCCTCGACGGGCTTGATGCCGAACTCAAGGTGCCGCAGGCATGGATCGACGGCGCCAAGGCCGAAAAGGAAGCGATTGTTCTCGGCACCTGGGATAACCCTGATTTCGATACGATGACGGCGGCGTTCCGCGAACGCTATCCCTTCGTCAACCTGCGCTACAGCCGTTCGGGCACCTCGGCGCGCGGCATGCGCGTTCTGGTGGCCCTGCGCGAAGGGCGCATTCTCGCCGACGTTACGACCAGCATCGCCGATGCCACCTTCCAGTTCACCAAGGCAAACGCGCTCGCTGATCTTCGTTCGTTGCCGGGCTACGCCAACGTCGCCAGGGAATACCGTGCCGATGACGGCACTTGGGCGGCGTTCAAGCTGTCGTACCGTTGCATGGGCTACAACAAGAAGCTGGTCAAGGAACAGGACCTGCCCGCGACCTGGGACGACCTGCTGACCAACCCGCGCTGGCGTGGCGGCAATGTCGCGCTGTCCAACCACCCCAATTCCTGGCTGCTCAATCTCTGGGGCGGCAAGGGTGAGAAATGGGGCGAAGAATTCACCGCCAAGCTGTTCGATGTCTTGCAGCCCCAGAAACGCAAGGAAGGGATGAGCGCCATTACGGCCCTGACGGTCGCCGGCGAATTCCATGCCAATATCCCGGCGCCCGAATGGCGCGCCCAGCAGCTGGTCGAGAAGGGCGCACCCATCGGCTATCACTGCCCGGCGCCCATTCCCATCACGCTGTCGCAGGTGGTGATGCTCGAGCAGTCGCCGCGCAAGAACGCGGCGCGGCTGTTCATCAACTGGCTGCTGAGCCGCGAAGGCCAGCTCATCCAGTACGCCGAAACCTCGGCCGTGCCGGTCCACAAGGCGCTCCAGCAGCCCCGCTTCCTGCCGTTCCCCGATACCATGCTCGGCAAGCCGGTGCAGGTGCGTGACGATGCGCTTTTGGGCGCGGAGATGCATCTCAAGATGGTCAAGTCTTGGGAACGCTACTGGGGGCCGTCAGCCAAGAAAAAGCGCAAGAAAAAGAAGAGTTCCGAATAAGGCCTGAAAGTGCGGAGACGTATGCGATCTGTAGGGAGGATCGTCCCATGCTGACGAAGGAAGAGAATGAACTGCTGACCCGGACCGGACCGGGTACACCGTGCGGCAAGCTGCTGCGCAGCTACTGGCAGCCGGTTGCGACATCGGAGGACCTGCCCGTCGGCGGCGATCCGATCCCGATCACGATCATGGGTGAGGAGCTTGTTCTTTTTCGTGACGACAAGGACCGTCTCGGCCTGATCGACCGCGCCTGCCCGCACCGCGGAACCGACCTTTCCTACGGCCGGATCGAGGACGGCGGCATCCGCTGCCTCTACCACGGCTGGCTGTTCGACATAAACGGCAAGTGCCTGGAGCAGCCGGCGGAAGCGGCGGGGCGCAGCTTCTGCCACAAGGTGCGCATGGCGAGCTACCCGGTGCAGGAAAAGGGCGGCGTGATCTGGACCTTCATGGGCGAAGGCGAGGCGCCGATCATCCCCGATTTCCAGTTCCTGATGGCGCCCGAGCCCAACCGGCTTGCCTTCCGCACCATTCAAACCTGCAACTGGCTGCAGGGGGTTGAAAGCGTCGTCGATCCGATGCACACGACCTTCCTGCATCGCCGTCCCGTCGGCACCCGCAGCATCCGTTCGGGCAATGACGTCGCGGCGCTGCGTGGCAACGAACCGCCGCAAGTCAGCACCGAACCGACGAGTTTCGGCACGCGCATCTATGCCCTGCACAATTCGCCCAATGGCAAGAAATACCTGCGGGTGAACAACTACGTGTATCCCTGCGGGGCGACGCCCTCGACTTCGACCGGCGAGGTCGGCTATCAGGGGCGTTGGTACGTGCCGCGCGACGACTATTCGCACACGGTGTTCGAGTTCTTCTACCGGCATTCCCAGCCGCTGGACAAGGAGGCGTTGCGCAAGTTCCGCGCCGCAAATGTCGGCCCGGACCTGCGCCATGTCCGGCGTCCGGAGAACCGCTACCTGCAGGATCGCCAGGAAATGAAAGGCAAGGACAACACCTTCTGCGGCATGGGGGAGTATTTCCCGGCCCAGGATGCCTTCGCCATCGAAACCCAGGGCGCCATCCGCGACCGCACGAAGGAATACCTCGCGTCCAGCGACGTCGTCATCGCCGCGGTGACGCGCACGCTGCTGCGCGCCATCCAGC
>JAURLI010000082.1 GCA_030831315.1 Alphaproteobacteria bacterium
CTGATGCCGTCCGCATAATCGGGATTGTGGACGAAGCGTACATCGCGCCCAGCAAGGGCGGCGCGCACCTTTTCGGCTTCATGGCCGGTGACGACGATGACGGGCCGCGCCACAGACGCCAGCACCGCATCGACGGCGCGGGCCACCATAGGCTCGCCCGCGACCGGCGCTGTCAGCTTGTTGGTCTTGCCCGCCCGGGTCGAACGCCCGGCCGCCAGCACGATGGCCGCGACGGTCATCGCCTGCAAACCCGGGTCATGCGGATTTGACGCCCTTTTTCTTCGGGCGCAGGACGTCGATCATCTGGGCGACGATGGACACGGCGATCTCGGCGGGCGACAGGGCGCCGATGTCGAGGCCGACGGGGCCGTGGATACGGTCGAGATCGGCGTCGGTAAAGCCCTGGCCCTTCATGCGCTCGCGCCGCTGGGCCTGGGTTTTGCGCGAGCCCAGACCGCCCACGTAAAAGGCGTCGGACTTGAGCGCGGCGGCGAGCGCAGGCTCATCGAGCTTGGGATCATGGCTGAGCGCCACCACCGCCGAGCGGCGGTCGAGAGCGAGAGAGGCCAGTGCCTCGTCCGGCCATTCGTGGGACAGCGTGGCACCCGGAAAGCGCGTGGCGCTTGCATAAGTCGTGCGCGGATCGATCACGGTGACGTCGTAGCCGATTTCGGCGGCAATGGTGCTGAGGAACTGCGAGATATGCCCGGCGCCAATGATGGCGAGGCGCAAGGGTGGGGTCAGGACCTGGATGAAGACACGGCGGTTGCCGTCCTCGATCAGGCGGGATTCCTCGCGTGCCAGCGCATCGTCGATGGCGGCCTGAAGCTTGGCGTCGATGGCGAGCGCGCCTTCGGCCTTGCCGTCGATGATCAGCACATCATCGCCTGTCGCGATATCGGTGACCCGCGCGACGGACCGCTTGGAATCGCGGAGCGAAATCAGCTTGTCGAGTTGTCCCGCCCGCATCAGTCCACCGTCTCGACGAAAATCTCGATCTTGCCGCCGCAGGAAAGGCCGACTTCCCACGCCTGATCGTCGGCGATGCCGAAATCGAGCAGTTCGGGCTTGCCGTTCTTGATGATCCGCGATGCGGCATCGACGACGGCGCTTTCGACGCAACCGGCCGAAACCGAGCCGACGAAATTGCCCTTGTCGTCGACGGCGAGCTGGCTGCCGACGGGGCGCGGGCTCGAACCCCAGGTGGTCACGACGGTGGCGAGCGCGACCTTGCGCCCCTCGCCTTTCCAGCGATGCACGGTGCCGAGCACGTCGTCGTCTGCGCCGGGTATGATATCGGCCATATCTCTGTCTCCCGCTTCTGGCTTCCGCCCCCTTCACAGATATACGACCAAACGGCCCCAAGACAAGGCCTGTCCAGCCGGGCCCGCTTGACAATGCCGTTCCCCCCGGGACAATGCCGGGTAATACGAACGAATAAATCCGGACCACGCAGGGAGCGCACCGTGGCCACTGAAGCCAAACGACTACCGGGCAGCCTTCGCAACAACCCGGCCCTCGACCTGTGGATCGGCATCGAGACCGACGGCACGGTTACCGTGCGTTCGGGCAAGATCGAGATCGGCCAGGGGCTCAAGACGGCCGCCATGCAGGTGGCGGCGGAAGAGCTCGACGTTAACCTGTCGCGCGTGCGCATCAAGACCGCCGACACCGGCGAAACGGCGGATGAAAACGTTACCTCGGGCTCGCGCTCGATGGAGGTTTCAGCGACCGCGCTGCGTTTCGCCGCCGCCGAATGCCGCGGCATCATGCTGAAGATGGCTGCCGAAAAGCTGGGCGTGCCCGTCGAAAGCCTGAGCGTCGAGGATGGCGCCATCCGCAGTTCCGAATCGAACCAGCAGGTCACCTACTGGGACCTGATGGGCGGGCGCAAGTTCGGCCGTGACGCGACCGCCGCCTTCCCGCCCAAGCCGCCGCAGGCGCACCGCGTGGTCGGCACCCGCGTGCCGCGCGTCGATTTGCCCGCCAAGGTATTCGGTGCGCCCGCCTTCATCGAGGACCTGCGCCTGCCCGGCATGCTGCACGGGCGCATCGTGCGCCCGCGCCACCAGGGTGCCGCGCTGAAATCCGTCGATACGGCGGCAGCGGAAAAAATTCCGGGCGTGGTCAAGGTCCTGCGCGATGGCGATTTTCTGGGCGTCGTGGCGGAAACCGAAATCGCCGCCATTCGTGCGCGCGACGCATTGGCCACTAACGCGCGCTGGAGCGCCGGCGAACCGCTGCCCGATGAAGACCATCTGTTCGAATGGATGATGTCCCAGGACACCGTCGAATACGGCTGCGTCGACGGCGTCCATACGGACGAACCCCCGCCCGACACCGAACCGCCCGCCGATGCCAAGGCCACCCTCGAGCAGATCTACGCCAAGCCCTTCATCCTGCACGGCACGATGGGGCCGAGCTGCGCCGTCGCCGAATGGAAAGGCGGCAAGCTGATCGTCCACACCCAGAGCCAGGGCGTGTTTCCGCTGCGCCGCGCGCTCAAGAACGTCTTTCGCATGGAAGAGGACGACATCCGCTGCATCCACATGGAAGGTGCCGGCGTCTACGGTCACAGCGGCGCCGACGACGTCGCGCTGGATGCCGCACTTCTGTCGCGTGCGGTCGATGGCCGTCCGGTGCGCATCCAGTGGATGCGCGACGACGAACATTGCTGGGAACCCTTCGGCACGGCGATGGTGACAAAGGTGCGCGCGAGCCTCGGCCCCGACAACCGCGTCGCCGACTGGCGCTTCGACGTATGGTCCAACCACCATGGCAACCGGCCGAAGCCCAAGTCGACCGAATCTGGCCTTCTGGCCGCGCGCATGATCGAGAACGGCCTGCCACCCCAATCACTTGGCCCGGCCAAGGATGCAGAGGCGGGCGAACACCGCAACGCCTGGCCCGGTTACGATTTCCCCCAGATCAACGTCGCCAAGCATTTCATCAAGGCGCATCCGTTCCGCTGCTCGTCGCTGCGCGGGCTCGGCGCCTTTGCCAATGTCTTCGCCATCGAACAGATGATGGACGAGCTCGCCCATGCGGCGGGCGAGGACCCGGTGACCTTCCGCCTCGCCCACATGTCCGATCCGCGCGCCCGCTTCGCGCTGGAAGCGGCACGCGACGCCATCGGCTGGGGCAAGGCCGACAAGGTGCCGGGCCGCGGCCATGGCATCGCCTATGCGCGCTACAAGAACACCGCCGCCTATTGCGCCGTCGCCGTCGATGTCGAAGTGAATGAGGAAACCGGCGCCATCACCGTGCTGCGCGCGGCCTGCGCGGGCGACGCGGGCGAGGCCATCGCGCCCGACGGCATCGCCAACCAGCTCGAAGGCGGAGTGATCCAGTCGGTAAGCTGGACGCTGAAGGAACGGGTGCGCTTCACGCCGGGGGAAATCACTTCCGTTGACTGGGAAAGCTATCCCATCCTCACCTTCCGCGAAGCGCCCGAGGTCGAGACCGTCGTGCTCAACCGTCCGGGCGAGAAATTCCTCGGCGTCGGCGAGGCGAGCCAGGGCCCGACGGCGGCCGCCATCGCCAATGCCGTGTTTGCAGCGATTGGCGTGCGGTTGCGCGAGCTGCCGTTCACGCCCGAGCGCGTGCGCAAGATGATTCAAGAGGCCCGCAGGGGCTAACAGGGGGAACAGGGTATGAGCGAACAGTTCAAGCTCACCATCAACGGCAAGTCGCACACGGTCAGCGCCGACGCGGATACGCCGCTTCTTTACGTGCTGCGCAACGACGTCGGGCTGGTGTCGCCGAAATACGGATGCGGGCAGGAACAATGCGGCGCATGCAACGTGCTGATCGACGGCGAAAAGGCATTCTCGTGCTCGGTCAGCGTCAAGGACGCGGCGGGCAAGCAGGTGACGACGCTCGAAGGCCTCGGCACGCCGGAACAGCCCCATCCGATCCAGGCCGCCTTCATCGCCGAACAGGCGGCCCAGTGCGGCTATTGCACGTCCGGCCTGATCATCGCCACCAAGGCGCTGTTGGACAAAAACCCGAACCCGGACATGGACGCGATCCGCGTGGGCTTGCAGGACAACCTGTGTCGCTGCGGCGCCCACAGCCGGGTCTTCCGGGCCGTGCGCCGCGCCGCCCGCGAACTTGCCGGCTGAACGCCATGAGCGAAGAGATCAAACTTCCCGGCAGCCTCAACACCGATGCGCGCATCGATTCGTGGCTCGCCCTCGATGCCGCGGGCATCGTCAACATTTTCACCGGCAAGGTCGAATTCGGCCAGGGCGTTATGACCGCCGTCGCCCAAGTCGGCGCCGAAGAGCTCGACGTCGCCCTTGAGCGCGTCCGCATCAAGACGGCCGATACCGGCGCCACGGTGGATGAAAAGCTGACCGCGGGTTCAGGCTCGATCGAGGAATCGGGCACCTCTATCCGCTTCGCCGCGGCAGCCGCGCGCGCCATCCTGATGGACAAGGCAGCGGCCGCGCTGGACGTCCCGCGCGATACCCTGATCGTCGAGGACGGCACCGTCAAAAGCCCCGCCACCAACCGCCAGGTGACCTACTGGGACCTGATGGGCGGGCAGAAATTCGATGCCGAGGTGACGCCCGCGACGAAGCCGAAATCGCCTGCCGATTACCGCATCGTCGGCAAGGCGGCGCCACGCCTCGACATCCCGGCCAAGGTCTTCGGCGGTCGCGCCTTCATTCAGGACATGGAGGTCGCGGGCCTTTTGCACGGGCGCGTCGTGTTCCCGCCGAGCTACGGGGCGAAGCTGAAATCCGCCGACCTTGAAGTGGCGAAAAAAATCGCGGGCGTCGTCGAAGTGGTGCGCGATGGAAACTTCCTTGGGATTGTCGCCGAGAGCGAAGCCGCCGCCGTCAAGGCACGCGACGTTCTCGCTGCCGCCTGCACATGGGAAGAGACCGCCCAGTACCCCGACGAAGATAACCTCTACGACTGGATGATGAGCCAGGAGTGCGAGGACACCGTCGTCGAGGGCGGCATTCCGGTGGACAAACCGATCCCCGAGATTGTGACGCCCGCAGACGCCGCCCATACGGTCGAGGCGATCTACGCGCGACCCTTTCAGTCCCATGCCTCGATCGGTCCGTCGGCGGGCATGGCGCAATGGGACGGCGACCGCCTGACGGTCTGGGCCCATAGCCAGGGCATTTACCCGCTGCGCGCGGCGCTCGCTTGCGCCTTCGACATGCCTAAGGAAAAGATCCGCTGCATCCATGCGGAAAACGCGGGCGTCTACGGCCATAACGGCGCCGACGACGCCGCCATGGATGCCGCCATGCTGGCGCGCGCCGTGCCGGGCCGCCCCGTGCGTGTGCAGTGGATGCGCGACGACGAGTTCAAGTGGGAGCCTTACGGTTCCGGCATGGTGATGGCGCTGCAGGCGAGCGTGAACAAGGCCGGCGACATCATCGACTGGAATTTCGACGTGTGGTCGAACGCCCATGCGGGCCGCCCGCGCGCAAAAAAGGAAACCGCCGGGTTCATCGCCTGCTGGCACCGGGAAAACGCGACGCCCGCGCCGGAACCCGTCGACAACAACGGCAAGGACGGCGGCGCGCACCGAGGTGCGCGCCCCTATTACGATTTCCCGAAAACGCGCATCGCCAAGCACTTCGTCAAGCCGCACCCGTTCCGGGTGTCATCGCTGCGCGCGCTTGGCACATTCGGCAATATCTTTGCGACCGAATCGATGCTGGACGAACTGGCCCATGAAGCGGGCCTCGATCTCGTCGAGTTCCGCCTGCGCCATCTGAAGGATGCGCGGGCGCGCGCCGTCGTCGAAAAGGTCGCGGCGATGGCGGGATGGGACCCCAAAAAATGGGGCAAGGGAAAAGGCCAGGGCATCGCCTTCAACCGCTACAAGAATTCGAAGTGCTATGCCGCTGTCGTGTTCAACGTCGAAGTGGACGAGGCAACCGGCGTGATCAAGACACCGAAGGCCTTCATCGCCGCCGATGCGGGGCTGTCGATCAACCCCGACGGCGTTGCCAACCAGCTGGAAGGCGGGCTGATCCAGGCGGCGAGCTGGACCATGAAGGAAGCGGTGCGCTTCGATCCCGTGCGCATCACCAGCGTCGATTGGGAAACTTACCCGATCCTCACCTTCCGCGAAGTGCCGGAGATCGAAACCTTCGTCTTTCAGCGCGTAACGGAAAAGGCAATGGGGGTGGGCGAGGCGACCCAGGGGCCGACGCCCGCCGCGATCGCCAACGGCGTTTTCGCCGCCGCCGGCGTGCGCCTGCGCGAAATCCCGTTCACCCCGGAACGCGTCAAAAGGATGATGGCGGAAGCGAAAGCCGCGCGCTAAAGCGCGGCGTAATTGATTGCGCCGTCCTTGTCGAGGGCGCTATCTGCCGGCGGCATCGGGTACTTGAGGCCCGAGCCGCAGTTGAACAGCACCACGCGCTCGTCTTTCGAAATCCGGCCCGAGGCCAGTTCCTGCTTGTAGGCGGCGTAGGTCGCGGCGCCTTCGGGGCACAAGAGCAGGCCTTCTTCACGCGCCACTTCCTGCTGACCCGCTTCGATCAGTTCATCATCAACGGCAACGGCGAAGCCGTTCGATTCGCGTACCGCGCGCAGGATCAGGAAATCGCCGATGGCGACGGGCACGCGGATGCCGGCGGCAACCGTGTGCGCCCCCTTCCACAGATCGGCGTGTTCGACGCCCGCCTCGTAAGCCTTGACGATGGGCGCACAACCGGAAGCCTGCACCGCGACCATGCGCGGGCGCTTCGGCCCGATCCAGCCCAGCGCTTCCAGCTCCGCGAAAGCCTTCCACATGCCGATCAGACCGGTGCCGCCGCCCGTTGGATAAAGGATGACATCGGGCACGTCCCAGCCGAGCTGTTCGGCGAGTTCCAGGCCCATCGTCTTCTTGCCCTCGATGCGGTAGGGCTCCTTCAGGGTGTTGGTTTCGAACCAGCCAGCGCTTTCCCGGCCATCGACGACGATCTTGCCGCAATCGTTGATCAGCCCGTTGACGCGGTAGACCCGCGCACCCTGCAACTGGATTTCGCGCACGTTCACTTCCGGCGTGTCGGCCGGGCAGAAGACGACGGACTCAATCCCTGCACGCGAACAATAGGCGGCGAGCGCCGCGCCGGCGTTGCCGTTGGTCGCCATCGCCATCTTGCGAACGCCGAGTTCTTTCGCCATCGACACCGCCATGACGAGGCCGCGCGCCTTGAACGAGCCCGTGGGCAGGCGACCTTCGTCCTTGACGATGATGTCGCCGCCGCCGAGCGCCTTTTTAAGGCGCGGCAATTCGATCAGCGGCGTCATGGTTTCGCCGAGAGAGACGATGTTTTCGCAAGCGCGCACCGGCAGGAGTTCGCGGTAGCGCCACAGGTCGGGCGCGCGGGCGGCGAGGTCGTCGCGCGAAACGGCCTTCCTGATGCCGTCGAGATCGTAGCGAACGAGCAGTGGCTTTCCTGCCGCCGAGAGGTTGGCCAGCCTGTCGGCGGGCAGCCGTTCCCCCGTCATGCCGCATTCAAGATGGGTGACGAAAGTCGGCCGTTCCGCCGTCAGGTTGTCCTGCATCGCGATCGACCGGCGACTACTTGATCACCGGGGTCTTGATGTCGCCCACACCGTCGATGTGGCCTTCCATCACGTCGCCCGCGACCACTGCCGCCACGCCTTCGGGCGTGCCGGTGTAGATCAGGTCGCCCGGGCGCAAGTCGACCAGCTGCGACAGGTGCGAGATCGTTTCGGCGACGTCCCAGATCAGGAAGGAGATATCGCTCGACTGCTTGGTGACGCCATTGACCTTCACCCAGATAGCGCCCTTGTCGGGATGGCCGATGCGCGAGGCCGGCTGGATGGCCGAGCACGGCGCGGAGAAGTCGTAGGACTTGCCCATTTCCCAGGGACGGCCGGTGTCCTTGGCGGCGTTCTGCAGGTCGCGGCGGGTCATGTCGAGGCCGACGGCATAGCCGTAGACGTAATCGAGCGCCTGCTCGACCGAGATCTTCGTGCCGGCCTTGCCGATGGCGACGACCAGCTCGATTTCATGGTGCAGGTTCTTGGTACCCGCCGGATAGGGAATCGGGTCGCCGTTCTGCACGATGGCGTCGGTCGGCTTGGCGAAGAAGAACGGGGGTTCACGATCGGGATCGGAGCCCATCTCGCGCGCATGCGCGGCGTAGTTGCGCCCGACGCACCAGATACGGCGTACGGGATACGTGTCCTCTGACCCGGCCACGGGAAGCGTGACCACCGGTGCGGCAGGAACGGCGTAGCTCATCGGAAATTCCTTTTGATCGGTTCGAACGGGCGATCGATGGGACCGCGGATGCCGCCGGACTTAACCGCCCCCGGCGCGGGTAGCTCTAGAATACGGGGCCTGATATACGAAGATTGCCGCGCAGGGGTCAAGCGGGGCGACGAGAATGGAGAGCCGGACATGAGCGCAGGCGCGGCAACGGCGGGCCGAACGGCGCGGGTCATGGGCCTGATCGGGGCGGGCCACGGGCTCAGCCATTTCTATACCCTCGTCCTGCCGCCGCTGTTTCCCCTTCTGAAAGGCCATTTCGGGGTGTCCTATGCGGCGCTCGGCCTGGTCATCAGCCTGCTCAACCTCGCCACCGCCATCGCCCAGGTCCCCGCAGGGGTTCTGGTCGACCGCTACGGGGCAAAGCGGCTCCTGATCCTCGGCATGGCGGCATCGTCGCTCGGCGTCATCGGCGCGGCGCTCGCCGACAATTACTGGCTCTTGATCGCCGCCATGCTGGTGACGGGATTGGGCAATGCCGTGTTCCATCCCGCCGATTACGCGATCATGAACTCCGCCATCCGGCCCGACTGGATGGGGCGCGCCTTCGGCATCCATACCTTCACCGGCAATGTCGGCTTCGCCGCCGCGCCGCCGGTGATCCTGGCGCTGGCCGCCGTGACCGACTGGCGCATGGCGCTGGGGATCGTGGGCGGCGCCGGTGTCGTGGTGGTGGCGCTGCTGCTGTGGCAGGGGCATCTTCTCGGCACCGACGCGGATGCGCCCACCTCCGATCCGGCGCCCGCGACGACGCCGGATGGCGCCACGGCCACGCCGGCGGCGGCCCCAGAGGCGGCGAGCGGTGGGGGCGGCTCAACCTTCGCCCTGTATTTTTCGGCGCCGGTGCTGCTGTGTCTCGGTTTCTACGTCGTGCTGGCGATGGTGACGTCGGGGGTGCAGAGCTTTTCCGTCGCCGCGCTGGTGGCGGGCGGCAACGTCGACCTGGCGGCGGCCAATATCGCGCTGTCGGCCTATCTGGTGGCGGCGATGCTGGGCGTGCTGGCGGGCGGCTGGATCGCCGACGGCGCCCGCAACCGTACCCTGTTCACCGTCATCGGCATCGCGCTGGCGGCGGCGGCGTTGCTGGCGGCGGGCCTGGCCCGCCTGCCCGTGGCGCTGACCATTGCCGCCATGGCGCTGGCCGGGTTCTTCAACGGCGTGATCCGCCCGGCGCGCGACCTGATCGTGCGCGCCGCCATCCCCGCCAGCGCCATCGGCCGCGTATTCGGCCTCGTCTCAACCGGCGGCTGGATCGGCATGGCGGCGACGCCGGTGCTGTTCGGCTATGCCCTCGAC
>JAURLI010000083.1 GCA_030831315.1 Alphaproteobacteria bacterium
CACCGCTCTCCGCAAGAACCTTCGTGATCGCCGCAGTCAGCGTCGTCTTCCCATGGTCAACGTGACCAATCGTCCCGATGTTGCAGTGCGGCTTGTTCCGCTCAAACTTCTCCTTGGCCATCTCTCTTCTCCGTAACTCTGGTTAGGCCAACTTCGCGCGAACTTCTTCGGCGACCGCCTGGGGCACCTGCTGATACTGCGCGAAATGCATGGTGAACTGGGCACGTCCCTGACTCATGGAACGCAGGGCATTGACGTAGCCGAACATGTTGGCAAGCGGCACGCTGGCCGAAATCACGCGGGCATTGCCCCGCTGATCCATGTCGCTGATCTGTCCGCGGCGGGAATTCAGGTCGCCGATGATGTCGCCCATGTAGTCTTCCGGGGTGACGACTTCGACCTTCATGATCGGCTCAAGCAGGACGGGGCCCGCCTTGGGGATACCCTCGCGGAAGGCCGCGCGGGAGGCAATTTCGAAGGCGAGAGCCGACGAGTCGACATCGTGGTAGGCACCATCGACAAGGCGCGCCTTGAAGTCGATGCAGGGGAAGCCGACCAGAACGCCATTGTCTTTGGCGCTTTCCAGGCCCTTGATGACGCCCGGGATGTATTCCCTCGGCACCGAACCGCCGACGATTTCGTTCTCGAATTCGTAGCCATTGCCCGGGTTCGGCTCGAACACGATCTTGACGCGCGCGAACTGGCCCGAACCGCCGCTCTGCTTCTTGTGGGTGTAGTCGATTTCGAACGAGCGGCTGATCGTTTCGCGATAAGCCACCTGCGGAGCGCCGACGTTGGCCTCGACCTTGAACTCACGCTTCATGCGGTCGACGATGATTTCGAGGTGGAGTTCGCCCATCCCCTTGATGATGGTCTGGCCGCTTTCGTGGTCGATGGAAACGCGGAAAGACGGATCTTCCTGTGCGAGGCGCGACAGCGCCATGCCCATCTTTTCCTGGTCGCCCTTGGTCTTGGGCTCGACCGCGACCTCGATCACGGGCTCGGGGAATTCCATACGCTCGAGAATGACCGGATTGTTCGGATCGCAAAGCGTGTCACCGGTGGTGACATCCTTGAGGCCAGCGATGGCGACGATATCGCCGGCGCGGGCTTCCTTGATGTCTTCGCGGCTGTTTGCATGCATCAGCAGCATGCGGCCGATGCGCTCGCGCTTGTCCTTCACCGTGTTCATGACGCCCTGGCCGCTTTCCAGCACGCCGGAATAAACGCGCGCGAAGGTAAGCGAGCCGACACACGGGTCGGTCATGATCTTGAACGCGAGAGCCGAAAACGGCGCTTCGTCAGAGGACTTGCGCACGACAGGCTCGTCGGAGCCGGGCTTCACGCCCTTGATGTCCGGAACTTCGAGCGGCGACGGCAGGTAGTCAACGATGGCATCGAGCAGGGGCTGCACGCCCTTGTTCTTGAACGCCGAGCCGCACAGCACGGGGACGAAACCGCCCTCGAGCGCGCAGGTGCCCTTGCGGATGCAGGCCTTCAGCGTCGCCTCGTCCGGTTCCTTGCCTTCGAGGTAGGCTTCGAGCGCTTCGTCGTCGAATTCGACAGCGCTCTCGACGAGCTTGGAGTGATATTCCTCGGCACGATCCTTCAGATCGGCGGGAATGTCGGTGTAATTGAACTTCGCGCCCAGGCTTTCGTCTTCCCAGATGATCGCCTTCATGGTGATCAGGTCGACGACGCCGGCGTAATCGGACTCGACGCCGATGGGCAGCTGCAGCACCAGAGGACGAGCGCCGAGGCGGCCGATGATCATGTCGACGCAACGGTCGAAGTTCGCGCCGATACGGTCCATCTTGTTGACGAAGCAGATGCGCGGCACGTGATACTTGTCGGCCTGGCGCCAGACGGTTTCGGACTGCGGCTCAACGCCGGCGACCGAGTCGAACACGGCGACGGCACCGTCGAGGACGCGCAGGCTGCGCTCCACTTCGATGGTGAAGTCCACGTGGCCAGGGGTATCGATGATGTTGACCCGGTGATCGCGCCAGAAGGTCGTCGTCGCGGCCGAGGTAATGGTGATGCCGCGTTCCTGTTCCTGTTCCATCCAGTCCATGGTGGCGGTGCCTTCATGGACTTCGCCGATCTTGTAGGAACGGCCGGTGTAGTAAAGGATGCGTTCGGTCGTGGTCGTCTTGCCGGCATCAATGTGGGCCATGATGCCGATGTTGCGATATTTCTCGAGCGGATGAGCGCGGGCCATGTTCTTCCCCGTTACCAGCGGTAATGGGAGAAGGCCTTATTGGCCTCCGCCATGCGGTGAGTGTCTTCGCGCTTCTTGACGGCGTTGCCGCGGTTGTTCGCAGCATCCATCAGTTCGGCCGAAAGGCGTTCGATCATCGTGTTTTCATTGCGGCCACGCACCGCCTCGATGATCCAGCGGATCGCCAGCGCCTGGCGGCGATCGGTGCGGACTTCGACCGGCACCTGATAGGTGGCGCCACCGACGCGGCGGGAACGCACTTCGATCGCCGGCTTCACATTCTCCAGCGCATCGCGGAACACCTTGACCGGATCGCTCTTGGTCTTGCTCGCGATATGCTCGAAGGCGCCATAAACGATCTGTTCGGCGGCCGACTTCTTGCCGTCGTACATCAGGCAGTTCATGAACTTGGAAACGACGATGTCCCCGAACTTGGGATCGGGAAGGACTTCGCGTTTTTCGGCGGCGTGGCGACGGGACATCGGGATGCTCCTTACTTGGGCCGCTTGGCGCCGTACTTGGACCGGCGCTGACGGCGCTCGACGACGCCCTGCGTGTCGAGAGTGCCGCGAATGATGTGGTAACGCACGCCGGGAAGGTCCTTCACGCGGCCGCCGCGGATCATCACAACGGAATGTTCCTGCAGGTTGTGCTTCATACCGGGGATGTAGCTGATCACTTCGTAGCCGTTGGTGAGACGGACGCGGGCGACCTTGCGCTGTGCCGAGTTCGGCTTCTTCGGCGTCACGACGTAAACGCGGGTGCAGACGCCACGCTTCTGCGGGCACGACTGCATCGCCGGTGCCTTGATGCGAGCCGTCGGCTTCACGCGCGGCTTGCGGATCAGCTGATTCATTGTCGGCATAGGCCAAACCTTCCCAAGTCTTTGCCGGTCGTCATCAGCGCACCGGCACCAAATTCAAAACGAACGAACGCGCGCGCAGCTGCCGCGATTCGCTCGCTACCTGTCCATCGAACGGCCCGCGGCGAACCGCAAAGCCTATGTTTAGAGCCAAAAACTCCGGGACCGCGTCTAGGATGGACACCTACCACCGGCCCCCCAAAGGAGCGCGCATACTAGTTACGGGGGTTTGCCGCGTCAACAGCGTTTTTGGGCTAAAAACAAAGGGTTTGCAGGGGCTGATTCGGCCCCGCCGATGGCGGGATTCAAACCGCCCTTACGCGCTAAAACGTAATTTATACTAACGTTTTAACTTTTTATTACCTTTTCACGAACGTGTCCTGACCGGCAATTACCCAAACGCCGTCAAGGTGCCCGGCCGGAAAAGAAAACGCCCCGCGGAGATAATCCCCACGGGGCGTTTTCGATACCGGATTATCCGGATTAGGCGCTCTGCTGGTCGCTCTCGGCGGCCCCTTCGGCGCCTTCGGCCGGGGCGAGCTGGGCCTGATTTTCAGCCTCGATCGCCGCCATCTCGCGGTCACGCTCGCTCGCGATGTGCTTGAGCTGGTTCATCATCGCACCGGTACCCGCCGGGATCAGGCGGCCAACGATGACGTTTTCCTTGAGGCCGACCAGGCGATCGACCTTGCCCGAAACGGCAGCCTCGGTCAGCACCCTGGTCGTTTCCTGGAACGACGCCGCGGAGATGAACGAGCTGGTCGCCAGCGAGGCCTTGGTGATGCCCTGCAGGACCGGCACCGCTTTCGCGGGCTTGAGGTTCTCTGCCTTCGCCTTGGAGTTGACCGCGTCGAACTCGATGCGGTCGATGGTCTCGCCAACCAGGAAGGTGGTTTCGCCCGGATGGGTGACTTCCACCTTCTGCAGCATCTGGCGGATGATCACCTCGATGTGCTTGTCGTTGATGCGCACGCCCTGCAACCGGTAGACGTCCTGGATTTCACGAACGAGGTATTCGGCCAGCGCCTCAACCCCCAGAACGCGCAGGATGTCGTGGGGCACCGGGTTGCCGTCGAGCAGCAGGTCGCCGCGCAGGACGAAATCGCCCTCGCGCACCGAAATGTGCCGGTCCTTCGGCAGAAGGTATTCGACAGGCTCGCCCTTCTCCGGACGCACCAGAATGCGTCGCTTGGACTTGTAGTCGCGGCCGAATTCGACCCGCCCTTCGGTTTCGGAAATGATCGCGAAGTCCTTCGGCTTGCGGGCCTCGAAGAGTTCCGCCACGCGCGGCAGACCGCCCGTGATGTCGCGGGTCTTCATGCTTTCGCGCGGGATACGCGCCAGCACGTCGCCGGCATGCACTTCCGCGCCGTTCTCGACACGCAGGATCGCGCCGACCGACATGAAGTAGCGCGCTTCGTGACCATTGGGCAGAACAACGACCTCGCCCTTCTTGTCGCGCAGCGTGATGCGCGGTCGCAGCTCGGCCGCCTTCGGCTGGGACTTCCAGTCGATGACTTCCTTCGATGCGATACCGGTGGTTTCGTCCACCGTCTCGCGGTAGCTGACGCCTTCGCTCAGGTCCATGTAATTGGCGGTACCAGCCGCTTCGGTGATGATCGGAATGGTGTACGGATCCCATTCCGCCATCTTCCCGCCCTTCTTGACGGTCGCGCCGTCTTCGGCGATCAGGCGGGCGCCGTAAGGCACCTTGTAACGCGCCATGACACGGCCAGATTCGTCGGTCAGGGTAATTTCGCAGTTACGACCCATGACCACGTCGCGACCCTCGGAGTCCTTCACCGTGTTGCGGTTCTGGTAGACGACCTTGGAGTCAAACGCAGCTTCGACGCTCGACTGTTCGGCACCACGCTGGGCCGCGCCGCCAATATGGAAGGTGCGCATTGTGAGCTGGGTGCCCGGTTCGCCGATCGACTGGGCGGCCATGACGCCGACCGCTTCGCCGATGTTGACGACGGTGCCGCGGGCCAGGTCGCGGCCGTAGCACTTCACGCAGATGCCCGACCGGCTTTCGCAGGTCAGCACCGAGCGGATCAGCACTTCCTCGACGCCGGCGGTTTCCGTCTTCTCGACCATTTCCTCGTCCATCAGGGTGCCGGCCTTGACGATGACGGCGCCCGACAGCGGGTCCACCACGTCTGCGGCAGGCACGCGGCCAAGGATGCGATCGGACAACGGTTCGATCACGTCGCCACCTTCGATCACGGCCTTCATCGGCAGGCCTGCCTTGGTACCGCAATCTTCCTCGAAAATGATCGCGTCCTGGGCGACGTCAACCAGCCGGCGGGTCAGGTAGCCCGAGTTCGCCGTCTTGAGCGCCGTGTCGGCCAGGCCCTTGCGGGCGCCGTGGGTCGAGTTGAAGTACTCAAGAACGGTCAGGCCTTCCTTGAAGTTCGAGATGATCGGCGTCTCGATGATTTCGCCCGACGGCTTCGCCATCAGGCCGCGCATGCCGGCCAGCTGCTTCATCTGGGCTTCGGAACCACGCGCGCCCGAATGGGCCATCATGTAGACCGAGTTGATCGGCTCACCCGGCTTGATCGCCGAAATTTCCTTCATCATCGCCTTGGAGACGACGTCGGTACACTGCGACCACGCGTCGACGACCTTGTTGTACTTTTCACCCTGCGTGATGAGGCCGTCGAGGTACTGCTGTTCGTACAGCTCGATCTGCTCCTGGGTTTCCCTGACCAGCGTTTCCTTGCTCGGCGGAATGACGAGGTCGTCCTTGCCGAAGGAAATGCCCGCCCTGAAGGCGTTGCCAAAGCCGAGCGCCATCAGGCGGTCGCAGAAGATCACCGTCTCCTTCTGGCCGCAGTTGCGGTAGACGATGTTGATGAGGTTCGACACTTCGCGCTTGGTCAGCACCTTGTTGATCGCGGCAAAGCCGATGTCGTCGTGAACCGGCAGGATTTCCGAAATCAGCATGCGGCCCGGGGTGGTTTCCACCACCTCACGGCGCCGGTCGCCGCGCGGATCGATGTACTCATAACGGGCCTTGATCTTGGAATGCAGGGTGACCGAGCCGTTGTCGAGCGCCTGCTGGATTTCGCCGATGTTGGCGAAGCACATGCCCTCGCCCGGCTCACCCTCGCGTTCGATCGACATGTAGTAGAGGCCCAGGATGATGTCCTGGGTCGGCACGATGATCGGGCCGCCGTTGGCGGGCGAGAGGATGTTGTTGGTCGACATCATCAGGACGCGCGCTTCAAGCTGCGCTTCGAGCGACAGTGGCACGTGCACGGCCATCTGGTCGCCGTCGAAGTCGGCGTTGAACGCGGCACAGACCAGCGGGTGCAGCTGGATCGCCTTGCCTTCCACCAGCACCGGCTCGAACGCCTGGATGCCGAGGCGGTGAAGCGTCGGTGCGCGGTTGAGCATCACCGGGTGTTCGCGGATCACCTCTTCGAGGATGTCCCAAACCTCAGGCCGTTCCTTTTCTACCATGCGCTTGGCGGCCTTGATGGTATTCGCCATGCCGTAGAGTTCGAGCTTCGAATAGATGAACGGCTTGAACAGTTCGAGCGCCATCTTCTTCGGCAGGCCGCACTGGTGCAGCTTAAGTTCCGGGCCGACCACGATGACCGAACGGCCGGAGTAGTCGACGCGCTTGCCGAGCAGGTTCTGGCGGAAGCGGCCCTGCTTGCCCTTCAGCATGTCCGAGAGCGACTTCAGCGGGCGCTTGTTGGCGCCCGTGATGACGCGGGCGCGGCGGCCGTTGTCAAACAGCGCGTCGACGGCTTCCTGCAGCATGCGCTTTTCGTTGCGCACGATGATATCGGGCGCGCGCAGCTCGATCAGGCGCTTCAGACGATTGTTACGGTTGATGACGCGACGATAGAGATCGTTCAGATCAGAGGTCGCGAAGCGGCCACCATCGAGCGGCACCAGCGGGCGCAGTTCGGGCGGGATGACCGGGACGACCTCGAGGATCATCCATTCGGGACGCGCCTTGGAATCGATGAAATTCTCGACCAGCTTGAGACGCTTGACCAGCTTCTTGCGCTTGGCTTCCGAAGTGGTTTCGCGAAGTTCCTCGCGAAGGGTCTCGCGTTCCTTCTCGAGTTCGATCGTCTTCAGCATGTCGCGGATAGCTTCGGCGCCGATGGAAGCCGAGAAGCTGTCCTCGCCGTACTCGTCCTGAGCCTTGTAGAAGTCCTCCTCCGACAGCAGCTGACGCATCTTGAGGGGCGTCAGGCCCGGCTCGGTCACCACATACTGTTCAAAATAGAGAATGCGCTCGAGATCCTTGAGCGTCATGTCGAGCAGAAGGCCGATGCGGCTCGGCAGCGACTTGAGGAACCAGATGTGCGCCACCGGCGAAGCCAGCTCGATATGGCCCATGCGCTCGCGCCGGACCTTGGACAGGGTCACTTCGACGCCGCACTTTTCGCAGATGATGCCGCGATACTTCATGCGCTTGTACTTGCCGCAGAGGCATTCGTAGTCCTTGATCGGACCGAAGATGCGGGCGCAGAACAGACCATCGCGCTCGGGCTTGAAGGTGCGGTAGTTGATCGTTTCCGGCTTCTTGATTTCGCCGAAGGACCACGACCGGATGCGCTCCGGGCTCGCAAGTGAAATGCGAACCTCGTCGAAGCTCTGCGGGCCGGTGGACTGACCAAAGACCTTCATCAGCTCGTTCATCAAACTCTCCTGCTCGTGTCGCCGGTTTCCCGGCATCCGGGCGACCGCAGGCCGTCCGGGGATTTCTTCATGCTTCGACCGGCTCTATCAGCCTTCGTGGTTGTCGAGTTCGACATTGAGACCAAGCGACCGCAGTTCCTTCACCAACACGTTGAAGGATTCCGGGATGCCCGCCTCGAACGTGTCGTCGCCGCGCACGATGGCCTCGTAGACCTTGGTGCGGCCCGACACGTCGTCGGACTTGACCGTAAGCATTTCCTGAAGCGTATACGCTGCGCCATAGGCTTCCAGCGCCCACACTTCCATTTCGCCGAAGCGCTGGCCGCCGAACTGGGCCTTGCCGCCCAGCGGCTGCTGGGTGACGAGGCTGTAGGGGCCGATGGAACGGGCATGGATCTTGTCGTCGACAAGGTGATGCAGCTTGAGCATGTAGATGTAGCCCACGGTCACCTTGCGATCGAACGGACGACCGGTCCGCCCGTCGGTGAGGTTGACCTGCCCCGAGCTTTCGAGCCCGGCACGGTGCAGCATCTCCACGATATCTTCCTCGCGGGCACCGTCGAACACCGGCGTCGCCATCGGCACGCCGCTACGTTCATTGCCGGCGAGTTCGACCAGTTCCTCTTCGGACAGGTTGGCGAGATCGCCCTTCCAGGTCTTCTCACCATAGACATCGCGAAGGGTCTTCTTGATGTCGGTCGTCTTGTTCGAGTGATAGTACTCGTCAAGCGCCCGGGCGATTCGCCGCCCGAGACCGGCCGAAGCCCAGCCGAGGTGGGTTTCAAGGATCTGTCCGACGTTCATGCGCGACGGCACGCCCAGCGGGTTCAGCACCAGATCGACGGGAGTGCCGTCTTCCAGGTGCGGCATGTCCTCGATCGGGACGATCTTGGACACCACGCCCTTGTTGCCGTGACGGCCGGCCATCTTGTCACCGGGCTGCATCTTGCGCTTCACGGCGACGAAGACCTTGACCATCTTCATCACGCCCGGCGGCAGTTCGTCGCCGCGCTGGAGCTTGTCCACCTTGTTTTCGAAACGGGCATGCACACGCTGGATCGAGGCTTCGAACTGCTTGTTGATCTCCTCGACCTCACGCATCACCTTTTCGTTGGCGATAGTCAGCTGACGAAGCTGGCCGGCGGTCAGTTCCTCGAACATCGCGTCGGTAATGCGCGCGCCCTGTTCGACACCCCTGGGGCCGGTATCGACCTGCTTGCCGAGCAGCTGTTCCTTCAGGCGGGCGATGTAGCCGCGCTCGAGGATGCGCCGTTCGTCGTCGCGGTCCTTGGTTAGGCGCTCGATTTCGTCGCGCTCGATGGCCTGGGCGCGCTCATCCTTGTCCACGCCGCGGCGCGAGAACACCCGCACCTCGACGATGGTGCCGGCGACGCCCGGCGGCAGCCGGAGGCTGGTGTCGCGCACGTCGGAGGCCTTTTCGCCAAAGATCGCGCGCAGCAGCTTCTCTTCCGGAGTCATCGGACTTTCACCCTTGGGCGTCACCTTGCCCACGAGGATGTCGCCCGGGTTGACCTCGGCGCCGATGTAGACGATGCCCGCTTCGTCGAGGTTCTTGAGAGCCTCTTCGCCGACGTTCGGGATATCGCGGGTGATTTCCTCCTGGCCGAGCTTGGTATCGCGCGCCATGACTTCGAATTCCTCGATGTGGATCGAGGTGAAGACGTCGTCACGCACGATGCGCTCGGAGATCAGGATGGAGTCTTCGAAGTTGTAACCATTCCACGGCATGAACGCGACCAGCACGTTACGCCCGAGCGCGAGCTCGCCGAGGTTCGTGGACGGGCCGTCGGCGATGATGTCGCCCTTGGCCACCACGTCACCCACCTTCACCAGCGGACGCTGGTTGATGCAGGTGTTCTGGTTGGAACGCTGGAACTTAAGAAGGTTGTAGATATCGACCGAAGACGCGGCCGAATCGGTCTCGCCGGTGGCGCGAATGACGATACGGGTCGCGTCCACCTGGTCGACGATGCCGGCGCGGCGGGCGGAAATGGCCACGCCGGAATCGCGGGCGACCACGTCTTCCATGCCGGTGCCGACCAGCGGCGCATCGGTGCGGATGAGCGGCACCGCCTGACGCTGCATGTTCGATCCCATGAGCGCGCGGTTCGCGTCGTCGTTCTCAAGGAACGGGATGAGCGACGCCGCGACCGAAACGAGCTGCTTCGGCGAGACGTCCATGAAGTTGATGTCTTCGGGCCGGGCCACGCCGAATTCGCCGCCTTTACGGCAGGTCACGAAGTCGTCGGTGAACTTGCCCTTGTCGTCCATGGCCGAGTTGGCCTGGGCGATGGTGTACTTGCCTTCTTCCATGGCCGACAGGTAGATGACCTCGTCGGTCGCCTTGCCGTCGGTCACGCGACGGTACGGGCTTTCGATAAAGCCGTACTTGTTGACGCGCGCATAGGTGGCGAGCGAGTTGATCAGGCCGATGTTCGGACCTTCCGGCGTCTCAATCGGGCAGATACGGCCGTAATGCGTCGGGTGCACGTCGCGCACCTCGAAGCCGGCACGCTCGCGCGTGAGACCGCCGGGGCCAAGCGCCGAAAGGCGGCGTTTATGGGTGATTTCCGACAGCGGGTTGGTCTGGTCCATGAACTGGCTGAGCTGCGACGAGCCGAAGAACTCGCGCACCGCAGCGGCCGCCGGCTTGGCATTGATCAGGTCGTGCGGCATCACGGAGTCGATATCGACCGAGCTCATGCGCTCGCGGATCGCGCGCTCCATGCGCAGCAGGCCGACGCGATACTGGTTTTCCATCAACTCGCCCACCGAACGCACGCGGCGGTTGCCGAGATGGTCGATGTCGTCGATTTCGCCGCGGCCGTCCTTCAGGTCGACCAGTACCTTGACCACCGCGAGGATGTCTTCCTTGCGCAGGATGCGCAGCTGGTCCTCGGTGGTCTGGTTGAGGCGCGCGTTCATCTTGACGCGGCCCACCGGCGACAGATCGTAGCGTTCGGTGTCGAAGAACAGGCCCTGGAACAGCGTTTCGGCCGTTTCCGGCGTCGGCGGTTCGCCTGGGCGCATGACGCGATAGATATCGGTCAGGGCTTCGGCGCGGCTGGTGTTCTTGTCGACGGCGAGCGTATTGCGGATATAGGCGCCGACGTTGATGTGGTCGATGTGCAGCGTCGCGATTTCGGAAATTCCGGCCTCGGTCAGCGCGGTGACCGAATCCTCGGTCAGCTCGTCGCCAGCTTCGGCGATGACTTCGCCGGTCTTTTCATTGATGACGTCGGCGGCGAGATAGCGGCCGACCAGTTCGCTTGCCGGCACAAGGATGTCCTTGAGGCCATCCTCAGTCAGCTTGCGTGCCGTGCGCGGCGTGATCTTCTCGCCGGCCTTGAGCATGGTCTTGCCCGACTTGGCATCAACGAGGTCGGTCAGGAGCTTCACGCCCCGCAGGCGTTCGGCCACAAACGGGGTCTTCCAGCCGCCCTTGGTTGCGGCATAGGAAATCGTTTCATAGAAGTATCCGAGGATTTCCTCGGCCGACATGCCGATCGCCTCCTCGGGGATCATCGGCTCGCCCGCTTCCTTCTTGCCGGCGCGCAACTTGGCGGTGTCGTCGTTGTCGAGCGCCATCAGAAGCGTCGTCACCGGCAGCTTGCGGCGGCGGTCGATGCGCACATAGACGAGATCCTTGGCGTCGAATTCGAAATCGAGCCAGGAGCCGCGATAGGGAATGATGCGGGCGGCAAACAGGTACTTGCCCGACGAATGGGTCTTGCCCTTGTCATGGTCGAAGAACACACCGGGCGAACGGTGCATCTGCGACACGATGACGCGCTCGGTGCCGTTCACGATGAACGTGCCGTTCTGGGTCATGAGCGGCATGTCGCCCATGTAAACGTCCTGTTCCTTGATGTCGCGAATGGAGCGCGCGCCGGTGTCTTCGTCGATGTCCCAGACGAGCAGGCGCAGCGTCACCTTGAGCGGTGCGGCGAAAGTCAGGCCGCGCTGCTGGCATTCCTCGACGTCATATTTCGGTTCTTCAAGCTCGTACTTGACGAACTCGAGCGTGCCGCGATCGGAAAAGTCCTTGATCGGAAAGACGGACTTGAAAACTTCCTGCAACCCTGTCGCAGTGCGGTTTTCGGCCGTTACGCCGATTTGCAGGAACTCGTCGTAGGAGGTCTTCTGCATCTCGATCAGGTTCGGCATGGGCACCGCGGAGGGGATGCGACCGAAATTGATACGGATACGCTTACGACCGGTGAAGGATTTCGCCATTGATCGCTGGTCCTTTTGAACGACGCGTTAAACTCTGAACAACGGGCGGGACGCCCGGAAAATGACAGAAGCGCGGGCAGGCCCCGGGGTGGCCCCGGAACCTGCACGTCGCTTTTACCGACCGGGGCAATGGCCCCAGCTGAACTACTTCAACTCGACCTTGGCGCCGGCGCCTTCGAGCTGTTCCTTGATCTTCGCGGCTTCGTCCTTGCCCACGCCTTCCTTGACCGGCTTCGGCGCGCCTTCGACCAGGTCCTTGGCTTCCTTGAGGCCAAGGCCCGTGATCGCACGGACTTCCTTGATCACGTTGATCTTCTTGTCGCCGGCATTGGCCAGGATCACGTCAAAGGTGTCCTTGGCTTCGGCGACGGGGGCAGCCGGACCGGCAGCGGCGGCAACGGCCACCGGTGCGGCGGCGGAAACGCCCCACTTTTCTTCGAGGAGCTTGGACAGCTCGGCCGCTTCCATCACGGTAAGGGCAGAGAGGTCTTCAGCGAGCTTTGCAATATCAGCCATTTGAGTTCACTCCGTTAGCAATAAGGCTTTGTACTTCTGTTTGCGGGACGGCTAGGCCGCCTCTCCCTTTTCAGCATAGGCAGCAAGAACGCGCGCGATCTGGCTGGCCGGGGCATTGAGCACCCGGGCAACACGGGTCGCCGGTGTCTGCAGCATGCCGACAAGCCTGGCGCGCAATTCGTCGAGCGACGGCAGGGAGGCCAATTCCTTGACCCCATCGACGTCGAGCGTCTTGCCGTCAAGGGATCCGCCGACGATAACGAGCTTGTCGTTATCCTTGGCGAAGTTGACGGCAATCTTGGCCGCTGCCACCGGATCCGACGACGCCGCAACGGCGGTCGGCCCCTTCAGCATCGGCCCGATCTCGGCAAACTTCGTGCCTTCAAGGGCGAGACGGGCGAGCCGGTTCTTGGTCACCTTGAAGCTGGCACCCGCTTCCCTCATCTGGCGGCGGAGATTGGTAGATTCCGCCACCGTCAGGCCGCTCTGGCGGGTCACGACCAACAGGTTCGCACCCTCGAACAGCCCTTTGAGCGAAGCGACCAGGTTCTGCTTCTCAGTCCGGTCCACTTTCGTCTCCGTACTTTGCCGCGCAGGCCGAAGCCCTTGCGGCGTTCCACAACTGGACCCTTGGGGGCGCCCCTCGGGTCCGCTCCCCTGTCCCAGAAGTACAAGCCCCGGTGCAAATGGCTCCGGGTCCGACTCCCGTCTATGCAGGCATGATTAAGTTCCGGGGGACCGGAACACCTGCAGTCTCGGACAGGCGGGCGGAAGTTAAACGCCTTCCGCCCTAACCCGCCCCGGCAAAGCCGGGGTGGATAGCGTGTGAGCCGCGGCTATTCGCCGAGGCTCGAAACTTCAAGGCGCAGACCAGGCCCCATGGTGGAGCTGATCGATACCTTCTTAACGTAGACACCCTTCGCCCCAGAAGGCTTCGCCTTAACGATGGCGTCGAAGAACGCGCGAGTGTTCGCCACCAGCGCATCTTCGGCAAAGGACGCCTTGCCGATACCGGCATGAATGATGCCCGCCTTTTCGGCGCGGAATTCGACCTGGCCACCCTTGACGGCCTTGACGGCCTTGGCGACGTCGGGGGTCACGGTGCCGAGCTTCGGGTTCGGCATCAGGCCACGCGGGCCCAGCACCTTACCAAGACGGCCAACGAGGCCCATCATGTCCGGGGTCGCGATGCAGCGATCGAACTCGATCTTGCCTGCCTGAATCTGATCGGCCAGATCCTCGGCGCCGACGATATCGGCACCAGCGGCCTTGGCGGCGTCCGCCTTGTCGCCCTTGGCGAACACGGCGACCTTGAGCGACTTGCCCGTGCCGTGCGGCAGCGAAATGACGCCGCGCACCATCTGGTCCGCGTGGCGCGGATCGACGTTCAGGTTGACCGCAATTTCGATGGTTTCGTCAAACTTGGCCTTGGCACGTTCCTTGACCAGCTTCACGGCCTCGATGACGCCATAGCTCTTTTCGGGATCAATGCCAGTTTCGGCACCGCGCATGCGCTTGCTCTTCGCCATGGCCCTTACTCCACAACCTGAAGGCCCATGGAACGGGCCGAACCGGCGATGATCTTCGCCGCCTGATCGATATCGTTGGCGTTGAGATCCACCATCTTCTTTTGGGCGATCTCACGCACCTGGGCCATCGTCACCTTGCCGGCGACCGTCGTGCCCGGGGTCTTGGACCCGCTTTTAATGCCCGCGGCCTTCTTGAGGAAGTAGCTCGCCGGCGGCGTCTTCATCACGAAGGTGAAGCTGCGGTCCTGATAGACGGTGATCACGACGGGGATCGGCATGCCCGGCTCGAAGCCCTGGGCAGCGCCGGTCTGCGCATTGAACGCCTTGCAGAATTCCATGATGTTCACGCCCTGCTGACCGAGGGCGGGGCCGATCGGCGGCGACGGATTCGCCTGGCTGGCCGGCACCTGGAGCTTGATATAGCCCGTTACCTTTTTTGCCATCTCATTCCCTTTCGATACTCGTTACGGCGCCTGCCCATCCGGGCCGGCACCAGGGTTGCGTGGTCCGGCCCCTTCTGGACTTTGAAGGAAGGCCTCCCACACGGCACCCGGTCTAGCCCGGGTGTTCTAAGCGTTACACACTCGCGCTCAGGACTTCTCGACCTGCGCGTACTCCAGTTCCACGGGCGTCGAGCGTCCGAAAATGGATACCGCCACCTTGAGCCGCGCGCGCTCCTCGTCCACTTCCTCGACAAAGCCCGAGAAAGACGTGAACGGGCCGTCGCAAACGCGAACCTGCTCGCCGATCTCGAAACGCACCGAAGGCTTCGGCCGCTCGATACCTTCCTGCACCTGGCGCAGGATGCGATCGACCTCGCGCTGGGGTACCGGCACCGGACGCTGCCCGGAACCGAGGAACCCGGTTACCTTCGGCGTATTCTTCACGAGGTGCCAGGTCTCGTCGGTCAGGTCCATCTTCACCAGGACATAACCCGGAAAGAACTTCCGCTCCGACTGAACCTTGCTGCCACGGCGCATCTCGACGACTTCTTCCGTCGGCACCAGAACCTCGGTCACGAGCTCACCCATGCCCTTGGCATCGGCCTGCTCGCGAATCGATTCAGCGACCTTCTTCTCGAAGCCCGAGTAGACGTGAACGACGTACCAGTTCTGCGCCATGTGCCCTACGTCTCGAAACTAGTTGCCGAGGCCGAGAATGAACTTGATCGCCACCGACAAAATCTGGTCCACCAGCAGGAAGAAGATCGCGGCGACGACGGCCATGATGAACACCATGGTCGTCGTAATCATCGTCTCCTTGCGGCTCGGCCAGGTGACCTTTCCGATCTCCTGACGAACCTGCTGCATGAACTGTATCGGTGACGTCTTCGCCATCTCGTACTCGTTACCCGAACCAGTGCCCGCGAACCGGCTCGATATACATTCGTCCCGTCGGGGGACCCGAAAGACTGGCAGGAGCGGAGGGTCTCGAACCCCCAACCTCCGGTTTTGGAGACCGGCGCTCTACCAATTGAGCTACGCTCCTAATCCGCCCCCGCTCCGGCAGTCGCGGAACCGCCGCTGCGGGAACGAAGGAGTGCCGTCTCTTAAACGCTCCCTACTCGACGATTTTGGCGACGACGCCGGCGCCGACGGTACGACCGCCTTCGCGGATGGCGAAGCGCAGGCCTTCATCCATGGCGATCGGGTTGATCAACTCGACCCGCATCGTC
>JAURLI010000011.1 GCA_030831315.1 Alphaproteobacteria bacterium
GGCTTCAGCACCCGCTTCGGCTGCCGCCAGAAGCCCGTCGGGGAAGGGGAAGAAGGCGTCCGACGCCACCACCGAACCCTTGGCGCGCGGCGCCGTTTCACCCGCCGCCTTGGCCGCGTCCTGGGATTTCCACGCGGCGATGCGCGATGAATCGACGCGGCTCATCTGGCCCGCGCCGATACCGACAGTGGCGCCATCCTTGACGTAGACGATGGCGTTCGACTTCACATGCTTGCAGATGCGGAAGGCGAACAGCATGTCGGCGATCTGCTGCGCCGTCGGCTTGCGCTTTGTCACCACCTTCAGATCCGTTTCCATGATGCGGCCCGAATCGCGGGTCTGCAGCAGGAAGCCGCCCGCCAGCGTGCGCACGGTCATGCCGGGCGAAGCCGCATCCGCCATGGTGCCGGTAGCCAGCACGCGAACATTTTTCTTTGCGGAAAGAACCTTTGCCGCTTCATCGGAAATTTCCGGTGCGATCACCACTTCGACGAACAGCTTGGCGATTTCTTCCGCCGTCTTGCCGTCGAGCGGGCGGTTGGCGGCGATGATGCCGCCGAAGGCCGATACCGGGTCGCAGGCAAGCGCGCGCAGGTAGGCCGAATGCAGATCGGCCCCGCGCGCGACACCGCAAGGATTGGCGTGCTTGATGATGGCGATCGCCGGATCTTCGAATTCGCTGACCAGTTCGAAGGCGGCGTCGGTGTCGTTCAGGTTGTTGAACGACAGTTCCTTGCCCTGGATCTGCCTGGCCGTGGCGACGCCTGCGCGCGGGTGCATCGGATCTAGGTAAAATGCCGCTTCCTGGTGCGGGTTCTCGCCGTAGCGCAGCACCTGGGCCAACTCGCCCGCAAGGGTGGCGCGACGCGGGAACTTCTCGCCCAGCACGCCCGCGAACCAGCCCGAGATCGCCGAATCGTAGGCCGCCGTCCGTGCGTAGGCCACCGCGGCCATGCGCTTGCGAAAGGCAAACGAGGTGCCGCCCTTGTTCGCATCCAGTTCCGCCTTGAGCGCATCGTAGTCGGCGGCTTCCGTGATTACCGTGACGAAGGCGTGGTTCTTGGCCGCGGCGCGGATCATCGCCGGTCCGCCGATGTCGATGTTTTCCACGCAATCGTCGTAACCGGCGCCCTTGGCGACGGTGGCTTCGAACGGATAGAGGTTGATGATCAGAAGATCGATCGGCCCGATGCCGTGCGCCTTCATCGCCGCCTGGTCCTCGGCGTTGTCGCGCCGCGCCAGGATGCCGCCATGAACCATCGGATGCAGGGTCTTGACCCGGCCATCCATCATTTCGGGAAAACCGGTCAGGTCCGCGACGTCCTTCACCGCAAGTCCCGCATCGCGCAACGCCTTGGCGGTGCCGCCCGTTGACACCAGATCGACGCCATGACCCGCGAGGAACCTGCCGATTTCGGCAAGTCCGGTCTTGTCGGAAACGCTGATGAGGGCGCGGGTAACGGGCTGGATGTCGGCGGTGCTCATGGGAAGAATTGCCCTTCTTTCTGGGGTTGGTCAGGCGGGTTTACCGGCCGGCGCGTGCGGGGCCGTGATCGGGAGCATAGTCTGGGACGAGGCGCTGCAGCGTGCTGATGACCTGCCTGGGGTCGCGTGCCGCCGCTGCTGCGGCAAGCGTGTCGAGCCCATCGCTGAGCGTCGCGAGGTCGAGCGGCCGGGGCCGCGCAATCAGCACGCCCGGATAACGCGTCGGCTCGGTCACCTCGGCCGCGTGGAACAGCGTTTCGTGCATCTTTTCGCCGGGGCGCAGGCCGGTGATGGCGATATCGATGTCCTTGCCCGGGTGCAGCCCGGCGAGGCGAATCATCTGTTGTGCAAGGTCCATGATCTTGACGGGCTTGCCCATGTCGAGCACGTAGATTGCCGAGCCCTGCCCGTCATGGGCGCCGAGCGCGCTCGCCTCCAGCACCAGTTCGACGGCCTCACGCACGGTCATGAAGTAGCGCGTCATGTCGGGATGGGTCACCGTCAGTGGCCCGCCCGCGGCAAGCTGGCGCTGGAACAGCGGCACCACGGATCCCGTCGAACCCAGCACGTTGCCGAAACGGACGGTGATGAAGCGGGTCGGAATGTCGTCGCCCTTCTCGCGCGCCAGATTGAGCGCCTGGCAATAGCTTTCCGCTACCCGTTTCGATGCGCCCATGACGGCCGCCGGGTTGACCGCCTTGTCGGTCGAAATCAGGACCATCGCCGTGACCTTCGCCGCGATGCAGGCATCGGCGACGTTGCGGCTGCCGATGGCATTGGTCAGCACGCCTTCTTCCGGGTTGGCTTCGACGATGGGAACGTGCTTGAGCGCGGCCGCATGGAAAACGAGATCCGGCCGCGCCGTATTGATTGCGTCATGGATGCGTGCGCGGTCGCGCACATCGGCCAGCACGGCGTGGCGAGCGAGCTCGGGCGTCCGCTCGCCGATCTCGAGATCGATCGTATAGAGTGCGAATTCGGTGTTGTCGACGAGCGTCAGTTCCGCCGGGCCGATGGCCGCGATCTGGCGCGCAAGTTCGCCGCCGATGGTGCCGCCGGCCCCGGTCACCAGGACACGCCGACCCTTGATCAGCGTTTCCATCGCGCCGCGGTCGAGCACCTGTTGTGCGCGGCCGAGAAGGTCTTCGATGGCGATCGGGCGCGGCTCGATGCGCGGGCTTTGGGCGGCGCGGAAGTCGGTCATGCGTGGCAGGCGCGCCAGCGTGACGCCGAAAGATTCGGCCTGTTCCAGAAGCTTCGCCGTGACCTCGCCGGGCAGGGCGGAGTCCGTGATGATGAAGCGCCGCGGGCGCAGGCTGACGCCTTCCAGCCGGTCCATGAAATCGCCGACCCGATCAAGCGGGCCGCTCACTTCCACCCCGCGGATGCGATGGCCAATGCGTGCGCCGGTGGGATCGATGATGCCGACGGCGCGATAGCGCGCGCCGGGATCGGTGGCAAGCGCACGAAGGAAAAGCTCGGTCCCATCGCCCGCACCGATCAGAAGGACGGGTATGCGCTCGCCGCTCTCGGCGCCGATGACGATGGCTTCGCGGCCCTGCTTGGCGACACGGTAGAGAATGCGGGGGCCCGCCAAAAGCGCCACCAGCAGGAACCAGTTGATGACCAGCGCCGAGCGCGGCATCGCCTCAAGGCGCGTCGTCCAGAACTGCGCCACGACGAAAACCAGGATGATCAGGGTGACGGTGCGCAGGATGCGCAGGATTTCCGGCGTCGAGGTGTATTGCCAGACATCACGGTGCATCTGCATGAACACCAGCATCGCGGCCGCCACCACCGTGAACATGGCGGTGCCGAACACAACCAGTTCGGGGGAATAGTCCCAGGGATCGCCGCCCAGCCTGAGTACCAGCGCGATGAAAAACGACAGCGCCGCCATGACGGCGTCATGGCCGAAGATGAAGCCCGCGCGCAGCACTCGTCTCGTCTGCGGGCTCATCGCGAAAGGTCCTTGGATTGCGGGGCGGCGGCTTCGGCCCTTGGCATCATGGCGCGCATTTTCGTTCAACTGGGCGGGCAAGTCCATCGGCAGGACCGCCCCCGGAGATTTTGAAACCTATATTTTTCCGTCGCTTTCGGCGGGCAGCGCGCGGCCAAGCCACAGCAGCATCCAGCCGGTGACGACAGCCCCCGCGGCAAGGCAGAGCGCTACGCTCTTCCAGCCCACGACCTGCACGGACAACAGGGCGATCATGGCGAGAAAGAGGTTGCCCGCGGCGATGAAGCGCGCGACGCGGGCATGGCCCAGCCCGCGCTGCACGGCGCGCTGATAAAAATGCTTCTTGTGGGCCCGCCAGACGGCTTCGCCCGCGAGCGCCCGGCGCGCGATGGTCAGGGTGGCATCGGCCAGATAATAGGCGGGCAGGATCAGCGCCGCCGTCCAGAATCCCCAGGCGGCAAGGGTCAGCAGCATCCAGCCGAGCAGGTAGCCGAGCGCGATGGAGCCGACATCGCCCATGAAGACGCGGGCGGGATGCCAGTTCAGGATCAGAAAACCGGCGGCGCTGGCGGCGGTCAGCAGCGCTGCCAGCGCCACCGTCAGCCCGCCCGTCCCCGTGTCTGGTCCCGCGCTCGCCAGCACGGCGAAAATCCCGGTGCCGATGGCAATTGTCTCAACGCCCGCCAGCCCGTCGATGCCGTCCATGAAATTGTAGAGGTTGATGAACCATACCCACAGCAGCCCCGCCGCGATCCGGTCGGCCGCGAAGGGCAGCAGTCCCTGGAACACCATCAGCTTGTCGGGCATCAGCGCCAATGCCGCGCCGACGGCGGCGATATGCGCGCCGAAACGGACGATGACAGGCAGGTCACGCAGATCGTCGATCCATGACAGGGCGGCCAGCGCCGCGGCCAGGGCGACGACGACGAAGGCTTCGATGTCGCCCGGGCGATGCAGCCAGAACACGGCGGCGATCAACGGCAGGGCGACGGCGAGGATGCCGATGCCGCCGCCGCGCGGCGTCGGTGCGGAATGGCTGGAGCGTTCGTTGGGATGATCCAGCACCTGGCGGCGGTGCAGCCAGCCGATCACCCAGCGCGTCACCATCCAGCTGGCGCCTGCGGTCAACGCGGCCAGCGCTAGCGCACCGGCCATGCTGCCCGTGCTCGCCAGTTCCGCCATCATGCCCCTTCCCTCATGTCTTGTCCTTGAGGCGCGTGAACGCCCAGCGCAAGGTCGCACCCGGGCGCGGGCCGGTGGCGGTGACGCCGCCGCTGACGACGATCTGGCTGGCGCGGCGCATGTCGCCGGTCCCGACATAGATCGAGTCGTCGACGCTGACGTTGCCGCCCTCGGCGCGGAAGCGCCAACCCGCACCCGACGGCAGGCGCAGCAGTACGGTGCCGCCCTCCTGAACCAGCGACGCGGTCACGCCCGGATGCAGGTGGAAGCGCACGGAAAAACTGCGCGGCCGGCCGACGCGCCACGGCCACAGGCGTCGCTCGGCCTTGTCGTCGCCCGTTGCGGCGGATGATTTTTCACTCTCGCGCCCGGGCGGGTACAGGTGATCTTCGCCGCGCACTTCCTCACCGCCTGCGGCGATCCACAGTCGCCTGCGATGGATCAGTCCGAAACCGCACAGGTAGCCGTCATGGCTGGCGTCGAGCCAGGTCGATCCTTCCGCCTCTGAGCGCTTGCGCGTGACGTTGACGGGATGCTTGCCGATCTCGCTGCCGCGTCCCGGGGCCTCCAGAATTTCAGTCGAATTGGTATCGGCAAGCGTCAGGGTCGAATGGGCAGCGGTCGCGCGGAGCGCCTGGCGCCATTGGGCGCCCAATCCCGGTCCGCCACCGCAATTGACGACGAGACGTTCCTTGCCGACGCTCATTTCAAAAGACAGCGTTCCGGCAAAGGTATGGTCACGCGCACCCGGCGGGGGCGGCGCGCCCATGTCGCAGATCAGCAGGGTGCGGTTGACGGCGACGCGCTCGAAGCCGGAATGGAGCGCGCCGGTCAGCGGCTTGCCCGGGGCTTCGGAGCGCGTCAGTACCATGTCGATGAGCCACGCCTCGCCCTCGCCCGAATCGTTGAACAGCGCCAGACCGCCGTCGCCGTGCCGGAAAAAGCGCAGCATAGGCGCCATGCGGTCGATGGAACGTTGAACCATGTCGGGCACGTCATGTCCGCCCGCCAGCAGCACGGCGCGAATGTCGACCAGATCGCGCAGCACGGCGAATTGCTGGGCGGGCGAGCGTTCGATGTGGCCGCCATCGCCCAGTACCTGACGTTCGAGTTCGTGGGCGAGCCGCGCGAGCGTGCGCTTCAGACGCCAGCCGCCGCCGAACAGTGCTGCCGCGGCAAAGACCTGCCCTTTCAGGACGGTCAGAAGCCGCGCCCCGGAAAGACCTCCGGCCCCGCCGCGCAGCAGGTGGCGCCCCTGGCGGGCCAGGCTGTTGAAGAAGTCGCGCTCGAAGGCGGGTTCGGCGCCCTGCAATATGACGTCGGCGCTGGTGATCCACGCGCTGATGCGCGCGGCCAGGATATCGGGCCGCCATGGCATCCGCTTCCAGCGCTGGTGGCGGGCGATCCAGTCGGCGACCAGCCGTCGCGCCGTCTCGCGCGCGGGTTCGCCGCCGGCGACGCGCAGGTCGCGCAGCCAGCCGAATTCGTGCAGGGCGGCCAGCCAGTCAGGCGCGGCCGACGCAGGCGACCACAGGGCCATGCCCGGGCCGGCACCCTGGGTCGGCGGGGTTACACGTACGATGCGACCGGCAAAGGTGAAGGTACCGCCGATGATGGCGCGTCCGCGGGCGGCATCGCCGGGCCACGGGTCGATGGGCATGCCGGCGATGACTCTCGGCGCGCCACCACGCAGCAACAGGCCATGAGCGGGCGAGGCGTAATAGATGCTGCGCAACGCATAACCCAGGGCGCGGGTGTTATGGGCGACGGGGCGGCGCGCGACGGCGGTATACCAGCCGAAGGGCGGGCGCTGGGGCGACGGGGGTGCGGCCTCGCTCATGGCCCGGCGCTCCGCTCAGGAGCCGCGCAGGCGGGCGATGTTGGCGGCGTAGGCGTTCTCGCCACCCTTGAAGGTGGCGGTGCCGGCGACCAGCAGGTCGGCACCTGCCGCGATGACGCGGGCTGCCGTGTCCATGTTGACGCCGCCGTCCACTTCAAGATCGATGTCGCGCCCCGTGGCGTCGATCATCTTTCGCACGGCGGCGATCTTGGCGAGTTGCGAGTCGATGAAAGCCTGCCCGCCGAAGCCCGGATTGACGGTCATTACCAGCACCAGATCGATATCGCCGATGATGTTGTCGAGCGCTTCCACCGGCGTTCCGGGGTTGAGCGCCACGCCCGCCTTCTTGCCCAGCGACCTGATCAGCTGCACCGTGCGGTGCAGATGGGGGCCTGCTTCGGGGTGTACGGTGATGATGTCGGCGCCTGCCTCGGCAAAGCCGGGGACGTAGGGGTCGACCGGCGAAATCATCAGGTGAACGTCGAAGGGAAGCGCGCTGTGGGCGCGGAGCGCCTTCACGACGTCGGAACCGATGGTGATGTTGGGAACGAAGTGGCCGTCCATGACGTCGACATGGATCATGTCGGCGCCAGCCTTGGTGACCGCGGCGATTTCGGAGCCGAGGCGCGCGAAATCGGCGGCAAGGATGGAGGGTGCTATGCGGACGGGCTTGGCCACGCCGTTAGGTAGCAGCTTCCCCAGACCGCCGCAAGCGCGCGGTGAAGAAGCCGTCACAGCCGCCTGCACCGGCCAGCATGGAGGGCAACGAGCGGAAGAACCCGGCGTCGGTCGCGGCGGCTTCCAGGCCCGGCAACTCGGCGGCAGTCACGGCTTGCGGGGTGAAGTCGGTATGGCGGGCAAGGAAGGCGGCGATGCGGTCTTCCCCCTCGGCGGGTTCCAGCGAACAGACGGCATAGACGAGCTGCCCGCCCGGGCGTGTCAGGCGGGCGGCCGCATCCAGTAATTCATCCTGAAGGCGGGTGGCGGCGGCGATGTCGTCCTCGCGGCGCAGGCGGGCGATGTCGGGATGGCGCCGGATAGTACCGGTGGCGCTGCAAGGCGCATCGAGCAGGACTGCGTCGAAGGGCGGGGCTTCATATCGGCGGGCGTCGGCTTCCGCCAGCTGGGCCTTGAGCCCCGTGCGCGCAAGGTTTGCAGCGACCATATCGAGGCGCGCATGGGACTGATCGAGCGCGGTGACGTGCGCGCCCGCTGCCGCCAGTTGCAGGGTCTTGCCGCCCGGTGCCGCGCACATGTCGAGCACACGCAGCCCGGTGATGGGGCCGAGCAGCCGGGCCGGCACCTGTGCCGCCGCATCCTGCACCCACCAGCGTCCTTCGCCGTAGCCAGCAAGTTCGGACACCGCACCGCCCTTGCGCTGGCGCACCGCGCCTGTGGCCAGAAGCTCGGCATCGAGTTCCGCGGCGAGGGCCGCCGCCTCTCCCGGGTCGCGGGGGCAGAGATCGAGCGGCGGCTCGGCCAGATGCGCGCTCGCGATGGCGCGCGCCGCCGCTTCGCCGTATGCGGCCGCCCAGTTCTGCCAGAGCCAGTCGGGCGTGTTGAGACGCGCTTCATCAAGCCCGTCGATCAGCGCCTTGCCCTCGCGCGCGACGCGGCGCAGCACGGCGTTGACCAGTCCCTTGAATTTCTGCTGATTGAGGGCCTCCGTCATTTCGACGGCGGTGGCGACGGCGGCGTGGGAGGGGGTGCCCAGATAGAGCAGCTGTACGATGCCGAGTGCGAGGATGTTGCGCACCACGCGTGCACCCTGGGGCAACGGGCGTTCGATCAGGCGCGCAAGAACGGCATCGATTTCCCCGGCCCGTCTCATGGCGGTGGCCAGAAGAAGCCGGGCGAAGGCGCGATCGCGCGTGGACAGGCCGGAAAAGCCGGCGGTGCCGTCGAGCGCCGCTTCAAGGGCCGTGTACTGGCTTTCGATGCGGCCAAGCGCCGCGCAGGCGGCGCGCCGTGCATCGGCGGGCAGGCTGCGCGCGGACTGCGGCCGGTCGGGCTCGCGCTTGCGGCGCGGGGTGCCAGGATTTGAGGGTCGCGGTCGGGCGGGACCGGGCGGGCGCTCGGCCATCAGGCCCAGGGCCCGGAGATGCCCGCCATCTCGCGCAGGCGGGCGACGCGGTTGGCGGTCGCGGGGTGGGTGGAAAACAGGCTGTCGACCGCATGGGCATGCAGCGGGTTGATGATGAACATGTGCGCGGTGGCGGGGTTGTGTTCGGCCGCGTTGTTGTCGACTTCCTCGGCTGCCGACTGGATGCGCTCGAGCGCAGTGGCGAGCCAGAGCGGCCTGCCGCAGATTTCGGCGCCGATGCGGTCGGCCTCGTATTCGCGGGTGCGCGAGATTGCCATCTGCACCAGCATCGCCGCGACCGGCGCCAACACCATGACAAGGATCACGCCGACGATGCCGAGCGGGTTGTTGCGGTTCTGCCCGCCGCCGATCAGGAAGGCGAAATTGGCGAGAAAGCCGATGGCGCCTGCGATCGTCGCCGTCAGGGTCTGGATCAGCGTGTCGCGGTTTTTCACATGGGCAAGTTCATGCGCCATGACGCCCGCGATCTCTTCATGGCTGAGGCGCTGCAATAGGCCTGTCGTCGCCGCGACTGCGGCGTTTTCGGGATTGCGCCCGGTGGCGAAGGCGTTGGGCTGGTCGTTGTCGATGACATAGACGCGCGGCATCGGCAGGTCGGCATTGGCTGCCAGTTGCTCGACGATACCGTAGAAGCCGGGTGCTTCGGCGCGGCCCACCTCGCGCGCGCCATACATGGAAAGGACCATGCGGTCCGAGTTCCAGTAGGCAAACAGATTCATCGCCGCGGCGATGGCAAAGGCGATCAGCATGCCGCCTTCGCCGCCGATGAAAAATCCAACGGTCAGGAACAGGGCGGTGATGCCGGCGATCAGGACTGCGGTACGGAAATGGGCCATCGGGTCTTTCCGGCCGCCTAGCGGCCGTGGACTGGTAATTTCGCTGAAAGTACTTAGATTGGGCGGAGGTCCCGTTCAAGGGGCACCCAGCAATATGCACCGCCGACACACTATGACCGATACGCCGAAGAAACCCTCCCGAATACTTCCGCCCATGCCCCCTCCGGCTCCGGCGCGCCGGCCCCTGGCGCCGGTTCCGGCAGATGGCGGCGGCGAAGGCAAGCCCGAGGCCGAGCGCAAGACCCCCGATCCGACCCGGTTCGGCGACTGGGAAAAGAACGGGCGCTGCATCGACTTTTGATGCAGTTTACATATCATTATATGTAAGTTCTTGATTTGTTCTATACAAACATGTAGGTTGTTCGGCTGAGGCACACCTCGGGCGGTCCGGGGTGTCGTCGTTTCTCTGTTTCTGGAACAGCCGATGCGCTCGCGGGCGATCACGATTTTCCTGACCTGTCTGTTGACGGCGCCGGCCTTGGCCGAGGCGCCAAAGCCGCCGCGCCCGCCGGCCGGCCGCGAGGTTCTGCCTGGCCCGGTGAAGGCCGAGGTGCTCAAGGTCATCGACGGCGACACCCTGACCGTACGCGCGCGTATCTGGGTGGGGCAGAATCTTGAAATTCATGTGCGCATTACCGGCGTCGACACACCGGAGCTGCGCGCCCGCTGTGATCGCGAACGCACCCTTGCACGTGAGGCGCGCGAAACTGTGCGCGCGGCAGTGGCCTCGGGGCAGGTGCGCCTGTTCGATGTGCAGTATGGCAAGTATGCGGGGCGCGGGGTTGCCCGCGTTGAAACCGAAGACGGCCGCGATATCGCGAAGATGCTGATCGATGCGGGCCTTGGCAGGGCCTACGGTGGCGGCAAGCGGGCTGGCTGGTGCGGCTGACCGCCGCGGCGAATTGCGTTATCATAAAGGGATGAACACCCGGATTCCCCGATGACCGGAAAAACGGCTGCGGGCGGCACCTGTACCTGCGCCGCGTTCGGCGCGATGGGCATCATTGGCGTCTATGTTGCCCTTGCCCTTGCGCCGCTGGCACTTGCAGCGATTGTGGCGCCGCAGGGTAACGGACTTGCCGCCGAGCTCGGCGGCGGCCTGGCGCTCGCGGGTTACGCGATGCTGCTGATGCAGTTTCTGCTGACCGGGCGGTTTCGAACCATAGGCGGCCGTGTCGGCATCGACGTCATCCTGCGCTTGCACCAGATCGCCGCGCGCATCTTGACCGTGATGCTTCTGCTGCATCCCTTCATTTACTGGCCGTCCCTTGCGCGCATGATGGCAACGCCGGCTTTCGCTTCGGGCATCGTTGCCTGGCTGCTGCTGGTTCTGCTGATGGCGATGGCCCTGCTGCGTCCGCACCTGGCAATTGCCTACGAATACTGGCGGGCAAGTCACGGGGCCCTCGCCGTCCTTATCGCCCTGGCCGGGCTGCATCATGCGCTTGCTGTCGGCAGCCTCAGTGCGGCGCCCGCGCTGCGCTGGTTCTGGATCGCGCTCGCAGCACTTGCCCTTTACACCCTTCTTCATTCCTATCTGGTGCGGCCGTGGCTGCAGTTGCGCGATCCGTGGCGCATCGCAGAGGTGCGCACGCTCGGTCCCGCGCGCTGGCTGGTTGCGCTCGAGCCCGAGAACCGTGCGCTCGCCTTCGATGCCGGCCAGTTCGCCTGGCTCAAGGTCGAGCCGCATCCGTTCACCTTGCGCGAAAATCCGTTTTCGATCGTGTCCGCACCGGGTGCCAGACGCGTTGAATTCCTGATTCGCGAAGCGGGCGATTTCACCTCCACCATCGGCGCGCTTGTGCCCGGAACCCGCGCCTGGCTCGACGGGCCGCACGGCGCCTTTACCCTTGCTGCCGCGGGCGGTGCAAAGCGCATCGTCATGCTGGCGGGCGGCGTTGGCCTCGCACCCTGCCTGTCGATGCTGCGCGCGGCAGCGGCGGCGGGCGACCGGCGGGCCTATCACCTGATCTTCGGCAATCGCTGCGAAGACCAGATCGTGCCGAAAGACGCAATAGCGGCACTCGTGCCGGTGCTCGACCTCAAGATTGATTACGTTCTGTCGGAACCGCCCGCAGGCTGGACCGGCGCCATCGGCCAGATGACCCCGGAAACGCTGCTGCCGTTGCTTTCATCAGGCGATATTGCGGAAACGGTTTTCTACTTGTGCGGCCCGCCGCCGATGGTGACGGCTTCGTTGCGGGCACTCGCCGCGCTGGGTGTGCCGCCCGCACATATTGTCACCGAACGATTCGACTACGACTGAGGCCGCCGATGCCGAGACTTTAGGACAGGGCAATGCGGATGTTCGCGATCATCGCGGCCGCCATCGGCGTGGCGATGTTGGCTTTCGTCCTGCGCTGAACTTATTTCGTCGCGCCGAGCGCGCGTTCCAGATAGCCGATGATGGCCTTGCGCTCGCCCGCATCGCGGGCATGGTGGCGCGAGAGCTTGCGCTCGAGCCACGCGGCGCGTTCCTTCGCGTCCGTATGGGGCTTCAGAATGGCCACCGCCGCTGCCGTGTCGTGACAGCGCGCGCAGCGCTTGCCGAATTCGGCCTCGCCCGCCTGCTGGGCAACAGAGGGGGTCGCCAAGACGAGCAGCAACGCGAGGGGGATAAGTATTTTCATTTCTCGTTCCCTGATTTCATGCCTTTCAGCAGGAAATAGAAAACGCCCGCGGTGATGAACGGCAAAATCAGTACGAGATCATCTGCGCGCATGTTCATGGCACCTGCCGCATAGATGCTGCCGAATATCAGCAGTACCGATACGACATAGACAACCGTTCCGCCGACCGCGGCGAAGTTGATGGTCTTGCCGTTGGTGCGCAGTACGTAGCCCACGACAAAGGCGGGCAACAGGGTCGAAAAAAGAATGATGGCGATCTTGCCGTCCAAGGCGAACGATTCCTTTCCTAGCGATTGAGGCGATTGTCGATAAGGTCCTGAACGACGCCGGGGTCGGCCAGGGTCGAGGTGTCGCCGAGATTACCGTAGTCGTTCTCGGCGATCTTGCGCAGGATGCGGCGCATGATCTTGCCCGAACGGGTCTTGGGCAGGCCGGGCGCCCACTGGATCTTGTCGGGCGCGGCAAAGGGTCCAATGTCCTTGCGCACCCAAAGCACCAGTTCCTTGCGCAGGTCTTCGTTAGCTTCGGCGCCGGCCATCAGGGTGACATAGCAGTAGATGCCCTGTCCCTTGATGTCGTGGGGATAGCCGACGACCGCGGCCTCTGAAACCTTCGGGTGCGCCACCAGCGCGCTTTCGATTTCGGCTGTGCCCAGGCGATGGCCCGACACGTTGATGACGTCATCGACGCGGCCGGTGATCCAGTAATAGCCGTCTTCGTCGCGGCGGCAGCCGTCGCCGCTGAAGTACTTGCCGGGAAACTGCTTGAAGTAGGTATCGATGAAGCGCTGGTGATCGCCGAAAACCGTGCGCATCTGACCGGGCCAGGAATCAGCCATGCACAGGTTGCCGACACCGGCGCCCTCGATCAGCGTGCCGTCATGGTGCAGGAGCTCCGGTTTCACGCCGAAGAACGGTACGGTCGCCGATCCGGGCTTCAGCGCGATGGCGCCGGGAAGCGGCGTGATCATGTGGCCGCCGGTTTCCGTCTGCCACCAGGTATCGACGATCGGGCAGCGCTTGTCGCCGACGACTTCGTGATACCAGCGCCAGGCTTCGGGGTTGATCGGCTCGCCCACCGTACCCAGCACGCGGAGGGACTTGCGCGAGGTTTTCTTTACCGGCCCGTCGCCGCCCTGCATCAGGGCGCGGATGGCAGTCGGCGCGGTGTAGAAGATGCTGACATTGTGCTTGTCGACGACCTGCCAGAAGCGCGAGGAATCCGGATAGTTCGGCACGCCCTCGAACATCAGCGACGTCGCGCCGTTGGCGAGCGGCCCATAGACGATATAGCTGTGGCCCGTGACCCAGCCGACGTCCGCCGTGCACCAGTAGATCTCGCCCGGGTGATAATCGAAGACGTATTCGTGGGTCATCGCCGCGAAAACGAGATAGCCGCCCGTCGTGTGCAGCACGCCCTTGGGTTTGCCGGTCGAGCCCGAGGTATAGAGGATGAACAGCGGGTCTTCCGCGCTCATTTCCTCGGGCGGGCAATCGGCGGAAACCTTTGCGACTTCCTCGTGGTACCAGACGTCGCGGCCTTCGACCCAATCAATCTTGTTGCCTGTGCGCTTGACGACGATCACCGTATCGACGCCCTTGCAGTTCTTGATGGCGGCGTCGGTATTGGCCTTGAGCGGGATGAGCTTGCCGCCGCGCACGCCTTCATCGGCGGTGATCACGCAGTTCGATTTGCAGTCGGTGATGCGGCCAGCGAGGCTGTCGGGCGAAAAGCCGCCGAACACGACCGAATGGACCGCTCCGATGCGCGCGCAGGCGAGCATCGCGTATGTCGCTTCCGTGATCATCGGCATGTAGATGGTGACGCGGTCGCCCTTCTTGATGCCGCGTGCCTTCAGCACGTTGGCGAACTTGCTGACATGCTCGTGCAGCTGGCCGTAGGTGATCTTTGCGTCCTGCTTGGGGTCGTCACCTTCCCAGATCAGCGCGACCTGATCGGCGCGGTGGGGCAGGTGACGGTCGATGCAGTTGGCGCAGGCATTCAGGGTGCCGTCTTCGTACCACTTGATCGAGACGTTGCCGCTGAAGGTCGTGTTCTTGACCTTGGTATAGGGCTTGATCCAGGTCACGCGGCGGCCGTGTTCGCCCCAGAACTTGTCCGGGTCCTCGACCGAGGCGCGGTACATTTCCTTGTACTTCGCGTTGTCGATCAGCGCATGGGCCGCGGTTTCTTCGCTGACGGGAAAAACGGGATCGTTCAACATGCCGGTGAGCTCCCTGATGTCCTGTGGCCATTTTTGGAAATTCGTCGGGCCGGTGCCCGCGCGGCGCGTTAGGCGCCAGTGCCGTGATCATTATTGTTGGCCGTGCCGTGGTGCACAAGGGGGCGCCCGCCGTTCCGGCGAATGTCTCTGAAAGCCCCGGATACCCTAGCTTTCTTCACGGGGTGCCAGACGCACGACGCCGTCAATGACGTCGATGGGCACGGCTGTCAGGGCGCAGTTCGCCGGCATCGGGCCCGACAGCACCTGGCCCGTCTCGATGCGGAACGTCGCACCATGCATGACGCAGAGGATCCGGCTCTTGTCCAGGGTCAGGAAAACATCGTCCTTCCAGTTGAGCGGCAGCAACTGGTGCGGGCAGTCGTTGATATAGGCGTAAACGCAATCGTCCTTGCGCACGGCGAAAATTTCCACTTCCTCGCCGTCGTCGAACTGCAGCGTGAAGGCCTTGGAAGGAGGATCGGACAGGTCCTCGACCCTGCACAGGATCTCGCCGGGTTTGACGATGGGGGGTTTGGACACGACGGACTCCGTTTCGGCATGTGCCGGACAGGGGGAACGGGGTGGGTTCATAGAACGCCTGCATACCCCGGGAAACGAAACCGCCTAAGGGATTAAACACCCCGGTAAACGGCATATCACTTAAGGGCTAAGTCATTTAAAAATCAAGACAATTTTGCCCTGAATTAACTTCTGGGTAAGCACCGAAAGGGTATCGGAATTGCAACAACCGAGTGCGTCTTTTCTGGGGGTTTGTCGTGGGAAAACTGCTGTCGAAATTCCGTATCTCTTACCAGATCGGCCTGATCGGGGCCTTTGCCGTTCTGGGCTTCGCTGCCGTTGGCGGCGTTTACGCTTTCAAGACCCTTGAGCAGTCGCGACTGCAGACGCAGGCGCAGAAGGCCAACCAGCTTTCGATCCTCGCTGGTGCGATCAGCAAGGGCGTGCAGGAAGCGCGCGGTCACGAACAGAACTTCTTCATCATGGGCGAGGAAGTCTACGTCGTTTACCACCAGAAGGCGGTCGAGGGTGCGACCAAGGCGCTCGAAAAATTCTCCAAGGCGATAGAAAGCAAGGAACGCAAGCAGAAGGCCGAAGCTATCGGCGCCGATATTCAGGATTACGCTGCCGATTTCGCCAAGATCGTCGCGCTGAAGAAACAGTCGGGCATCGGCTGGGAAGAAGGCTTGCTGACCAAGGTGCGCCGCGAAGGTGATGCGCTTGACCAGCTTGGCTTGCAGTCGAAGGACCCCGGCGTGCTCGCCGGCGTCATCACAATGCGCCGCACCGAACGCAGCTTTCTGACTGAATTCACCCCGCGATTCGTCTTCGCCATGAAGAACGAAGCGCGACTCACCGTCGAAGCCGTCGACAAGGCGAAAATTCCCGCCGCGATGAAGGACGAGATCAAGGCGAAGGTCGAGGAATACCACAAGGTCTTCGAAAAGATGGGCGAGGTCGAACTGGCACTCCGCGAACAGCGCGCCCAGCTCGAAGACTATTACAACAAGATCCTTCCCCCGCTCGCCGAAATGCTGAAGCAGTTTCACGCCGCCGCCGCTGCCGCCGATGTCAAGGCGCAGGCGAGCCGGGCCGAGGCCGGCACCATCATCGCCGGCGCCATCGGCATCGTGATGCTGGTAACCCTGATCGCGGCGTTCTTTGTGTCAGGTGGCATTGCCGGCCCGGTCAGGACCTTGACCGACATCCTGACCCGCCTGGGCCAGGGCGATACGTCAGTTCGCGTGCCGCGCGATGAGCGCCGCGATGAAATCGGCGCCATGCATGATGCCGCGCGCGCGCTTCGCACTGCTGTCGGCGATGCCTTCCGCCTGCGCCAGATGGTGCAGGACATGCCGACGCCGGTCATGACCGTGCGCACCGACGGGCTTGTCATCGATTACATGAATGAAGCTTCCAAATCGGCATTCGCACGGCTCGCCTCGGAACTCCCGCTTGCCGTCGAAAGCGTGGACGGCTCGGAAATACACTTCTTCCTCGATGACGCCGAAGGGCGTGCCGAACAGCTGCTCGATGCCGAATCCATGCCGTTCACCTATTTCAAGGCCTTCGGCGCGGAAACGGTACGCGTTGAGGTTTCCGCGATTCGCGATCGCGACGGCGGTTTCATCGGACCAATGTTCGCATGGTCGGTGGTAACCGAACAGCTGCGGGCCGAACACGATGCGCAACGCCTCGTCAACATGGTCGAGGAAATGCCGACTGCGGTCATCACCCTCGATCCGCGCGATCTCACCATCAACTATCGAAATGCCGCCTGCCGCAGGGCGTTCGAACGCCTTGCCGGGCTGCTGCCGGAAAGTGCTGGCGATATCGACAATGCCGCCATCGGCTTCTTCCTCGATGATGCCGAGACACGCGGAACGATGTTGAAGGATCCGGCGCAGATGCCGTTCACCTATCGCAAGTCATTCGGCGACGAAACGATCCGCGTCGAAGTCTCGGCGATCCGCGACCGCGATGGCAATTTCATCGGGCCGATGCTGGCCTGGACCATCGTGACGGACCAGCTGCGCATCGCGCGTTCCGTGCGCGAAGTGGCGGAACTGGTCGCAAGCTCCGCCTCCACGATGGAGCAGAGCGCCAACACGATGTCCTCGGCGGCGGAAGAAACCGATGCCCAGTCGAAGGTCGTCGCCACCGCTTCCCAGCGCTCGTCGGAAAACGTCCAGACGGTCGCTTCCGCGACCGAAGAACTGTCGGCTTCCATTTCCGAAATCGGTCAGCAGGTGACGCGCTCGACGGAAGTAGCCGGTGGCGCCGTGAAGGTAGCCTCCGACGCGAACGAAACCATCGAAGGCCTCGTGCGCATGGCCGACCGCATCGGCGATGTGGTCCAGCTGATTACTGAAATTGCCGATCAGACCAACCTGCTGGCGCTCAACGCCACCATCGAAGCGGCGCGTGCCGGTGACGCCGGGCGCGGCTTCGCGGTCGTCGCCTCGGAAGTCAAAAGCCTCGCCCAGCAGACGGCGCAGGCGACCGAGCAGATCACCGGCCAGATCAAGGAAATTCAGGGCGCCACGGGATCGGCCGTTTCCGCGATCAAGGGCGTGACGGCGACCATCGGTGATATCCGCGACATCGCTTCGGCAATCGCCGCGGCGGTCGAGGAGCAGTCGGCGACGACCAGCGAAATCGCCCGCAACGTGCAGGAAGCGGCCTCGAGTTCGGAACAGGTGACCGGAAATATCCAGAGCGTCGTCACGGCTGCCGCCGAAACCGGCACCTCGGCGACGACGGTGCTGGGTGCCGCGCAGGAACTATCGCGCCATGCGGCGCGACTCAAGCGCGACATCGACAGTTTCATCGGCAGCGACGCGGCCTGAACCGGCCGGCAGCTGCGATGTATCAAAGGGGGATGTGCCGCGTGGTCAGGCTTTAACGCCGGCCATGCGGCACAGAATTTTCCACTCCGCCGCCGACACCGGCACCACCGAAAGCCGCGACTGGCGTACCAGCGCGAGTTGGGACAGCGCCGGTTCCGCCTTGATCGCGGCGAGCGTGACCGGTGTTTTCACAGGCTCAACGGCCTTCACATCGACCATTCCGAAGCGCCCCGTCGCGTCGCTGTCGTCGGGGTAGTGTTCTTTCACCACCTCGACCACGCCGACGATCTGCTTTTCATCGACCGAGTGATAGAAGAAGCCGCGATCGCCCTTCTTCATCGCCTTCATGTTGTTGTTGGCCTGGTAATTGCGCACGCCATTCCAGTGGGTGCGCTTGTCCTTCAGCAACCGGTCGAAGGAATAGGCGCCGGGTTCGGACTTGAACAGCCAGTAAGCCATGTGCCGTTTCCTGTTCTACTTTTCCGGGAACACGAGGCGCCACGGCCATACCGTGCAGGAGGAGAACAGCCCTGCCTTGGCGTAAGGGTCCTCGGCGGCGAAACGCTTGGCCGCGGCAAGGTCTTCGGCCTCGACGATCAGCAGGCTGCCGATGGGCGTCTGGCCGTCGTCGGCCAGGATCGGTCCCGCCGTCATCAGTTTCGAGCCCGCGGCGCGCAGGTAATCAAGATGGGTCGGGCGTACCTTCATGCGCAGATCGACACTGTTCGGCTTGTCGTGATTGAGAATGGCGAATTGCATCGAAAACCCTCCGTTGAAGCCTAACCGGCAATGCCTTCCCGCCGGAACGGGCGGGCAAGCAGTTCATTCATGATGCGGGTAAGATCGGCGTCCTCGTTGACGATGCTGTCGACGCCGGAAACGATCGGCATTTCGACGCCGAGCCTTGCCGCAAGCCGCGTCACGGCGCCCGCGGTATAAGCGCCTTCCGCCACCGTGCGGCGGGCGGCCAGAATTTCCGATGCGCGCTTTCCCCGCCCGATCTCGAGGCCAAGGGTGTAATTGCGCGATGATTCGGAAGTACAGGTCAGCACCAGGTCGCCGAGGCCGGCTAGCCCCATCATGGTCTCGATAGCACCACCCTTGGCGATGCTGAGGCGCGTCATTTCCTGCAAGCCGCGCGTCATCAGCGCTGCGCGCGCGTTCTGGCCGAGATCCATTCCCGCGACCATGCCGCAGGCTATCGCCATGACGTTCTTCACCGCGCCGCCGATCTGCACGCCGATCACGTCAGGCGAGGTATAGGGGCGAAAACGCGGCGCGCCGATGGCTTCGGCCAGCTTGTCGGCAAGTCCGGGTTCGGTCGCAGCCAAGGTGACCGCCGTCGGCTTTCCCGCGGCGATTTCATGGGCGAATGTCGGCCCCGACAGTACCGCCGCGCGTGCCGCAGGCATCGCTTCGGCCAGAACTTCGGTCATCAATTGGCCGGTCTTTTCCTCGATCCCCTTGGCGCAGATAACGACGGGCAGGCCATCACGGGCGTGTGGCGCGAGACTTGCGGCGACGGCGCGCAGATGCTGCGCCGGACAGACCAGCAGCAGGGCATCCATCGAACCGATGGCGGCGATGTCGCCGGTCGCCTTGACCCCTGCGTCGAGCGCGATGCCCGGCAGGAACAGCGTGTTCTCGTGGCGGTCGTTGACGGCAGTGACGACCTCGGCCTCGCGCGCCCAGATAAGTGTCTCGTGGCCCTGCGCGGCGACGGCCTGGGCCAGCGCCGTGCCCCAGGCGCCGGCACCGACCACGCCGATGCGGCGAAAGTTCTCAGCCACCCGTACCCCCCGCCGGAAGGGCGAAGTTGAAGGCGATGGAAATGCGCAGGTCCTTGCCCTGGTAGGGCCGCACGCCATGCATCAGCCAGGCGGGGAACAGGAACAGACGGCCGGTGGTCGGGGGGATCAGCTCGGTGCCGCCCATGGTCAGGCATCCCGAAAGTGCGGGTGCGAGTTCGGGCGCGTACATGGCGGGCGCCAGGCCGCGCGGATCCATGACCTCGAATTCGCCGCCAAGCGCCGGATTCTCGCCGCAGCCACCGTCATCGACGTAATAGCAGCCCGACCAGATGGCGCCCGGATGTGCGTGCATCTGGTTGGCGTGGCCGGACCGGTTGACGTTAGCCCAGGCGTTGACGAACCAGTCGACGGCGACGCGCTGCCCGGCGCGGTTGGCGGTCAGCTGGTCGGCCATGCCGCGGGCGAAGTCGATGAGCTTCGCGCCCGCTTCGCCGCCCCAGGCGCTGAAGTCGTCGCGCGACTGCCAGCCCATCAGGTTCGAATGCACGACCCCGTCGCTCGCCTTTTCCTTTTCAAGGATGGCGGATTTCAGCTGTGCGTTGTCATCCGCCGTCATGGGCGCGCGTGCGCTCACGAACGGTGTCGGGAAGAGGCTACGCACCTCGATGTCTTTTTCCGGATTACGGCCGGCAGTTGTCATGTTCATGTCCCTTTGACTGGGGTCATTGTTCCCTTGTGCGTCCACCGGCGCAAGCGTGGCGACGGCGGCGCGTTCATCATGTTGCCCGCACTTCGCCCAGCGGCCAGCGCGGCCGTGCCTTGAAATCGAGCGCGTCGGTCAGTCCCAGCTTCATGCGCTCCAGCCCCGCCCATGCGACCATCGCCGCATTGTCGGAACAGAGTGCCGGCGGCGGGGCGACAAGATCAAACCCGTGTTCCCCGGCAAGGGCGGCAAGCTCGTTGCGGATTGCCCCGTTCGCGGCGACGCCGCCGGCAACGACCAGGGTGCGCGCCCGCGGGAAGGCGGAAGCAAAGGTTTCGAGCGCGTTGCGCGTGCGCCGCGACAGTGCTTCGGCGGCCGTCGCCTGGAAAGCGGCTGCGACATCGGCGACGTCTTGTTCCGACGGTGCCGGGCCCAGCCCTTCGACGGTTTGCGCTACCGCCGTCTTGAGACCGGAAAAGGAGAAATCGCAGCCGGGCTTGCCCAGGAGGGGGCGGGGCAGGGCAAAGCGCGATGCATCGCCAGCTTTCGCGGCGCGTTCCACCGCCGGTCCGCCCGGATAGGGCAGGCCCAGAAGCTTCGCCGTCTTGTCGAAGGCCTCGCCCACCGCGTCGTCGATGGTGGTGCCCATGACGCGGTAGCGCCCGACGCCCTCGACCGCGACCAGCTGGCTGTGCCCGCCGGTCACCAGCAACAGGAGGTAGGGGAAGGCGACATCATGGGTCAGGCGGCAGGTCAGCGCGTGGGCTTCCAGGTGATTGACGTTGATCAGCGGCTTGCCCAGCACCTGTGCCAGCGTCTTGGCGGTGACCGCGCCGACGATGACGCCGCCGATCAGGCCCGGACCGCCGGTTACGGCGATGGCGTCCATGTCGGAAAGCTTTGCGCCTGCCTCGGCGAGCGCCTCGCGCACCAGCCGGTCGACATGGTCGAGATGGCTGCGCGCCGCGATTTCGGGCACCACGCCGCCATAGGGCGCGTGCTCGGCGAGCTGGCTCAGCACCTTGTTCGCGCGAATCTCGCGCGCGTCGGTGACGATGGCCGCTGCCGTCTCGTCGCAGCTCGTTTCAATGCCGAGAACGATCATCCTGTCCCGTCGGTCCTTGATGAATGCGCCCCTTCATAGCGGCTTGGCCGCGCGGGCGCCAGCGCCCCCTTGCGCCCCGCCCGGAGCCCGCGTACCAATGACGCCATGACGACTTCCGGCCCCGATTCCCGCGCCCGTGCGGGCGCCCTGATTATCGGCACCCGCGGCAGCCCGCTCGCCCTCGCCCAGGCCAATATGGTGCGCGATGCCTTGATGGCGGCCCATCCCGGGCTCGAGGTGTCGCTTTCGGTGATCCGCACCTCGGGCGATGCCTTCCTCGACCGGCCGCTCGCCCAGATCGGCGGCAAGGGACTTTTCACCAAGGAGATCGAGGACGCGCTTCTTTCCGGCGCCGCCGACATCGCCGTCCACTCGATGAAGGACGTGCCCACGGTTCTGCCCGACGGGCTCGTCATTCCCTGCATGCTGGAGCGCGAGGACGTGCGCGATGTGCTGATCGTTCGCGATGATGCGGTGAAGGGGATCATTGATCTGCCCGCGGGCGCGCGGCTTGGCACCGCGTCGCTGCGCCGCGGCGCACAGGCGCTCTCGCGCAATCCGGGTCTGAAGATCGTGACGCTGCGCGGCAATGTCGGCACGCGCATGGACAAGATCGCCGCGGGCGAGGCGGATGCCACGTTCCTGGCGCTGGCTGGTTTGAAGCGCCTCGGCCTTGCGGGCCGCGCGCGCATCAAACTCGATACCTCGGAAATGCTGCCCGCCGTTGCCCAGGGCGCCATCGGTATCGAATGCCGCGCTGGTGACGGGCGCGTGCACGAACTGATCGCGTCTCTCGACCATGTGCCGACACGCATCTGCGTCGATGCCGAACGGGCATTGCTCGCTTCGCTCGATGGTTCGTGCCGTACGCCGATCGCGGCCCATGCGACCCTTGCAGGGGCGAAACTTTCCCTTGCGGCGATGATCGTTCTGCCCGATGGCAGCCGCCGTTTTGATACAAGCCTGACAGGCGCCGTGACGGAAGGCCCCGCTATCGGCCGCGAGGCTGGTCGGCAGTTGCGCGAGCGCGCGGGGGCGGATTTCTTTGCCGCTCTTGCCGCGATGTCGGGGCAGGGGTAGTGAGCGCGCCGCGCACAGTCCTCATCACGCGCCCGGTCGAGGATGCCGGGCCGCTCGCCCAACGCATCGAAGCGCTCGGCCACAAAACCATCATCGAACCGCTGCTTGCCATCCGCTTCCTCGGCGCCCGCGTCGATCTTTCCGGCGTGCAGGCACTGGCCTTTACCTCGGCCAATGGCGTGCGCGCGCTCAAGGCGGCGCTTGGAAATGACGTGCCTTCGGCAATGCCGGTTTTCGCCGTCGGGCGCGCGACAGCGAAGGCCGCGCGTGATGCGGGCTTTGAAAAGGTGACGGCGGCGGCGGGCGATGTCGAAAGTCTGGCCGCGCGCATCGGTGAAGACACGCAGGCCCACGCAGGGGCGATCCTGCACGTGGCGGGGCGTGACCGTGCGGGCGATCTTGCCGCGGCACTTGCGCGCGAAGGCCTCGATGCCCGCCGCGTCGTCCTTTATGCCGCCGATGCCACAAGCGAATTGACGGCAGCCACGGTCGCAGCCCTGCGCAAGGGATCGGTCGATGATGTTGTGATTTTCTCGCCCCGCACCGCGCGGCAGTTTGTTACGCTGGCGGGCAACGCCGGCCTGCGCCCGGAGATGCGCCGGGTGCGTCTGCTGGCTTTTTCGCCGCGGGTCGCCGATGCAGCGAAGGACCTGTCCTTCGCCGAGGTTGCCATCGCGGCGCGCACCGATGAAGACGCGTTGCTGGCGCTTCTTTGCGGCGAACCGAACGAGGACGAAAGCCCTTCCATGTCCGAACAGCCCACGCCCGCCAAAGCCGATGAAAAGCCCGCATCTTCGCCCGCGCGCGCTCGCGGGCGGACGGGGCTTGTCCTGCTGCTTTTGCTTTTGATACTCGTCATCGCGGCGGGTGCGGCGGCAATGTTCGATCCGGCCTTGCGCGCGCGCATTCTCGATCTCCTGCCGAAGGCCGCGGAAACGGCGGCTCCCGGGCCATCGCCCGAAATGCAGCGCCTCGATGCGCTTGCCGCGCGCGTCGGCACCCTCGGCGGCGATATCGCATCGCTCAAGACCGAGGTTGCCGCCCTGCCCCGCCAGGCGGGGGCGGACCCGGCGCGCCTCGACGAACTGGCACGAAAACTCGATAGCCTTGGTGAGCGCATCGGGCGCCTCGAATCAGGCCTTGCCGAACGACCGGCGAAAGCTGCCGCCGATGCGGAAGCGCTGGCGCTTCTTGGCCTGATCTCGGCCCTCGATGCCGGACGTCCTTTCGAATCCCATCTTCAGGCCGGACGGCGCGCGCTTGCCGCAATGGGCGCGGGCGCGGCGGAACGCCTCGCGGCGCTTGATGCGATTGCCCCGCGTGCGTCGCGTGGCGTGCCCACGGCCGCCATGCTGGCGGCGCGTGCAGGCGTTCTCGATTTGCAAATGCCGAAGGCGGAAAAGCCCGCCGCTGCCGCCCCTGTGGCCGGTGTGCAGGCGATGGGCGTTTGGGATCGCATGGTTGCCCGGCTTTCCGGCCTCGTCACCATCCGGCGCGTGGGCGAAGGTGCGGCGCCTTCCGCGCCGCGGGCCACGTCACTTTCGGCCATCGCACGCGATTTTGCCGCAGGCGATGTCGCCGCCGCGCTCGCGGGTTTGCGCGCCATCGACCGCGCGGCGCTTGCCCCTGCTTCGGCCGAGGCCCTTTCCGTGCTCATCGCCGAGGCCGGGGCGCGCCTTGCCGCGTCGCGCGTGGCATCCGGGCCGGTCGCGGCCGCGCAATGATCCGCCTTCTCGTCCTGATCGTCCTTGTCGCGCTTACGGCTGCCGCCGTCGGCTGGTTCGCCACCGATCCCGGCCGTGTCGTTCTCGATTTTCGCGGATGGCAGATCGAAACCTCCGTCGGCGTGCTGGTGCTGGCGGCGGCGTTGTCGATGCTTGCGGTCATCATCGCGTGGTCGGTGCTCGGCTGGCTTATCGCGGCGCCGGGGCGCATCGGTGCGTGGCGCAGGACGCGCCGTCGGGCACGCGGCCTCAGGGCGCTTGCCGCGGGAATGGTTGCCGTTGCCGCGGGCGATGCCAAGGGTGCCCGCAAGTTTGCCCGCCGTGCCGGTGCGGCGGAAGGCGAGACGCCGCTGACACTTCTCCTGTCTGCACAGGCGGCACAGCTGGAAGGCGACGATCGCGCGGCGGAGAAATATTTCACCGCGATGCTGGCGCGCAAGGAAACCGAATTTCTCGGGCTGCGCGGGTTGGTGACGCAGGCGACGCGCTCGGGCGATGCGGCGCGGGCATTGGTGCATGCGGAACGCGCGGCGAAACTGCGCCCCGATGCGGGCTGGGCGCATGCGGCAGTTTTCGACCTTGCCGTAAAGGCGCGTGCATGGAAGCAGGCGGAAGATGCGCTGGGGCAGGCGATCCGTCGCGGCGGTATCGGGCGCGACGACGGCAACCGTCATCGTGCGGCACTTTTCCTGATGCAGTCGGCGGAAGCCGAACAGCGGAGCTTTGCGGTCGAGGCCCTGCGTCTTGCCGTGCGCGCGCGGCGTGCCGATGCGAATTTCGCCCCTGCGGCATTTCATCGTGCCCGCCTCGAGGCGGAACAGGGCAACCGCCGCCGCGCGCGGCGCATCCTTGAACGCGCCTTCGCCGATCACCCGCATACCGATCTTGCGGTGGCGCTTCTGGCGCTGGCGGAGGGTGAAGGGGAGGACCTTGTGCTCGACCGCCTGCGCCTCGCCGCACGGCTGCTCGATCGCGCGCCCGAAGCCGCCGAAGCGCATCTCATCGCCGCCGAGGCGGCCCTCGATGCCCGGATCTGGGGCAAGGCAAAGCGTCACCTCGACGATGCCGAGACGCGGTTCGCCGCTGCCGGCGACGGCTCGCGACCGGCGCGGCTCTACCGCCTGCGGGCGCGTCTTGCCGAGGACGAAGGCGGCGATACCCGCCAGGCGGCCCAATGGCTCGCGCAGGCTGCCGGCGCGGCTCCCGATCCGCGCTGGGTCTGTGCGGCCTGCGGCCACGGTACGCCGACCTGGTCGGGTCTCTGTCCCGATTGCGGGGGGTTCGACACGATGGAATGGCGAACGCCCGCGCCGCTCGCGGCACTGGCCGCGCCCCGGGGGGCCGCTGTGGCCGCGGCGCTGCCCGGTATTTCGGGCGCCCTTACCAAAGATTAGGGATTTGCGCTTAAAGCCGTTTCGGCGTAAACGGTGGGGCGCGCCGGGTTACCGGCGCCGCGAACGGGGCCGCCTTAGCTCAGCCGGTAGAGCATCGCATTCGTAATGCGAGGGTCGCGTGTTCGAGTCACGCAGGCGGCACCATTTTCCATACTTTCCGAATTCAGCCGGTCGGTAATCCCGCATCGGGCTACCGGATTGCACGCTGCACCCGGTTGTTTTTGCGCGACCTTCATGGTCAGCTTGGGGCCAGGGCCCACCGCGCTCACAGAACAGGGAGAGACCGCATGGCCATCGCTCGCGTGATCATCATCAAGACCCCGGATAAAAAATTTTCTGATGCCGAGCGCATCTGGAAATCGCAATGCGCGCCGCTGATGCAAAAGCAGAAGGGCTGCCGCGTTGAAAAATTCATGCGTTCGACGGAAAGCCCGGATCTCTACATTTCCTATTCGGAATGGGACAGCATGGACGCCATCGAGGGCTATCGTGCGACCACCGAACACGCGACGATCCAGAGCGAGGTGCGCGCCATCCAGGGCTCGCGCGCCGTGGTGTGGACCTACGAAATTCTCGATTGATCGTTTGTTGCGGCGGGCAGGTCGATCTCGGCCCTGAGCCCGCCGGTCGCGGCATCGCCCAGCGTCAGCTTGCCGCCGTAAAGTGCCGCGATCTCTGCGACGATATTGAGGCCGAGGCCTGATCCCGGCACTGTTTCATCAAGTCTTTGCCCGCGCGCGATGGCGCGGGCCCGGTCCTCAGGCTTAAGTCCGGGGCCGTCATCTTCGACCCATAGCAGAAGACGACCGCCCGTCTGCGTTTCGCCGCCGACGCGCACGGCGCGCCGCCCCCATTTGAAGGCGTTGTCCATCAGGTTGCCGAGCAGTTCCTCGAGATCCTGCCCATCGCCGCGGAATACCAGTCCGGCGGGCACTTCTGTCGCCAGCGCGATCTGTTTGCCCGCATGCATGCGCGAAAGCGCGCGGGCCAGCCCCTCGACCACGGGCAGAACTTCCGTGCGCTGGCCGAGTGCCGCCGCCGATGCCGCCACGCGCGCGCGGGCGAGATGATGATCAATGCGTTCGCGCATCTGCGCGGTTTCGCGGGTAACCACCTGGGCCAGCGCCTTGTCGGCGTCAGGTCGCCGCTCTGCCCTCTCGGCCTCGACCGCAAGCACACTCAGCGGCGTCTTCAATGCATGGGCGAGATTGCCGACATGGGTGCGCGCGCGCTCGATCACTTCGCCGACATGGGCGATCAGCTGGTTCGCCTCGCTCACCAGCGGGCGGATTTCGCCCGGGAATTCGCCTTCAAGCTTGTCAGTGCGTCCGTCGCGCACGCGCGCGAGCGCTTCGCGCAGGCGGCGCAACGGCACCAGTCCGAAATGGACCTGTATGACGACGGCGGCAATCAGGCCGAGCCCCATCAGGCCAAGCGCCCATGCGAGTGTGACACGGAAGGGGCGCAGTTCCGCTTCCACTTCGGCAAGGTCGCCAGCCACGGCGTAGCGGAAGGCGTGACCGTCTTGTTCAAAGCGGATCGGGCGTTCGGCAACGCGCAGGCGCTGGCCGCGCGGTCCTGTTGCTTCGTAATGGGCGGCGCCTTCGGTGCCTGCGGGCGGTTGCGCGGCGGGCAGCGGCAGCGTCTGGTCCCAGAGCGATCGCGACGCCAGCTTCACCCCGGAGGCATCCATGATCTGCCAGTACCAGCCGGAAAACGGCCGCTCGAAGCGCGGCTCGCCCTGTGCGCCGAGCAGCCGGACCCCGGTCAGCGGGTCGGCATCGGTGACGGTAACCAGCGTTTCGAGCAACACATCGAGGCGTCCGTCGAAGCCGCGCTTCACGTGGTTTTCGAACAGCGAATTCAGCAACAGGCCACCCGCGATCAGCGCCCCTGCGATCCATGCGAGCGCGAAGCCGATCAGGCGGAAACCGAGTGTGCCGGGGCCGATCATCCGGGCGTGTCGCCGCCCTTGCCGGGCGCGGGGCCATTACCCGCTGAAAGCCGGTAGCCGAGCCCGCGCACGGTTTCGATGATGTCGTTGCCGAGCTTTCGCCGCAGGCGGCCGACGAACACTTCGATCGTGTTCGAATCGAGATCGAAGTCCTGATCGTAGATGTGTTCGGTCAGTTCGGTGCGCGATACCACGCGGTCGCGTTCATGGGCGAGATAGGAAATCAGCTTGTACTCGTGGGCGGTCAGCTTCACGGCTTCGCCGTTTACGCTGACGCGCGCCGCGCGTGTGTCGATGGCGACGGGGCCGCATTCGATCACCGGTGATGCATGACCCGAGGCGCGGCGGATGAGTGCGCGCACGCGGGCCAGCAGTTCTTCCATCTGGAAGGGCTTGGTCAGGTAGTCGTCGGCACCGGCATCGAAGCCGGCGACTTTTTCACGCCAGCGGTCGCGCGCAGTCAGGATCAGCACCGGCACGTTGCGTCCGTCGGAGCGCCAGCGCGTCAGCACCGTGATCCCGTCGAGGCCCGGCAGGCCCAGGTCCAGCACCACGGCGTCGTAAGGTTCGGTGTCGCCGAGGAAATGTCCTTCCTCACCGTCGGCCGCGCTGTCGACCGCATAGCCCGCGTCCTTGAGCGCGCCCGCAAGCTGTTCGCGCAGCGCCGGTTCGTCTTCGATCACCAGAATGCGCATGGCGGGCCTATCGTCCCGCCGCACCCAGCACCTGCGCGGTGCGGGCATCGACGGCAAGGTTCATGACGCGCCCGTCGCGGGTCAGCATCTTCAGATAATAAACCGGGCGCTGCCCGCTTTCGTCCAATCGCACGTCGAGAAGACGGCCCGGGTAGCGGCCCTGGACCCGGCGCGCCACTTCCTCGAGCGAGAGAATCTCGCCGCGCCGGACCGCATCGCGGGCGCGATTCTGGCCACGCAGGTTGCGCTCGCGGGGTGCTACGGGGGCAAGCGGGACGACGAGCTCGCGGCCCGGGTCGCGGCCTTGGACCCGGCGAAAGTCGTTCACCTCAAAGGCGCGCGCCGGGGGCGCCGCCAGCGCGAACGCGGGCAGGAGCAGCAGGCAAAGAATGGGTATGTGCGCGGTCTTCATCGTGGCGGTTTTACGGGCGGCAATCTGAACCGTGGCTGAACGGCCCGTTCAGGCCGGTTTCAGCCGGTCCCCGGCAGTATCGCGCCATCCATCGGGCGCGTCCATGCGTCCGGCGGCGGGGCAGGAAGAGAACGCCCCCCAACCCTGAAAAAAGTCCCGAGGAGGACACCATGAAGACTTCCATGCCCCGCGTTTCCGTAAATGCTCCCTCCGTGCAATCCCGCGCGCGCCTGCCGGTCGCCCTGATGCTGGTGGCGGCGCTCGGCCTCGGCGCCTGCTCGACGCGCAGCGCCGGCGACAAGCAGGTCGGCGGCACCGTGCTCGGCGCCGTTGCCGGCGGTCTTGCCGGTTCCGCCTTCGGTCGCGGCGAGGGACGTCTGATCATGACCGGGTTGGGTACGCTGGTCGGCGCCTTCATCGGCTCCGAGGTCGGCCAGTCGCTGGACAACGCCGACCGCATGGCCGCCGCCCGCACCGCGCAGCAGACTTTCGAGCACGGCCGTACCGGACAGACCGCGACCTGGTCCAACCCCGACAGCGGCAACAGCGGCACGGTGACGCCGACGCGCACCTACCAGGCTGCTGACGGCGGCTATTGCCGCGAATACCAGCAGACCGTTTCCGTCGGCGGCAAGACGCAGGAAGCCTATGGGCGCGCCTGCCGCCAGCCCGACGGCAGCTGGAAGATCGTGAACAGCTGATCCACATCCAGGGCCGGGCGCCGCGGTTGCCAGCTGCGGCGCCCATCCATGACCTTGCCGGTCCTGCCCCAACAGGACCGGCATTTTTTCAGCAGGTCTTTTCGCCCGGCACCGGCGCGGTCAGGACGCCCGATTCCCGTCCCGGCCAGCAGCCCGGCTCGCAGGCGACATCGGCCAGCGCCCCGGTGATGTAGTCGAAGGCGTCATCGACGCTGTCGGAGCGATGCAGAAGATCGAGATCCTCGCGCGAGATGGTGCCCATTTCGACCAGCACGTTGAGGTCGAGGAAGCGGCGCCAGAAATCGTTGCCGTAGATCACCATGGGCAGGCGTTTTTTCAGCTTGAGCGTCTGGCAGAGCGTCAGGATTTCCGCCATTTCGTCGAGGGTGCCGAAGCCGCCCGGCATGAACACGGCGGCCTTGGCGAAATAGGCGAACCAGAACTTGCGCATGAAGAAGTAATGGAAGGTGAAATTGAGCGAGCGGGTGATGTACGGGTTCGCGTGCTGCTCGAAGGGCAGAGCGATGTTGAGCCCGATATTAAGCCCGCGCGCATCGGCGGCGCCGCGGTTCGCCGCCTCCATGATGCCGGGCCCGCCGCCGGTGCAGATGACGAAGCGCCGGCCGCCTTCCAGGCCCTTCGACCACTCGGTCAGCCGCCGGGCCAGTTCCCGGGTTTCTTCGTAATAGCGCGACATCTCCAGGCGCTTGCGCGCGGCATCGACGCCCTGACCAGACTTTTCGGCCTCGCGCAACTGGGCTTCCGCCTCGTCGTGCGGCCGGATGCGGGCGGAGCCGAAGAAGCAGATCGTGTCGCGAACATCCTGTTCCTCGAACCGCTTTGCGGGCTCTATGTATTCCGACATGATCCGGAGCGTTCGCGCTTCGGGACTGGCCATGAATCCGGGGTCGAGAAAGGCGAGCGGCGCCTCGGTACCCCCGGCGGTTGCGGATTTCTGCCTTTTTGCCATCTTTCCTGCCTTGTGCGCATCTGGCGCCGCCGGCAGGGGCCGGAGGGCGCGGAAACATTAGCTTTCGGCGCTTATAGTAACTCTTTTTTCAGGAACTTGGGGCATCATCGGCGTATCCAGGTAGGATCGTATCAGTCGCAGGTATCGGCATATGTTGAAGGAATCCGTATACAGGGAAGAACATCAGCCCGGCGCGCAGATTTTTCGCGAGGGCGAGCCCGGTAATTGCGCCTACGTGATCGAACGCGGCGCGGTTGAAATTTCTTCCCTGCGTCAGGGCCGCAAGATTTCCATTTCCCAGCTCGGCGAAGGTGACCTGTTCGGCGAAATGGCGCTGATCGATGGCGAGGTGCGCACCGGTACTGCGATCGCCACCGAAGAAACCGTTCTCGTGGTCATTAGCCTCGACCAGTTGCGTGAGAAATTCGAGCACGCCGATCCCCTTCTCAGCTTCTTCGTGCGAAACGTACTGGAACGGTTCCGTACGTTCCAAAGCCGCATTCTCGGCGAAACCGAGCAGGACTCCCCGACCGCGGCGCTGCTCAATGCCGATATGTCGCTGACGCGTCACCGCGAACGGGCGATGCGCAAGATCCGCTTCGAAGACCAGATCAACAAGGCGTTGATTAACGGCGAATTCGAAATTCACTATCAGCCCATCCTCGATCTGCGCAACGGAACCATGGCCGGCGTCGAAGCCCTGCTGCGCTGGAACCATCCCGAGCGCGGCCTTCTTTACCCCAAGGACTTCATCGGCTTTGCCGAGGAAACCGGCCTGATCATCCCGATGGGGCTTTGGGTATTCGAGCAGTCCTGCCGGGCGCTTTTGCGCTTCCAGACCCGTATCGAGGAACTGGGCGGGGACACGGCGCCGTTCTTCATTTCGGTCAACCTGTCATCGCGCCAGTTTTCCGACATCGATCTCGTGCGCAACATGTCGCAGATCATCGACGAAACCGGCGTGAATCCCGAACAGATCAAGCTGGAAATCACGGAAAGCCTGCTGATGGACAACCCGGCGCGCGCCGCCGTGACGCTGAACGGCGTCAAGGCGCTCGGGCTCGAGATCGCCATCGACGACTTCGGCACCGGGTATTCGTCACTCAGCTACCTGCACCGCTTCCACATGGATACCCTGAAGATCGACCGCTCCTTCGTGTCGACGGCCACCATCAACGGCGGTTCGATGGAAGTCGTGCGCGCCATCGCCGGCCTTGCCCACAACCTCGGTCTCGACATCGTCGGGGAAGGCATCGAGCAGCCCGAACAGGTGACCCTGTTGCGGGATCTTCAGTGCGAATACGGCCAGGGATACTTCTTTTCCAAGCCCGTTGCAGCCTCGTCCATTCTGGCCCGTATCGAACGCCAGTTCGGCGGTCACGGGCACAGCAACGTCACGCCGCTTCCGGCCGGGCAAAAACTCCAGTAACCGCCAAAACGCGAAAGCCCCCGCAAATGGGGGCCTTCCACCCAAAAGGCCGGACCGCAGTCCGGCCTTTTGTCCATTGTGCACGGGTTCAGCAGTCGTAGCCGGGACTGACGCGGTCCAGCATCTTCTTGAGCGATTCCCAACCCGACGGGCGTTCCTTCGTCACATGGGCGTCGTTTTCGAACTGCTGGGCGGTGTGTTCCAGCAGGTTCGCCGACAGCGGCACCAGCTTGCCGCCCGCGGCCATCACCGCGAGCTGGGTCTTGCAGGCCTTTTCCATCGCATACATTTCCTTGAATGCCTGCGGGATGGTCGGCGCGCAGACAAGCAGGCCGTGGTTGCGAAGGACCAGGTAGTTCTTGTCGCCCAGATCGCGCACCAGCCGGGACCGTTCGTCCATATCCTGCGCCTTGCCCTCGAAATCGTGATAGGCGAGCCGTTTGTAGTAGCGCGTCGCTTTCTGAAAGATCGGCTGCAGGCCGTCCTGCATGGTGGCGATGGCCATGCCGGCGACGGTGTGCGTGTGCAACACGCATTTGGCATCGGGACGCGCGCCGTGGATCGCCGAATGAATGACGAAGCCCGCCGGATTGATCACATGATCGGTCTTGTTGATGATCTCGCCGTCGAGATTGACCTTGACCAGGTTGGACGCCGTCACCTCGCTGAAATGCACGCCGTAGGGATTGATCAGGAAGTGTTCTTCCTTGCCCGGAACGCGCGCTGAAATATGAGTGGCGAACAGGTCGTCCATGTCGAAATGGGCGATCAGCCGATAGCACGCGGCGAGATCGACGCGCAGGCGCCACTCGGCTTCGGTCATCGGGGCTTCGGCATCAAAGACGTGCCGCAGGACGGGACTGGCGCACATGGAAACCTCCCTCGCTCAAGGGGCCGGTCGCGGATACGCCAGCCTTCGTTTGCGCGACTCTAGGCCCGCTTGGGCCGGGCCGTCAAACGCGGCCGATTGCGGCGAAAACCGCCTTGTGCAGCGCCGCCTTGGGATCGGTCAGGGCATCGAGCACATTGAAATGGTGCAGCCCCGGCGCGGCGGGCATCGCAACCTTGAGGCCTGCGCGTTTCCATGCGGCTGCCAGTTCCGAGGTGTGGCGGCGGAATTCGTCGGTCTCTTCGCTGCCGACGCTGACGACCAGGTGACCGCGGGCGGGCGGGCGCAGGCGCAGCGGTGACAGCTCGTGGGCTTCGGCCTCGTCGATGCCGAGCTCGCGCAGCTGTTTGACGTGGCGCAGCGGCGAAAGGTCGTAAAGGCCGGAAATGCAGGCGGCACTCTTGATCGCGCCTGAGGGCAGCGAATGACGCGTCCAATCGGTCGCCATCATCATCGCCGCAAGATGCCCGCCCGCCGAATGGCCTATGACATGCACACGGGTCGGGTCGAAGCGCAGCCCCGACGGATAATTGAGCAGCCAGTGCACAGCCCTGCGGCAGCTTGCGACGATGTCCGAAAGCCGGACCTCGGGCGCCAGCGGGTAGCCGATGGTGGCGAAATTGCAGCCGCGGTCGGTGAAGGTGGGCGCGAGGTAGGCGAACTGGTCCTTGGAGCGGCTTTTCCAGTAGCCGCCATGAATGAATATGACCAGCGGGGCGAACTCATCTTCGGTCGGGTAGATGTCGATGCGCTCGCGCGGGTGAATGCCGTAGACGAAATCAAGGAGACGCGGGCGGGTATGGCGCACCTCTTCGCAGGCCGCATCGGTGCGTGCGGCGCGCGCATCGCGCATCGGCTGCAGCGCCGCCGTCGTTACCGTGTACTGCGCTTCCAGCGCGGCCTGATCGTAGCCGCCGAACACCAGGGTCATGATACCTCCGCTCGAAACCGTTTTTTGCGCCGCTTCCGGCGTCGCGAAAGGCGCTATAGTGTCCCAATGAGCCGTTGCCCGCAAACCCCCTGTCGGCCGAGATGAGTGCCTGCCACGACCCCTGCTGCCCGGCGCCGCCTGATGCGGCGCACGACGCCCGCTTTCGCCGCGCCCTGTGGGTCGCGCTGGTGCTGAACGCGGCCATGTTCGTGATCGAGGCTTCGGCCGGCCTCGGCGCCGGGTCGGTGTCGCTGCAGGCGGACGCCGTCGATTTTCTGGGCGACAGCGCAAATTACGCAATTTCCCTTTTCGTGCTGGGCCTTGCCATGCGCTGGCGCTCGGCCAGCGCCATGATCAAGGGTGGGGCGATGCTTGCCTTCGGCCTGTGGGTCATCGGCGCGACGGTGTGGAGCCTGATCACCAAGGGCGTGCCCAATGCCGCCGTCATGGGCTCCGTCGGCACGTTGGCGCTCGTCGTCAATGTGTTCTGTGCCGTTCTTCTTTATCGGTTTCGCGGTGGCGACGCGAACATACGCTCGGTCTGGCTGTGTTCGCGCAATGATGCGATCAGCAACATCGCCGTCATCGTCGCTGCCTCGGGCGTGTTCGCTACCGGTTCCAACTGGCCCGACCTTGCGGTTGCCGCGATCATGGCTTCGCTTGCGCTTTATGCCAGCGTCCTCGTTTTGAGCCATGCGTTCCGCGAGTGGCGCACCCATACTCCTTCTGCTGCGTGAGATCATCCGGCATGAACCTCCGCAAAGTTCTCATTTTCGCTATTGCCGCCCTGGCCGCGGTTCTTCTTGCTTTCGCACTGGTCAAGGGTGTGCGGCTGTTCACGGGGACGACATCCGCGCCGGGCGGCGCCGTGGTGGCGACGGCGGGTGCGGCGATCGGCGGCCCCTTAACGCTCACCGATTCCGGCGGAAAGCGGGTCACCGATGCCGATTTTCGTGGGCGCTATGTCCTCATCTACTTCGGCTACACCTTCTGTCCCGATGTCTGCCCGACCGAATTGCAGGCGATGGGCCGGGCCCTCGATCTGCTTGGGCCTGCCGGTGAAAAGATCGTGCCCGTGTTCATCAGCGTCGATCCGGCGCGCGACACGCCCGAAACTCTCGGCAAATATGTGTGCGCGTTTCATCCGCGCATGATCGGCCTGTCGGGCAGCGATGATGACATTGCCCGCGCGGCCAAGGCGTTCCGGGTCTATTACCGGCTGGGCCGGCCGAGCGCGCCGGGGGCAAAGGATTACCTCGTCGATCACACATCCTTCATCTACCTGATGGGCCCCGACGGGAAGCTCGCGGTGCTGCTGCGCGGCGGCGCCGGGGCCGAAGCCATCGCCCAGGGAATCCGCAGCGTCCTGCCCTAGCCATCGCCGCCAAGGGCCGTTAGGATCGCGCCCGCCCCCGAACAAGCCGGAGTATCCCATGCGTTTTCGCAGTTTTTTCGGTGCAGCCGTGTTCGCGCTTGCCTTCGTTCCCGCCGTTTCCGCTCACGACTACAGCAAGGGCAAGATGGTCGTCGATCATCCCTGGGCTCGTGCGACCATCGGCACGGCGCGCCCGGGTGTGGTTTACCTAGCCCTGATCAATGAAGGCAAAGTCGCGGACAAGCTGTTGTCGGCGGCGACCCCCGTCGCCGCGCGCGTCGAAATCCACCGTTCCTTCATGGAAGGCAACGTCATGCGCATGGCGCCGGTCGATGGCGTCGAAGTCGCCGCGGGCCGCACGGTCGAATTCGCGCCGGGCGGGCTGCACCTGATGCTGATGGGTCTGAATAAGGAACTTGCCGCAGGCGACCGCGTTTCCCTGACGCTCGTTTTCGAAAAGGCGGGCCGCATCCAGGCCAAGGTCACGGTCATGCCGATGGGTGCCGGCGCGCATGGCGGCGGTATGAAGCACTGAGTTTTCTCTGCACGGAAAAGCCAAAGGGCCGGAAGTTTCCTTCCGGCCCTTCGTTTTTTATGGCACGTGCCGTCAGTCGCGGCGCTGGCCCAGAAGCTGCAGCAGCAGCATCATCAGGTTGATGAAGTCGAGGTAGAGCGCAAGCGCGCCCATGATCGCCTTCTTGCCCGCGGTCTCGGCAGGGTCGCTCTCGAGGTATTCGGACTTGATGCGCTGGGTGTCGTAGGCGGTCAGGCCCGCGAACACCAGCACGCCGATCACCGAGATGGCGAACTGCAGGCCGGAGCTCTTGAGGAACATGTTCACCAGCCCGGCGATGATGATGCCGAACAGGCCCATGATCAGGAAGGACGCCATGCCCGACAGATCGCGCTTGGTGGTGTAGCCGTAGAGGCTCAGCGCACCGAAGGAAGCGGCGGTGATGAAAAACACGCGCGCGATGGACTGACCGGTAAAGACGATGAAGATCGTCGACAGCGACAGGCCCATGACGGCGGCGAAGGTCCAGAACAAGGCCTGTGACGCGAACAGCGACAGGCGGTGGATGCCGAAGCTCAGGACGAGAACGAAGGCGAGCGGTGCCAGCATCACCACCCAAGCGAGGGGTGTGCCGAAAATCGACTGCATGAGCGTCTGCGAACTGGCGGCCGCATAGGCGACGATGCCCGTCAGTGCGACGGCGGAAGCCATGTAGTTGTAAACCGTCAGCATGTGCTGGCGCAGGCCGACGTCGATCTGCGCGGCCTCCAGCTGTGCCTGGGTCATTGTGCGTCTGTCGGGGGCAAGCATCTGTGTGTTCCTCGGCAGTTTGAAGTCCCTGTGGGCGGTCATTATGACCGACCAATTCGGTCAAAAATATGGTCATGCCACCGGGAAAATTCAAGGGAAACCGGGACTTGGCGGATTTCGGCCCTTCTTGGGGCGGTTTTCAGCCCCGCGCCGCCTCGCGCAGGACCTGCGCCGGGGCCTGGGCCAGCGCCCGCCAGGTTCCGGCGAATCCGAAGCCGATGACCGCACCGGCGGCGCCGATCAGGGCAGCGGCGGCGGGGCCGGGCAGGAACGCCCAGTCCGCATCCATGACCTGGGTGAGGACGAAGAATGCCGCACCGGTTCCGAGAACGGCCGCGATGACGGCCGCGCCCAACCCGATCAACCCGTATTCCATGATATAGGCAAGCGCCAGGTCGCGCCGACGCGCGCCGGTGATCTTCAGGATCACCGCGTCGCGGGTGCGTTCGCGCCGGCCCGCCGCGACGGCGCCAGCGAGAACGAGAATTCCGGAAACGAGCGCCAGCGCCGCCGTCAGCCGTGCCGCCAACCCGATCTTGCCGAGCGCGTCGGCGGCTGCTTCCAGCGCCTCGCGTACGCGAATGGCGGTGACGTTGGCGAACTTGTCGGTGACCGCCTGGGCCAGTTTTTCTTCTGCCTCGCGGCTCGCCATGACCGTGGCGATGAAGGTCTGCGGCGCACCTTCCAGAAGGCCCGGCGCGAAGATCATGGTGAAGTTGAGGCCGAGCTGCGACCAGTCGATCTGCCGCGTATTGGCGATCTTCGCCGTCAACTCGCGTCCCAGCACGTTGATGGTGATGCTGTCGCCGATACCGAGCCCGAGCCCTTCGGCGATGCGCGCATCGACGCTGACCAGCGGCGGCCCCTTGTAATCGGCGGGCCACCAGTTGCCTGCGACGATGTCCGTATTTTCCGGCATCGCCGCCGCATAAGTGACGCCCCGATCGCTCTCGACGGCCCAGCGGGCGCTGGGGCCGACCGTGACCTGTTCGATCGGCGTGCCGTTTGCGCGCGCGATGCGCCCGCGCAGTGACGGCATCCGGTTGATGCCGCCGGCGCCGGGAACGCTGCTCACGGCGGCCTCGAAGGTGGCGACCTGGTCGGGCTGGATGTCGATGAAGAAATAGGCGGGTGCCGCTTCGGGGATGCGGCTGTCGAGCTGGCGCTGGAAGTTGCCCTCGATCTCGGCCAGCGCCACGAACACGGTCAGCCCGATGCCGAGTGCCAGCACGATGCTGCGCGCCGGTGCGCCCGGCCGCGCGATATTAGCGAGCGCCAGTTGCAGGCGTGGCGACGGCCGCCCGGCGGCCCCCAGCCCGCGCGCCGCGCGCGCCGCCATGTGTGCGAAGATGCGGCCCGCAAGGGTAAAGATGCCGAAGGCGATGATGGCGCCGGCGATGAACCAGAGTGCGAAGGACGGGCGGAAGGCGCTCGCCACGGCAAGCGCCGCGATGGTCAATCCGGCGACTGCCAGCGCCAGCAAGGTGCCCGCACGCGGGCGGAAGCGAACGGAACCGACCAACCCGCGAAACAGCGCCGCGGCGGGAACGTCGCGCGCCTGGGCCAGCGGCCACAGGGTGAACAGCGCCGCGACCGCGATGCCGTATATGGCCGCCGCCGCCAGCGCCAGCGGTTGCAGCGCGAATTCGGCAGTGACCGGCAGGTACTGGGCAAGGAGCGGCGCCAGCGCCAGCGGCAGCACGACACCCACGCCAAGTCCGATCGCGATGCCGGTTGCCGCCATCAGTGCGATCTCGATACCGAAAACCATGAAGATGAAACGCGACCGCGCCCCCAGGCATTTCAGGGTGGCGATGGTATCGCGCTTGGCTTCAAGGTGCCCGCGCACGGCGCCCGCCACGCCGACGCCGCCGACCAGCAGCGTCGTCAGCCCGACAAGGGTGAAGAACAACGCTGCGCGATCAACGTAACGCTGGATGCGCGGCGTCGCTTCCGCGATGTTGCGCACGCGCCAGCTCGCCTCCGGGAAAGCGGCGTCGAGTGCGTCCTCAAGCGCCACGCCGTCGGTTCCGGGCGCGTAGGCAAGACGATAATGCCAGCGGATCAGGCTGCCCGGCTGCACCAGACCCGTTGCCGCCAGCGCCGCCTCGGCGATGAACACGCGCGGTCCCAGCTTGAACGCGCCCGATGCCTTGTCCGGTTCGTTTTCGACTTCGGCGCGGATGGTGAAACGCGCGAGGCCGATGGTAATGGCATCGCCGGTCTTGAGGCCGAGGCGCGCAAGAAGCCCGCGCTCGACCGCGGCGCCGAAAGTGCCCGACGCATCGGGTTTCAGCGCCGTCTCCAGCGTCATGCGCGGCGCAAGAATGACGTTGCCCAGCAGCGGATAGGCGCCATCGACGGCTTTCAATTCGATCAGCGACCGGTTGCGGCCCTGACGCGGGGCGGCATCCGCCGGGCGCGACGCCATGGCGCGCATGGAAACGGCAAGGGACACGCGGGCGCGCTCGCGCATCCAGTTCACCTGCGCCGTCGTCGCCGGGCCGCCGGTGACGCGGATGTCGAGATCGCCACCAAGAAGGATGCGCGCATCGCGCGCCAGCCCGTCGCGCACCATGCCGGTCAGCGACCCGATGCCGGCGATGGCTGCAACGCCAAGTGCCAGGCAGGCCAGCATGACGGCAAAGCCGCGAAAGCCGCCGCGCAGATCGCGGCGGGCAAAGCGCCATGCGGTTGAAAAGGTTTCGGCTCTGGCGCCGGCGCTCATTGTGCCGCCCTTGCGCGATCGGCGGCGATGCGGCCGTCCTCTATGTGGATGGTGCGCGGGCAGCGTGCGGCAAGGCGTTCGTCATGGGTAATCAGCACCAGCGTCGCGCCGCTTTTTTCGTGCAGGCGGAAAAGAATTTCGATGACCTGTTCGCCGGTGGTGCTGTCGAGATTTCCGGTCGGCTCGTCGGCCAGTATCAGGCCCGGGCCTGATGCGAAGGCGCGCGCGATGGCGACGCGCTGCTGTTCGCCGCCCGACATTTCCACCGGGTAATGATCGAGGCGATGGCCGAGCCCGACGCTTTCCAGAGCCGCGCGCGCCCGTGGATAGGCATCGCCATGGCCGGCAAGTTCCAGCGGCACGGCGACGTTTTCGATCGCGGTCATCGATGCGACCAGGTGAAAGGACTGGAAAACGATGCCGACATGCTCGCGGCGAAAAAGCGCCAGCGCATCCTCGTCGAGCGCGCCAAGGTCCCTGCCGCGGATGGAAACGCGGCCCGCGCTCGGTTGCTCGAGGCCGGCCATCACCATCAGCAGCGTCGATTTACCCGAACCGGACGGGCCAAGGACTGCCACAGCCTCGCCATCTTTGACGTCGAGGCTGATGCCACGAAGGATTTCGACGGGCCCCGCCCGGGATTGCAGTTTGAGGCGAACGTCCTCAAGATGAATCATGATCTGCTCTGTTCTTTCCGGCGTAGGGCCAAAAGTACGACGGTCACCCGCCGGACGCACTCATCGGGATATGTGTCCTTGACCCGCATTGTCAATCTTGCTGCCTTTTATACGCTCGTCATTGTCATGGCGATCATGGCGGTTTTGCGGCCCGTGGCGGCGGCGGAGCCACTTCATATCCTGGTTCTGGGCGACAGTCTCAGCGCCGGGCTCGGCCTGCCCGCGCGTGAAGCCTTCCCCGCCCGCCTGGAGGCGGCGCTGCGCGCCAAGGGCCATGACGTCGCGGTGATCAATGCCGGGGTGTCGGGCGATACCACGGCCGGCGGCAAGGCGCGCATCAACTGGTCGCTGGCAGGCCCCCCGCGCCCCGGTGCGGTGATCGTGGCGCTCGGCTCGAATGATGCCCTGCGCGGCATCGAGCCCGCCGAAACACGGGCCAATCTGGATGCCATCATCGGGGCGGTCCGGGCAGCGGGCCTGCCCGCATTGCTCGCGGGCATGAAGGCACCCCGCAATTTCGGCGCCGATTACGTGCGCGAATTCGAAGCGGTGTTCCCGGCACTTGCCGCGCGCTACGATGCGCTCTACTACCCGTTCATCCTCGAAGGGGTGGCGCTGGACCCGGCCCTCAACCAGGCCGACGGCATCCACCCCAATGAAAGGGGCGTCGCGCGCATGGTCGCTGGAATTCTGCCGCTTGCCGAACAGCTTGTCGCCCGCGCCCGGGCGAAGGCTGCGCCATGAGGAGCGGCGCCTACCGTGCCGCCCATGCCGCCGGCGAAGACTGGGGCCGCGTCGCCAAGGCGCTGTCCGACCAGCTCGGCCCCGGCGGCAACAAGCCCGAAGGACTTGGATTTCTCTATTTGACCGAGCCGCTCGCGAGCGATCTCGGCAGCGTGCTCACCTTCCTGCGCGAAACCACCGGTGTCGCCGACTGGGTCGGCGCCGTCGGTTTCGGCGTTGCCGCCAATCGTGCCGAATATTTCAACGAACCGGCGGGTGCCGCATTGGTGGCCCCCTTCGGCCCGGGCGACTATCACCTGCTGCGCTCGATCATCACCGACCGTCCCGGCAAGAACGGCATCGGGCGTTTCGCCGCAGAGGGGGTGCCGGTCGGCATCGTTCACGGCGATGCCGCCAACGGCACCTTGCCCGATATTGTTTCGGCATTGGCCGATGAAAGCGGTGCGTTCCTGGCGGGCGGCCTGACCGCGCTTGCCGCGCGTGCCCAGATCGCGGGCGAAGTGACGGGCGGGGGCCTGTCGGGCGTGCTGATCGCGCCGGGCATCGGCGCCATCACCGGCGTCAGCCAGGGTTGCGCACCCATCGGCGCGCCCCACGCGATCACCGACGGGCGCGCCAACGTTTTGGTCGAGCTTGACCGGCGGCCGTCCCTTGACGTGTTTCTCGAAGATGTGGGACCCGATCTCGCCACGAATCTGGAGCATGCCGGGCGCATGGTTCATGTCGCCCTTGCCGTGCCGGGATCGGACCGGGGCGACTATCTCGTGCGCAACATCACCGGCATCGATCCCGATCGCGGGCTGATGGCGATCGGCGAAACCATCGACACCGGCCAGTCGCTGACCTTCTGCATGCACAACCGCGATACCGCTGTTGCCGATCTCAAGCGCATGGCCTCCGACATGGCGCGCCGCTTGGGCGCGCCGCCTTCGGCCGGGCTGTATTTTTCCTGTGTGGCGCGCGGGCCCAACCTGTTCGGGCCCGACGGGCGGGAAATGAAGCTGATCGCCGAAGAACTCGGCGATTTTCCCATCGCCGGGTTCTACGCCAACGGCGAGATCTTCAATCATCGCCTTTACGGCTACACCGGCGTGCTCGTGCTGTTCCCGTGATCCGCCTGTTTACCGCACTGGAACTTCCCGATACGGCAAAATCCTATCTCGCCGCGACGGCGGGCGGCGTGCCGGGCGCGCGCTGGGTACCGGTCGAAAACATGCATATCACGCTGCGCTTCATCGGCAACGTGGACGAAGCGACGGCAGGCGATCTGGCAGCCGCCCTTGCTGGCGTGCGCGGGCCCGCCTTCGATGTCGACATAGAAGGTGCCGGGTATTTCAGCTGCGGGCGCAAGCCCACCATGCTATGGGCAGGTGTCGCGCGCAGCGATGCGCTGGCGCATTTGCAGGAAAGAATTGAATCGGTACTGGTGCGCGCCGGTGCTGCGCCCGAGACGCGAAAGTTCACGCCGCATGTGACGCTCGCGCGCCTCAATGGTGCGCCGCTCGCCCGTGTCGAGGCCTTCGTTGCCGATCACGCGCTGATGCGCCTGCCGGCGTTCCGCGTGTCGCATTTCACGTTGTTCGCGTCTTATCTCGGCCACGATCATCCGACTTACGTGGCCGAAACCAACTATCCGCTGGAAGACTGAGCGGGCGAGAGCTCGTGGCGCGCGATCAGGTCCATGAGCAGCGCCTTGCCCGATTCTTCCAAGAGGTCGAGCACATGCTCGAAGTCCTCGGCGCCACCGTAATAGGGATCAGGAACGTCTTCGCCCAGATGCGGCGCGAAATCCAGCATCAGCCGCAGCCTGTCGCGCCCGCGCGTGCCCGCCATGTGCGAGAGATTGCGCAGGTTGCCACGGTCCATGGCAACGATCAGGTCGAAGTCGAGAAAGTCTTCGGGCTGCGCCTTGCGCGCGCGCTGGTGAGCGATGTCGACGCCGCGCTTTTGCGCTGCACGCACGGCGCGGGCGTCGGGCCCGTCGCCGATGTGATAATCGGTGGTGCCGGCCGAATCGGCGACGATGGCATGGGACAGCCCGGCATCTGCGACCAGCCGTTCGAACACGCCCTGGGCCGAGGGCGAGCGGCAGATGTTTCCCATGCAGACGAACAGAATGCGGATCACGGTTTTCCCTGACGTGCGGGATGGCGTCCGGCGCCAATCGCGGCGCCCGCCAGATAACCCGCCGCGCACAGTATCAGCCCGTAAAGATTGACGCCAAGATCGTCCGCATAGGGCCCGCTGCCGATGTCGATCCAGGCGGGAAAGATCTGCACGCCCGCGGCGCTCTCTAACGTCACCAGCGTGCCCAGCACCAGTCCCGGCCAGAAGGCGAGGTGAAAGCTCGCCCGCCCGGCGCTTTTGATGAACGACAGCAGGAAGATCGGTGCCAGCCCCATGACCATCGTTCCCGAAATCGTCGTGGCCGCGATGATGGCGGGACCGATGCGGTCGCCCAGGTAAATGCCCAGGAGCGGCAGGTTGCCAAGAACCGCGATAGCGATCATCACGCCGCGGCCAAAGCGGGCGTCATTGCCGCTCGGCGCATCGCGCGCGGCCGCCCAGTCGCGGGCCGACAATTTCGCCGCCGCGGCAAAGGTCGAATCGAGGGTCGATCCCGCGCTGGTCAGCATGATGGCATTGAAGACCAGCAGCACCGGCAGGCCGAGGGCGGCAGGCACCGCCACCGCCATGCCGCCCGAAAGACCCGCGGCGCGGCCGTAAAGCCCGACGGTGGAAAACAGCAGGATGAAGACGCCCGCCACCAGTCCCGCCAGCGCGAAACCCTTGATCATCACCTTGGGGTCGGTGATGAAGCCACGGTCGGTCATCACCGGATCGTGGAACGGGTAGCTCAGCACCTGCACCAGGGCGAGGCCGCAGAAAGTCAGCCCGGCTATGCTGGCACTTGCCGGAATTTCCGGCAGCCCGCGCGCGAGCAGGCCGGGCCACACGATGCCCAGCACCATGACCAGCAGTACCGCGGCCAGGATCATCTGTGCGCCGTCGGTCAGGATCGAGGAGCGCAAGCCTCCCCGCCACGAGTAATAAACGGTGAAGGCAGTCACGAAGAACACGCCCGTCCAGTAGGCGCCGCTGCCTTCGGCGCCGAAATAAAGTGCCGCGACCTTGGTGTTTGACCACACTTCGTTGAACAGGCGGATGGCGACGGCGATCAGGAACAGGCGTGCGCAGGCAGCGCCGTATTTTGCCGTGAGGAATCCCGAAAGCGACGTATGTCCGCCCCGTACCCGGATCAGGTAGATGGCGATGCCGGCGACGACGAAGCTCAGGTAATAGAGCGCGTAGCCGATGCCGCCCCAGATGCCGAAGGCACCGGCCAGGTCGGCGGCATTGGCGATCGACTTGGCGAAGATCCAGGTGATCGCCGCACTTGCCACCAGCAGCCACAGGCCCGGCGCCGCGCCGCGTGCATCGGCGCCCGCGAAGAACTGCGCAGGCGTCACCGCCTGGGGCGTGAGGCGCAGGACGATCAGGCAGTAAGCGGCAAGAACCAGCCACGGCAGGGCGAAAGAAAAGCTCATGTCCATCATCATCGCGCCATCATGGCAGCGGTGCGGTCCGCCGTAAAATAACGGCCAATAACAAGTCGGTGATCAGTGCCGGCGGTGGTCCCCGTCGTCCGGCGCGGCGCTTCGTGCGAAGTGGCGCGCAGATTCCGCGAATCCGGCGAGACGCGCCTCGACGCGCGCGTTGATCGTACCCTCGGCGAACTTGCCGTCGGCCCCGCGTTCGCCCGCCGCCATGCCGGTCAGGAGCGCGATGCCCTCGTCGATGGTGGCGACGGCATGGATGTGGAACCTGCCCGCGCGCACCGCCTCGACCACGTCATGGCGCAGCATCAGGTGCTGGACGTTGGACGCCGGGATCATGACGCCCTGATCGCCCGTCAGTCCCGCCTGGGAACAGACGTCGAAAAAGCCCTCGATCTTCTCGTTGACGCCGCCGATGGCCTGCACCTGTCCGTGCTGGTTGACGGACCCGGTAACGGCTAAATTCTGCTTGATCGGGACATCGGCCAGCGCCGACAGCAGCGCGTAAAGCTCGGCCGATGATGCGCTGTCGCCGTCGACCCCGCCGTAGGATTGTTCGAAGACGAGGCTGGCGCCGAGCGACAGCGGCATGTCCTGGCAATAACGCGCACCAAGGAAGGCCGACAGGATCAGCACGCCCTTCGAATGCAGCGGCCCGCCGAGTTCGACTTCGCGTTCGATGTCCACGACCTGCCCGCGGCCGAGACGCACGCGCGCGGTAATGCGCGCGGGATGGCCGAACGGAAATTTCCCGAGCTGCATGACCGACAGCCCGTTGACCTGGCCGACGGCCGCGCCCTTCGTGTCGATCAGTATGGTCTTGCGCGCGATCTGTTCGTAGGACAGCTGGCGGACGCGGTCGGCGCGGCGGATCTTGGCGTCGATGGCAAGCTGCACGTCTTCCGCCGTGACATGGGCGTTTTCGTTGGTCATCGCCCAGTAATCGGATTCAGCCAGCAGGTCGCAAAGGCTGCGGATGTGGGTCGAAACCTTTTCCGCGTCTTCCGCCATGCGCGAAGCGTGCTCGATGACGCGCGCGATGGCACCCGCCTCGAAGGGGCGCAGCTTCTGGTGACGGATAACCTTGGCCAGAAACCGCGCGAACATCTTCACGTTTTCCGGAGAGCGGGTCATGGTGTCCTCGAAGTCCACCTCGACCTTGAACAGCTCGCCGAATTCCGCGTCGTGCTGGCTGAGCAGGTAATAGATCATGCGGTCGCCCAGCAGAACGATCTTGAGGTTGAGCGGTACTGATTCCGGCTCCAGTGTAATCGTCGTCGCCACCGACATGATGCGTTCAGGGCTTTCGATGCGGATTTCGTGGGACTTGAGCGCGCGCTTGAGCGTTTCCCACGCAAACGGCGCCATCAGCACCTTTTCCGCATCGAGGATCAGATAACCGCCGTTGGCGCGGTGCAGCGCGCCGGGCTGGATCAGCGTCAAGTCCGTGGTGAGCGCGCCGAAACGCGCGACATGCTCTATCCGGCCGATCAGGCTCTGCAGGTTCGGCAGGTCTTCGTAGACGACGGGGGCGCCCTGTCGGCGGCCGTTGTCGACCAGCAGGTTGACCGCGTAGCGCTTGAAGAACTGTCCGGATGCGTCCATCCCGGGCAAGGTTTCGCCGATGCTTTCGCCGTCGCCTTCCGCCTGTTCGAGTCCCGGGCTCGCGCTTTCGCCCGCGCGCATGAAGGCATCGGCGTGTTCGATCAGGTCCTTGCGCACCTGGTCGAGATAATTCTGCACGTCCGGCAGATCGCCATAGCGGTCGTGCAGGTCGTCGATCAGGTGGCCGACGGCGAAGACGGTGATGCTCTGGTTCAACTCGCGCAACTGGGTGCGGACGTCGCGCTCGAAAGCGGGCAATTCGGCCATCGCCGCGTGCAGCTTTTCCTGCAGTTCGGTGATGATCTGCCGGGTCTTTTCCTGCTCGTCCTCGGGCCACTTGGAAAAATTCTCGGGGCTGACGATTTCGCCATCGCGGATCGGCGCAAGGGCGAGCCCTGCGGGCGTACGCAGGATGGCGATGGACTTTTCCGTCGCCTCGCGCTGGACGTCGGCAAAGATGCGGTCATGGGCGGCGTGGAAGCGCGCGTCCAGTTCGCGTCGGCGGGTGCGGTATTCCTCGCCCTCGAAGGCGCGCGGGATCGCCGCCTGCGCCAGCTCGACGAGCTGCGCCATGTCGCGGCGGAACGGCGCGCCCTTGCCGGCGGGCAGCAGGATCATGTTGGGACGGTGCGGATTTTCGAAATTGTGGACGTAGCAGACGTCGGGCGGCGTCTCCATCTTCGTTGCGCGCCCTTCGAGGAACTGGCGCAGGGTCGAATGCTTGCCGGTGCCCGACGGGCCGGCGGCGAACATGTTGTAGCCTTCGCGGTCGATGCCGACGGCAAAGCGGATGGCATCCACCGCGCGGCTCTGGCCGACGATATGCAGGGGATCTTCGAGGTCGTCGGTGGTGCGGAAGCCCAGTTCCTGCGGGTTGCAGCGACGGCGCAACTCGTCCGGGGCAAGGGATCGGGGAAGTTTCGGTTCGGTCACGGCGTATTCCTCTCTGGGGCCGTCAGCCTTCGCCCTCGATTTTTTCCATTTCCTCGTCGCTGAAGCCGAAATGATGACCGATTTCGTGGATCAGCACATGGCGAACGATATCGGGCAGGGGCTCGTATGTCTCGACCCAATAATCGAGAATCGGCCGGCGGTAGAGAAAGATCATGTCGGGCAGGGCCCCGGAATCGCCGACGCCCTTGAGGCCGATCGATACTCCTCGGTAAAGGCCGAGGATATCGAAGGGTGATTCCAGCGCCATCTCGGCACAGGTTTCCTCGTCGGGGAACTCCTCCACCCGGACGATCACGCCCTCGGCGTGACGGGCAAGGCGCGCCGGAATGGTAGCGAAGGCCTCGCGTGCCATGTCCTCGATATCGGCGGCGGACGGCGGTTCATGGTGTGGCGTGGCGGGCGCGTCGGTCATGGGGCAAGCCTAGCGTGCGCCCACGCCGGTGTCACGATGGCGCGCTGCCGGCGGCCTTGGCCTTTGCCCGGGCGCGGGCCGCGATCATCTCGCGCCGGGCGATGTAATAGCCCGATCCGACAATGATCAGCGCGCCCACCGCCTTCCAGAAGTCGGGCACTTCGGCGAACAGGGCGATGCCGAAAATGGTGGCAAAGACGAGGCGCGAATAATCGAAGGGCGTGACGAAGGACGTCTCGCCGGTACCGAAGCCGCGCGTCAGCGCCGCCTGTCCCGCTATGCCGACGACACCGATGCCGACCAGCCAGGCCCATTGTTCGGGCGTCGGCCAGACCCAGACCGTCAGCGCCGGGACCAGCGAAACGATCGAGCCGGTAATGGCGAACCACACGACGATGGTCGTCGTCGATTCGGTGCGCGACAACTGCTTGATGATGATGGCGATGGCGCCCGCGGTGAAGGCGCCCAGCAGCGCCACCAGTGCCACCGGATCAAAGGCGGCGGTGCCGGGGCGGACCATGATCAGCACGCCGCTGAAGCCGACGACGGCCGCGATGGCGCGCCGCCAGCCCACCACTTCGCCGAGGAAAGGAATGGCCAGCGCCACGGCGAACAGCGGGCGCGAAAAGATGATGGCGACCGCTTCGGCAAGCGGCATGTGCTGGAACGAATAAAACACGCAGAACATGCCGAGCGTGCCGACCAGCGTGCGCGCCAGAAGCAGGAAAGGCCGCCCGGTCTTGAGCGCGCCCATGCCCGCGCGCATGATGAAGGGTGCCAGGGTCAATGCACCGAACAGGCAGCGGAAAAAGACGATCTGGAAGCTGTGGATGTCGCGCGCCATTTCCTTGACCATGGCGCCCATGGCGGTCAGCAGGAAGGCGGCCAGGATCACCCACATGGCGCCGCGGATGTTGGCGGGCAGCCGGTTGAAGGCCGCGCCCGCGCGGATGATCAGCGGGCGGATCATGGCGTATCCCTCCGTGCCGGTGGCGGCGCGGCAAGCTCCGCCCCGCCCGTGCCCAGCGTCACCGTGCCGATGCGCTCGCCCTTGCGGGCGCGGGCGATCTGCGCTTCGCGATGGGCCATGTAGACGGTGGCGACCGCCATGACCGCGGCGCCGATCCATGTCCAGCCGTCGGGGATTTCGGCGAAGATGATGAAGGCAATAGCTGCGGCGAAGGGCAGGCGTGCGTAATCGAAGGGCAGCACGATGGTCGCTTCGGTGACGGCATAGGCGCGCGTCATCGCCATCTGTCCGATGGTGGCGAAGCCGCCCATGACGATCAGCATCATCGTTTCCGTCAACGTGGGCCAGCGCCAGAAGAAGACGGCGGGGATCAGCGACAGAGGCGTCAGGAAAAGCCCCATCCAGGTGACGATGGCGGCGGGGCTCTCGGTGCGCGACAGGATCTTCACCATGGTTACCGAACAGGCGATGAAGACCGACGACAACAGAACCAGCAGCGCCGGTGTCGATACCGGGATGATGCCGGGCCGCAGGATGATCAGCGCGCCGGCGAAGCCCGCGGCCAGCGCCATGCTGCGGCGCAGACCCATGTGTTCGCGCAATACGACGACGGCGGCGACGGACGCGAACAGCGGCGCCGTGAACGACAGCGCCACCGCTTCGCCGAGCGGCATCAGGGTGATCGACCAGAACCACAGCAGCATCGCAGTCAGGCCGAATATGCCGCGCAGGGTATAGGCGCCGATGCGCTTCGTGCGCAGGCCGCCGAAGCCGACGCTTGCGATCCACGGCAGCATGAAGACGAGCCCGTAAAAATTACGCCAGAAGGTGATCTCGAATGGATGCATGTCCTTGCCCAGGATTCGCACCAGCACGGTCATCGATGCAAAAGCGGTGGAGGCGAGCAGCATCCAAGCGGCCCCGCGCAGGGGCGCGGGCGTCAGGCTCAGTTGATGGAGCAGGGTGCGGGCAAAAGACATCGGCGCAACTTACGCCCGAAGTGCCGGGCGAGGAAGCGCGCGCTTTGCCCCGGCAAACTTGCCAAACGGCGAGGCTCGGGGGATGCTGCGCCATGCGCGGTTATTTCGGCATCGGCGTCGAGGGCCTGTCCAAGCCCATGAACGCAGGCAATCTGTTCCGTTCGGCCCACGCCTTCGGTGCATCCTTCATTTTTTCCATCGCCGCCGAATACCAGTATGCGCGCGTGCGTCATGCCGACACCTCGAACGCGCCGTCGGAAGTCCCGCTGCATGAATTCGCGACGCTCGCCGATCTGCGCCTGCCCCAGGGCTGCCAGATGGTCGGGGTCGAAATGACCGACGATGCGGTGGACCTGCCATCGTTCCGCCATCCGCGACAGGCGGCCTATGTTTTCGGGCCCGAGCGCGGCAGCCTGTCGCCCGCCCTGATCGCCATGTGCGCCCATGTGGTGAAGATCCCGACGCGGTTCTGCATCAACGTGGCGACCGCCGGGGCCATCGTCATGTACGACCGGCTCTTGTCCATGGGCCGGCATGCCGAGCGCCCGGTGATGCCGGGGGGCGAAGGCCTGCCGCCGCCCGCCCATGTCTCGGGCGGGCCGGTGCGCCGGCGCACCCAGGGCTGGGTAACGCCCCGGCCGGTCCGGCGGCCGGCCAACAACGGCTGATCTCTAACGGCTGACAAGCGCGCCGACAGGCGATATTAATAGCCCCCATGAAGACCGTTTTATGCCCTTTCGCGCTCGTGTTTGCCGCCGCCGTGACGGCTGGTGCCGTCCATGCGGCCGACAAGCAGACTTTCCTCGGCCAGCATGGCGACTGGTATACGTACCGCCTCAACGATGACGGCGCGCGCACCTGCTACATGGTTTCGAAGCCCGTACGCAGCCGCGGCAAGTTCAAGAAGCGTGGCGATGTCGTTGCCTTCATCACCCATCGCCCGAAGGAAGGCGAACGCGACGTCATCAACTTCCAGGCCGGCTTCACCTACAAGGCGAACAGCACGGTCGCGGTGAAGATCGGGGACAGCTCGTTCTCGCTGTTCACATCGAAGGACACTTCGTGGTCGCGCAGCCCGAGCGACGACAAGGCGATCATCGGCGCGATGATCAAGGGCAACACGATGGATGTATCCGGCACGCCGTCGCGCGGCGGGCAGATCACGGATACGTATTCGCTGCGGGGTTTCACCGCGGCCTACAAGAAGATCACCCAGGCCTGCGGCCTCAAGTAGTCCGCACGACGAGGACAGAACCATGACTGCCGAAGTCGCCACCCCCGCCACCCGGGCGGAGGGCCAAGCCGCCGATGGGCGCCGCCGCCTGATCGGCATGGACCGCGACGATTTTGCCGCTTTCATCGCCGAAATCGGCGAAAAGCCGTTCCGCGCCAACCAGCTCTGGCACTGGGTCTATGGCAAGGGCGCGGCCGGCTTCGAGGACATGACGACGCTCGCGAAGTCGCTGCGGGCAGCCTTGGCCGAAACCGCGACGCTGGCGCGCCCCGTTGCGGCCGAGGACAAGCTGTCGAGCGATGCCACGCGCAAGTGGTTGTTCCGCTTGCCCGATAATGAACTGGTCGAGACCGTCTACATCCCGACAGTGGAGCGCGGCACGCTCTGCATGTCGTCCCAGGTTGGTTGCACGCTGACCTGTTCGTTCTGTCACACGGGCACGCAGAGGCTTGTTCGCAACCTCGATGCTGGGGAGATCGTCGGCCAGCTGATGGCCGCGCGCGACGCGCTCGGCGAATGGGCGCTCGGTTCGGCCGAGCGCCTGATCACCAACCTCGTCATGATGGGCATGGGCGAGCCGCTCTACAATTTCGACGAGGTCAAGAAGGCCCTTCGCATCATCATGGATGCCGAAGGCCTCGCCATCTCGAAACGGCGCATCACCTTGTCGACATCGGGTGTGGTGCCAATGATGGCGCGCTGCGGCGAAGAAATCGGCGTCAACCTTGCCGTGTCGCTGCACGCCGTGCGCGACGACCTGCGCGATATCCTGGTGCCGCTCAACCGCAAGTACCCGATCGCGGAGCTTTTGGATGCCTGCCGTGCCTATCCCGGCGTGCACAATGCGCGGCGCATCACCTTCGAATACGTGATGCTGAAAGGCGTGAACGACAGCGAAGCGGATGCGCGCGAGCTGGTGCGCCTGCTCAGCGGCATTCCGGCCAAGACCAACCTGATCCCGTTCAATCCGTGGCCGGGGGCGCCCTACGAATGCTCGACGCCCGAGGCGATCCGGCGTTTCGCCGAGATCGTCAATGCGGGCGGCCTGTCCGCCCCGGTGCGCGAGCCGCGCGGGCGTGACATCGGCGCCGCCTGTGGCCAGCTCAAGACCGCCAGTATTCGCCTGACCGCCCGCCAGCGGGCCGCTCAGGCGGGTGGGGACGCCGCCTGAGCGGTTTCCGGCCCCGCATTTACGAATTGCCGCTTTGGTGTTAGTTTGACTAGGACTTTAGAGCTTCTGCCGCATTGCCGCGCCATTGGCGTGCTTGAACAAGCGGCCTAGAACCCCACCTGAAAGCCGAGATTCGCCATGAACGTTCGCACCACCGCTTCTGCCGCCCTGATCGCCGCCCTGGCCCTGGCAGGGGCTCCTGCCGTCGCCCAGGACATGAGCCACCCATCCGGCCAGTACCTCTCGATCCAGACGGGGTTCAGCTTCCTCAAGTCGGCGACCTTCACCGGGTCCGGCGTGAACAGCAGGGCCGGCTACGATGACGGTTTCGCCGGCGCGCTGGCCTTCGGCCATGCCTATGGCAATGGCGTGCGGGTCGAGGCCGAACTGGCCCGCCGCAAGAACGACTCAGATTATGCCTCCGGCAGTTCGGCGACCGGTTCAACCCGCGCCGACAGCCTGATGGTGAACGGTCTTTACGATTTTGCCGCGAGCAGCAGCTTCGTGCCTTACATCGGCGCCGGTCTCGGCCTTGCCCGTGTGAAGTCGAGCGTGTCGCCCATCGGCAGTTCGACGGTTACCGGCGACGACACCACGCCTGCCTGGCAGGCGATGGTGGGTGCCGCGATCCCGCTCGGCAATGGTCTTGAAATCACGGCCGATCTTCGTCACTTCTCGACCCTCAATGATGCGAAGCTGGGACTTGCTTCTGGCACCGCGGTTGAAACGCCCTACCGCGACAACAGCGTCATGCTCGGTCTTCGTTGGCGTTTCGGCGCTCCGGCGGCAAAACCGCAGCCCGAACCGGTGGCAGCACCCGCGCCCGCACCCGCGCCGGCACCCGTCGCCAAGGCCGCGCCCGCACCGGCACCGGCAGCGCCGCGTTCGTTCCTGATCTTCTTCGATTGGGACAAGTCGAACATTCGCCCGGACGCCCAGAAGATTCTGGAGGCCGCTGCGGCAGCCGCCAAGTCCGGCGCCCGCGTCTCCATTCAGTTGACCGGCCATGCCGACCGCTCCGGCACCACGCGCTACAACCAGCGCCTGTCGGAGCGCCGCGCCAACGCGGCGAAGGCGGAGCTCGTCAAGCTCGGCCTTTCGTCGGGTTCGATTGCCACTGTCGGCCGCGGCGAATCCCAGCCGCTGGTTGCCACCGCCGACGGCGTGCGCGAGCCGCGTAACCGCCGCGTCGAGATCCAGTTCTAGTCTTTCGTCTGGGGGAGGGGCCGTTAACGCGGCCCGAAAAGAAAAAGCCCGCGAGTTTCTCGCGGGTTTTTTCTTTGTCGGCTCAGTGTGTCGCGATGCGCCTGCGCCCGCGGTCGGTGCGAATGTTCCAGGCCACGATCAGCACGATGACGGCGGCACCGATGCTGTCGACGATGACGTTGTTCGGCCAGATCACGGCGACGCCGGCAGCGGCGGAGGCGATGCGCAGCGGCCAGTTGAGCGGCGCTTCCATGTGGCCTTCAAGCGCGGCGCCGAGCGCATAGACCGCCAGTACCGCGACGACGAAGATCATCAGCATTTCGCCAACCGAGCCGTACAGAAACGCCGTATAGGCGAACAGGATCGGCATCAGGTAGAGCCCCTTGGCCAGCCGCCAGGCGGTGAAGCCGCACGCCATGTGGGGCGCGCGCGCGATGGCGGCCGCGGCGAAGGCGGCGAGGCAGACGGGCGGGGTGACGTTCGAATCCTGGCTCAGCCAGAAGATGATCATGTGCGCCGACAGAAGCGCCGCAGTGACGACGGTGGGGTCGAGCGCCGACGGATACACCAGACGCAGGATTTCAGGCGACGTCGCGCCGAGCAGCGCTTCGGCCGCCTCGCGGCTCATCGGCTGGGCAAGCTTGGTGAGCGCCATCGGATCGGCCAGCAAGAAGGGGGCGCGCGCCGCCTCCGGCAGGGTGCCCGCCACCAGCGCGTCGATCAGGAAGGCATTCTGGATCAGCGCCTGCAGGGCGGGTGCGGAAAGGGTAGCGAGCACGATATAGGCGGCCGTTACCGGCAGGCCCATGCCGAGCACCAGCGAGGCAAGCGCGATCAGCACCAGGGCGATGAACAGGCTGTGGCCCGACCACTGCGCGATCATCAGCGAAAACGTGTTGCCGATACCCGTCATGGCGATGACGTTGACCATCAGCCCTACCGTCACCAGCAGAACCGCGGTCATCGTCATGTTGCGCGCACCCAGGATCAGCGCTTCGATGATGGCGCGTGGCCCCATGCGGTTGGGCGTCGTCCAGCTCGCCACGATCACCGCGACGATGGCACAGCCGGCCGCATAGACGGGTGTGAAACCCACAACCAGCAGGACGATCAGTGTCGTCAGCGGCACGATGAAGGCGATGCCGCCGTGACGCAGAAGCTGGCCCACGTTTTCGCCCTCGATGCTGTCCACTGCCTGCAGGTTGCGTTTCTTCGCCTCGATGCGCACGAAGAATGCCACCGACAGGAAATAGACCAGTGCCGGCAGTACGCTGACCGCGACGATGTCGAGATAAGGAATCTGGGTATTCGACGCCATGATGAAGGCGCCCGCGCCCATGATCGGCGGCATCAGCTGGCCGCCCGTGGATGCTGCCGATTCGACGCCGGCAGCAAAGCGCGCCGGGAAACCCGAACGCTTCATCAGCGGAATGGTGATGACGCCGGTGGTCACCGTATTGGCGACAGCGGATCCTGAAATCGTGCCGGTCAGGCCGGATGCCAGCACGGCAACGAAGCCGGGCCCGCCCTGAAAGCGCCCCGCGGCAAGGCGCGCAAGGCCGATGATGAATTCACCGGCGCCCGATCGCACCAGAAACGCGCCGAACAGGATGAACATCGCGACATAGGTTGCACTGATGCGCCCGATGGTGCCGAACATGCCTTCGTCGGCGAAGATGGAGCGGAACACGATCGTCTCTACCGACAGCCCGGCGAATTTGAGAACGCCCGGAACCATGGCGCCGAGCGGCGAAGCATAGGCAAGGGAGATCAGGATGATGACCGGTATCAGCCATCCTGCCGTGCGGCGCGTCAGCTCGATGCCGCCACCGATGGCGATCGCCGCGGCGATCCAGTGTTCGGGGGAAAGACGCACGCCCTGATCGTAGATCGTGTCTTCGGATGCGATGATGAATGCGGTTGCGGCGGCGACAATGATGCCGAGGCAGGTATCGAAAACAGGCAAGGTGCTGGTTGTGCCCCCGCCTTTGCGCGTCGCCGGATAGCGCAGTGCGCACAAAAGCGCGAAGCCGGCGAAATGCAGCGCGACCATCCAGTTGTCGGCGCCGATGCCGATGATGTTGGCGTAGATGTGATAAAGCGAAACGATGACCGCCAGCGCCGCGAACACGGCGCCGCCCGGCCCGGTCAACTCGCGGGTCGCGGCCTCATGGGCGCCCTCGCCCGGATCTTCCGTCCCGGCGGTGTCGTCGCTGGTCGCCTTATCCGTCATGGCGGATCACCGGGGCCCGCCTAAGGCAGGCCCCGGCAGATAAACCGCTCAGCGCTTGAGGCGCGCGGGAATCTTGACGCCCACTTCCTCGTAGTACTTGACCGCGCCCGGATGCAGCGGCAGCGGCAGGCCCGCGATGGCGGCCTCGATCGACATCGCCTTTGTCGCGGGGTGGATGCTCTGCAGGAAGGGCAGGTTTTCGTAGACGGTCTTGGTGATCATGTAGATCGTCTGCGACGGAAGATCGTCGCGCACGGCGAGGAAGTTCGGCTGGGCGATCGTGTTGATGTCCTGCTTCTGTCCCGGATAGGTGCCCGCCTTGATGTTGTAGGGCACCCACAGGTCGTCGAACTTGCCGTTCGCTTTCTTGACCTGGTCGGCGGTGAAGTCGAGTACCCGCACGCCGTCGCCGCCCATGGTGGCGAAGGCGGTGGTGATGGCTGCGACCGGCGCGCCTGCCGGGGTCGAGATCAGGTCCGCCTGACCGTTGCGCATGGCATCGACGCTGGGACCGTAGCCCGCGTAGATCAGCTTGAAGTCCTTGTCGATGTCATAGCCGAGGTTGCCGAGGATCGTCTTGTTCGACCCGAGCGTGCCGGAATTGCGCGCCCCCAGCGATGCCGAGCGGCCCTTCAGCCCGGCGATGTCGCTCATGTTGCCGGACTTGACGAAGTCCTTCTTGACCACGAAGTGCTCGACGTTGGCCCACAGCATGGTGACCGAACGCAGTGCCTTCTGCGGACCATCCTTGGCGAGCGGGCCGGTGCCCGTCGCGGCATAGGCCCCATAGAGGCCCTGCAGGATGGCGAACTGCGCTTCATTGGTGCGCAGCAGCTTGATGTTCTCGCCCGACCCGGCGGAGCTGATCGCCGACATGTTGATCTTGTGCTTGGGCTGCAGCTTGACCTTGACCAGCGTCGCCAGCGCCACGCCGACGGGGTAGTAGGTGCCGCCGGTGGATGCCGTCGCGAGGACGAAGTTCTGTGCCCCCTGCGCGCGGGCATCGGCCGCGGGCATGGCGAAGCCCAGCGACACGGCGATTGCCGTTGCGGCAAGGATTCGTGGTGTGCGGAAATGGTGCATGGTTGCCTCCTGTTGTGTGTTCCGGTGATGTCGTGATGCGGCGTTGGGGGAAAACACCATCGCCATACAAAGCCCGTGAACTTTGTATACATTTTCCAAAACTAGAGAGGCCGCCGCAAGCCCTGTTCCGGTGTTCCGTGCCGGGGGCATGAAAAAACCCGCCAGCGGCGGGTCGGGAGCAGGTGCTTGAGGGAAAGGCTACTGGTCGATGAGCATTTCCGCTTCCTCGACGATGCGACCGGCGGTCTGGTCCTCGTCGGTGCGGTTGATCGCTTCGAACCGGGCCAGGGCATTGACGCAGAAGTTCCGGTCGCCCATCGAGGCCAGCGAGGCGTCGTTGGCAAGCCCGGTGATGAAGGCATCAAGCCGGCGCGTCGCCGCGGAGCCATGGTGGCGCTTGAAATAGGCCTTCAATACGCGGGCATTTTCCGACAGCGCCGGGCGGAAACGATGCACGAAGGTGTTGTAGGCATCGCGATGGCGCATGTCGTTGCACGACAGGGCGGCGACCATCAGTTCCGACTGCAGGCGGCGGAAGGCGAAGGCTTCGCTCTCGGCGGGCGCAAGCCTGCTTGCCTGCTGGGCCAATGCAGGCCCCGCCAGACAAACGAGCACGCCAAGCGTCGCAATGAAACCCCTGTACGGCATAGGTCGGTTTTCCCCATCCCCTGGTGCCTTCTTCGACACCGGCCCTGCCAGCCTTGCACGCGGACGTTAACGCGTCGTTAGCGCCCTGTCACCCCCGATTCCCGGCGCATTTGCCGGAAAATGGCTTGAAACCGGCAGTTTTGGCCCTTTCCGCCCCGACCACCAGCACCCACAGGTAGCGTCCGTCAGTGCTGCGCTCGCGGGCGGCTCCGGCGGCCCGGGCGCCCGCCGCCCGCATGTTGCGGGCGTGTCCCGGGCTCGCCCGCCAGAGGGCCACGACCTCGGCCGCCTCCGCGCCGGCCAGGGCCAGGTTTTCGGCTGCCATCGCATAGGGGTAGCCGGCCGCGGCAAGGCGTTCCGTAAGGTCGCCGCCGTTGCTGCCGGCGTGGGAAAACCGGCCGCTCGCGGCAAGATCGCGGGCGTGCGCCCGTGCCGCGCAGGCGAGCCGGGCTTCGGGGACGAGGGTGGCCAGCCCGGCTCCCGCCCGTTCGGCGTTGACGGCGGCGATCAACGCCGCCTCCGGGCCACCCTCGGCCGCCGCCGGCAGGGCCGATGCCAGCACCAAAAAAGCCGCCAAAATTGCGCCGAAGCGTCCCTTGATCATGGTGCAAGCCTATCCTTCGCCACCTGCGCGCGCCAGCGGCCCGCGGTTGCGGGCGGGCACGGTTGCGACTATTCTCCGCCCGCTTTGAAAACCCCTCAACCAACCCGGGGAACAGCCGTGTCGGACAAGATCAAGAAAGTCGTGCTCGCTTATTCGGGCGGCCTGGACACCTCGGTGATCCTGCGCTGGCTGCAGGATACCTACGGCTGCGAAGTGGTGACCTTCACGGCGGACCTCGGCCAGGGAGGCGAGCTTGAAATCGCCCGCAAGAAGGCCGAGACGATGGGGGTCAAGGAAATCTACGTCGAGGACCTGCGCGAAACCTTCGTCAAGGACTACGTCTTCCCGATGTTCCGCGCCAATGCGCTGTACGAAGGCACCTATCTTCTGGGCACCTCGATCGCGCGGCCGCTGATCGCCAAGCGCCAGATCGAGATCGCCATCGCCACCGGCGCCGACGCGGTTTCCCACGGCGCCACCGGCAAGGGCAACGACCAGGTGCGTTTCGAACTGGGCTATTACGCGCTCAAGCCCGATATCAAGATCATCGCGCCGTGGCGCGAGTGGGATCTTGCATCGCGCACGAAGTTGATCGAATACGCCGAACAGCACCAGATCCCGGTGCCGCGCGACAAGCGCGGCGAACCGCCGTTCTCGCAGGATGCCAACCTTCTGCACATTTCTTCCGAAGGCAAGGCGCTGGAGGATCCGTGGCAGGAACCCGAATACGATCACATTCTGACGCGCATGGTGACGCCGATGGCCGCGCCTGACCGGCCGACCGAAATCACCATCGACTTCGAAGCGGGCGACCCCGTTGCTATCGACGGCGAAAAGATGTCTCCGGCGACGCTGCTCGCGCGGCTCAACGATCTTGGTGGCGCCAACGGCATCGGCGCCATCGACCTCGTCGAAAACCGTTTCGTCGGGATGAAGTCACGCGGCGTTTACGAGACACCGGGCGGCACGGTGCTGCTGGCCGCGCGCCGCGGCATGGAAAGCATCACCCTCGACCGCGGTGCTTCGCACCTGAAGGACGAACTGATGCCGCGTTACGCGGAGTTGATCTACAACGGCTTCTGGTTCTCGCCCGAGCGCGAGATGCTGCAGGCCGCCATCGACAAGGCGTCCGAGCCTGTTGCGGGTACCGTGCGCGTCAAGCTCTACAAGGGCAACGTCATCGTTACCGGGCGCAAGTCGCCGGGCAGCCTTTACGATCAGGACATCGTTACCTTCGAGGAAGACTCGGTCTACGACCAGCGCGACGCGGAAGGCTTCATCAAGCTGAATGCGCTGCGGCTGCGCCTTCTCGGCCGGCGTTCGCAGAAGTCCTAGCGGGGGAACAGGCCGGGCAGCAGCGGCACGTCGATGACGATGCGGTGCCCGAACAACAGGACAAAGTAGACGACGACGCCTGCGGCGATCCGGTTCCATCCGATCTCGCGCAGCGTGACACGCGTCTTTCCCGACACGATTGCCGCCAAGGGCACGACCGAGGATGCCGCAACGAAACGCGCCCAGGCCTCGTTGCCGCTTGCAGCACGCTTGGCTTCGATATGCCAGATGCCGCCCAGCGTAAGTGCCAGCATGCCGCCGAACAGGATCAGCGATGCCATGTCGCCGTTGGTCATCAGGTGCAGCGCCGCCCACAGCGCGATGGCGATCATCACCGGGTGGCGCGTCACCTTCTGGATGCCGATGGGTCCGCGACCGTCGACCAGCAAGCGCCCGAAACCGACGGCGCCCGGGTTTGCCGTCGCCACGCCGCAGGTTGCAAGAATGGAAGCGAAGGGCATGACCGCGACCGTTACCCAGCGTGCCCAGCGGGGGTCGCCCCACAGGTCGTGAAAGGGCGCGCGCGCATAGGCGATACACATCCAGGCGAAGGTGGCGAAGGCGACCGCCGAATAAAAAATCAGGAAGGCCTGCTCGCCCATCCTGCCGGCAAGCCGCGAGCGGACCGGTCCGAACGACAGGATGAAATGCGACAGCACAAAGGATGCGGTCGCGGCAAGAAGCGGAGTGAAGCTGGCGCTGACGCCGGGCAGGGACGGTTCCATGCCCGTGAGTCTAGTCCTCCCGGCGCGTGCGTGTCACGTGCCACGCGCCGGCGAGAGCCAGAAGGTTGGCGCCCGCGATTGCGACGCCGGATTTCCAGCCGATGATGATGCCGGCGGCGTCGGTGCGCGGGAAAAGAAGGTCCGACAAGTAAAAGAAATTGACGCCGGCCAGTCCGATCACGATCAACGCAATGGCAGAAATTCGCCTGTTTTCCACGACGCAACCCCCCGAGATCAACGTCTTTTACGGCTATCGCTTTAGTATATTGGCAAAATCGAACCCTTGCGAGTCTGCCGCATCGGCGGCTCGCTTTCGGCTCAGACCTCGGGCTGCGGCAGGTTCCTGCTGCGGCAGGCGGCGATCAGCGTATTGCGCAGGAGACAGGCGATCGTCATCGGGCCGACACCCCCCGGTACCGGGGTGATGTGACCGGCCCGCGCCGCCGCCCCGTCGAAATCGACGTCGCCGACCAGCCGCGTCTTGCCACCCTCGGCAGGGACGCGGTTGATGCCGACATCGATGACCGCGGCACCCTCTCGAATCCACTCACCCCTGATCATGCGCGCGCGCCCGACGGCGGCGATGACGATATCGGCGCGCCCGCATTCGCCCGCCAGATCCTGCGTGCGCGAATGGGCGATGGTGACCGTGCAGTTTTCAGCGAGCAGCAGTGCGGCCATCGGCTTGCCGACGATGTTCGAACGCCCGACCACCAGTGCGCGCTTGCCTGACAGGTCGCCGACCGCGTCGCGCAACAGCAGGATGCAGCCTTGCGGGGTGCAGGGCACCAGCGCGCTCGCATCGCCTGTCTGCAGCTTGCCGACATTGACCAGGTGAAAGCCGTCGACGTCCTTGGCCGGGTCGATGGCCTGGGTCACGCGGGCCTCGTCGATATGCGCCGGCAGCGGCAGTTGCACCAGGATGCCGTGAATGGCGGGATCGCGGTTGAGCTTCGCCACCAGGTCGAGAACCGCCGCTTCGCTTGTGTCTGCGGCAAGGCGATGGGTGACCGACAGCATGCCTGCCGCTTCCGTCGCTGCTCCCTTGTTGCGCACGTAGACCTGGCTCGCCGGGTCTTCGCCCACCAGCACGACGGCAAGCCCGGGCGTCAGTCCCGCCTCCGACTTGAGCCGCGCGACCTCGGCGCCGATGCGCCCGCGCAGGCCCTCGGCGAAAGCCTTGCCGTCGATGATGGATGCGCTCACGTCATGTCCCCTTTTGCCCGGCGGCTTCGCATTCGGCCGCTATGCGCGCCAGTATAGTCGCGCCGTCGCCTGCGACCAGTATGGTCTTGCGGCGGTCCTTCTCGCCGGCGGTAATGGTGAAGGCGCTCTTCGGAAATTTCCAGCGCCTTGCCAGCAGGGCGATCAGGCGCGCGTTGGCCTTGCCGCCTTCTGCCGCGACCGTCAGTGCGATCTTGAGCCGCACCGTGCCGTCGGCGTCCGTAACGATCCCTTTGATACCCTCGCGGCGCGCACCGGGTTGCACGCGCAGGCGCAGTATCACGCCGCTGCCGTCCGCGCGCGGCTCGGCGGGCAGGGTGATGCCGGGTATCTCGGACATGAAGGGACGGGGCTACAGGAGGTAGCGGAACATCAGGTCGCGGATCAGCCAGATGGCCAGCAACAGCACCACCGGCGATACGTCGATGCCGCCGATGTTGGGCACAAGGCGCCGGATCGGCCGCAGCACGGGCTCGGTGATCCGGTAGAGAAAATCGCTGACCATGTAGACGAACCGGTTGCGCGTGTTGATCACGTCGAAGGCGACCAGCCAGCTGACGACGACCCAGGCGATCAGCAGCCAGGTGTAGATTTCGAGGATGATATTGACGAGCAGGATCAGTGAAGTCATGGCGCCCGGCGGTTCCGCAACGGTGGTTGGCGGCCAAACCCTAGCGACGAAAGGCGTTACTGGCAAGGCGCGCGGGTCCCGGGAATGGCTTCGGAGCCCGGAAAAACGGGGAATTTTAGCGATCCCGGGCCGACCCCTGCGGGCTTGACAGGAAACGGCCTCCCCCACATTATCCGGCCTTCCCGAAAATCGGGACATTGCCGCGGGGCCCGTGGGGCAGTAGCTCAGTTGGGAGAGCGCGACGTTCGCAATGTCGAGGTCAGGGGTTCGATTCCCCTCTGCTCCACCACCCGCCCCGCATCATTAGTATCTACGTTTGCCACGAGACCCCCGCCCGGGGGCCTTGTTGCTTCAGCCGCTTGCGGCAAGCCAGTCGAGGACGCCGCGGCCCGCGGCCGCTCCCGTTGCCATGCAGCCCTGCAGCAGGTAGCCGCCGGTCGGCGCTTCCCAGTCGAGCATTTCGCCCGCCACAAACACGCCGGGCCTTTTGCGCAGCATCAGGCGCTCGTCCACTTCCGCAAGGGCGATGCCGCCCGCCGTCGAAATGGCGCGCGCGATATCGAAGGGTGCCGTCAGCGTCACCGGCAGCGCCTTGATCAGTTGGACGAGCGGCGCCTCTGCGCCGTCATGCAGCGCCTCCTGCACGAGGCCGATGGCGGCGGGGGAAAGCCCCGCGGCCTTGCGCAGGAAGTTCGAAAGCGTGGCACCTGCGCGCGGGCGCGACAGTCTTTCCGCAAGAATCTTTTCCGTCAGGTCCGGACGCAGGTCGAGATGAACCGTGGCGCTGCCTTTTGCGGCGATCTCCTCGCGCAGTGCGGCGGAAATCTGGTAGATGACGCCACCCTCGATACCGTTTGCCGTGATCACCGCCTCGCCGCGCAGCCGGCGATCCAGAAACGCGATGCCGATCCTCTTGAGCGGCGCACCCGCGTGTCGCTTTCGGAAAACATCCGACCACGCGACGCAAAATCCGCAGTTGGCGGGCCTGAGCGGCGCAGTGGCGATGTCCGACAGGATGTTCGTCCAGTGCCCGTCGGAACCGAGCCGCGGCCAGGATGCGCCGCCCAGCGCCAGAACGGCCGCATCGGCGGCGAAACTTTCGCCGTTCGCAAACGACAGCGCGCCGGCATCGTTCCATCCAGTCCATTCTGCGCGTGTGCGGAAGCTCACGCCGGCATCGTTCAATCGCCGCAGCCATGCGCGCAGCAGCGGGCTCGCCTTCATCGCTTTGGGAAAGACGCGGCCGCTTGATCCGACGAAGGTCGGCTGGCCCAACCCCTCGCACCAGGCGATCAGCGCATGCGGCGGGAATGCTTCCAGCAGCGGTGCCATCCACGCCGCCGCGTCGCCGTAGCGCGCGAGAAAGGCATCGAAAGGTTCCGAATGGGTCAGGTTGAGTCCGCCGCGCCCGGCCATCAGCAGCTTGCGCCCGACGCTCGGCATTCTTTCGAAGACGGTGACGGGCAGGCCCGCGGCCGAAATGATCTCGGCCGCCATCAGACCGGCGGGGCCGCCGCCGATGACGGCGACGCGCGGGGATTTTTGCGGAAATGCGGGGGCGGTGTCGGTCACGGCCTGTTATGCACCGCGCGGGCGCACTGATTCCAGCGCTAAAAAGCGCGGGCTACTTCACAAGGGTGACCGGAACCTTCGACTTGGCGAGAACGTCCGTGGTGACCGATCCCAGCAACAGCCCGACCGCGCCGCCGAGACCGCGTGTGCCCATGACGATGTCGTCGCAGCCGAGGTCGTCGCAGAACTCGACAATGATATCCGCCGGTTCGCCGACGCCGATGTGCAGCGCGGTCTTGAGTCCGGCCTGCGCCACGCGGCTTTCCGCGGGCCTCAGCACCTTCATGCCTTCGTCGTGGTGGAAGCCCTGCAGCACACGCTTGCCGACGAAAGCGGAGACATCGCCCGACACCGGCCGCTGCACGTTAAGCAAATGCACTTCGCCGACGAGGCCCGACGCCGCGTAGGCGACGACAAGCTCGACCGCGCGGTTGGAATTGTCCGAGCCATCAACCGGCAGGAGGATCTTTCGCGGCTTCATCGTCATTTGTTCTCTCCAGCGGCAAGGTCGACCAGCGCCTTGCGTTCCCGTTTGGCCACGACACTGCGCGCGATCAGTTTGCCCGCAACCACCACCGACACGGCGCCGAGCGCCGCCGCGGCGGTTTCCAGCCAGTGGCCATGCCTGTCGATCAGACCCTTGCTCCAGCCCGCGATGGCGGGATCGCTGATCCAGATTTCGCCCGCGATCCAGCCGATCAGGCCGGCGCCGAGCGCGACGAAGATCGGATAGCGGATCAGGATCTTCAGGATCAGCGTGCTGCCGTAGATGATCAACGGCACGCTGATGGCAAGCCCGACGCCGATCAACACGATATCACCCTTTGCCGCGGCGACGATGGCGATCACGTTGTCGAGGCTCATCACCGCATCGGCGACGACGATGGTCTTGATCGCGGCCCATATGCCGGCGGCGGCACCGTTGCCGTTTTCGTTCTCGCCGTTTTCCTCGTGCTCGGGGACCAGCATCTTCACGCCGATCCAGACCAGCAGCACGGCGCCGATGATCTTGAGATAGGGGATTGCCATCAGCTCGACGATGAAGAAACAGAAGATCAGGCGCAGCACCACGGCGCCGCCGGCGCCCAGCCAGATCGCCTTGCTGCGCAGGTGGACCGGCAGCGAGCGCGAGGCCAGCGCGATCACCACCGCGTTGTCGCCCGACAGCACGATGTTGACGCCGAGGATCTTGATAAGCCCTTCCCAGAATTCAGGCGAGGTCAGCATTTTCGTTTAAACCCGTGGGTATAAGTACGTGGTGCCGGGGAAGCTATGACGCCTCAGGCCCGGCTGTCCAGCGAAAGCGGTTCGCAACGGGGGGTTCGGGAAATATGGAAAGGGTGGGCCGCTCAGCGGCGCTCGCCCGCTTCCTTTTCTAGCTTTTCGATATTGCCGCGCAGGCTTTCGAGCCAGGGCGCATCTGGCGGCGACGTGCGCTCCAGCTCGCGCCAGAGTGCCAGCGCACCCGCCCGGTCGCCCGCCTGAGCGAGCGCGAGGCCCCGGTAGAACCGCGCCCCGGGATTGGCGGGCTCTGCCGCCAGCGCGGCATCGAAAGCGGCGCGCGCGGTGGGAGTTATGGTGCCGTTCTCGGCCGCCAGCCACGCCTCGCCATAGGCAATGGCGATGGTCGCGCGGCTCTTCGGGTCCTTGGCCTTGGCGAGCAGCGAGCGGAACAGCGCTTCCGCCTCGCCTGCGCGATCAAGCCGGCGGTAAAGCCGGACCAGAAGCGCCCAGCCCTGCGCCTCGTCCGGGCTTTCGGCGAGGCGCGCCTCGATCATCTTGCCCATGGCGGCAAGGGTTTCGGGCCCGGGCATCTTTGCAGCGGGTGTTGCCGGGCGTTCGGCGAAGGGCAGACCGGGCAGGCCGGGCGCGCCGGTGAACAGGTACACCGCGCCCGACAGGGCGGGCAGGGCGACGATCAGCGCCAGCGCCACGGCACGCAAGCCGCGGCTTGCCGGTTGCGGGGTGGCGGCCGCATCGCCATCGAGGACGGAAAGCGCGCGGCGTTCGATCTCGGCACGGGCGGCAGCGGCTTCTTCTGTCCCGATCAGTCCGCGTTCGGCGTCACGTTCGATCTCGGCCAATTGGTCGCGGTATATGGCGCGATCGAAATCGGCACGCGACGGTGCCGCGCCGACACGACGCAACAGGGGCCAGCCGAGTGCGACCGCCGCAGCGCCCGCCATGAGGGCGAGGATCGAGGCAAGGATCATGTGCGCGGCCTCTCGTCGTCTGCGAGCAGTCGGGCAAGGCGCGCGCGTTCCGCATCATCAAGGGCGGCGGGCGCAGGGCGCGCGCGGCGGCGCGCGCGCAGGGCGATGACGCCGCCGCCAACGACCAGGAGCGCAAAGGGCGCGGCCCATAATGCGACGGTGCTGGATTTGAGCGGCGGCTTCAGCAGGACGAAATCGCCGTACCGCTGGGTAAGGAAACGCAGCACCTGTTCGTTGCTATCGCCCGCCTTGATGCGTTCGCGCACCAGCACGCGCAGGTCGCGGGCAAGGTCAGCATCGGAATCGTCGATCGACTGGTTCTGGCAGACGAGGCAGCGCAACTGGCGAAACAATTCACGCGCGCGGGCTTCCTGTGCGGGGTCGGCAAGCGCTTCGTTCGAGCCGATGGCGAATGCGGGCATCTGGGCCGCATTGAACGCCGCGAAAAGTGATGCCGCGAAAAGAAGGGCGCGCATCATTTGCCGCCGCCTTCGCGCAGCAGCCGCTCGATCACGGGGGCGATCCGGTCGGGGTATTCGCTGGCATGAATGGGGCCCACGTGCTTGTGGCGGATGATGCCGCGCGCATCGATGATGAAAGTCTCGGGTACGCCGTAGACGCCGAAGTCGATGGCCGCGCGGCCCTGGCGGTCGGAAGCGACGACGGCAAACGGGTTGCCGAGCTCCGCCAGCCATTTCTTCGCATCCTCGGGCTTGTCCTTGTAGTTCAGCCCGACGATGCGCAGGCGCTTGTCGGCGGCCATGCGCATCAGGACCGGATGCTCCACCCGGCAGGGAAGGCACCACGATGCAAAGACGTTGAACACGGTGACGGCGCCTTTCAGGTCGGCCTCCGTCACGGAACCGTTGCCGTCCAGGCGCGGCAGCGAAAACGCGGGGACCGGCTTGCCGACGAGCGGCGAAGGCACGGCGCCCGGATCGCGGGTCTTGTCGGCGAGCAGCATGAAGAAGATCGCGCCGAGAATGATCAGTGCCGAAACCGGAAGAATGAACAAGAGACGGCGCATGGTCATGCGGCTCCGGCTGCGGGCGTTTCGGCGCTGCGGGTCTTGCGCGCAGGTGCGCCGACACGATGACGCCGGTCGGCAAGCGAAATCAGCCCGCCCACCACCATGATCACGGCGCCGATCCAGATCCAGGGCACCAGCGGATTGTGATAGAGGCGCACCGTCCAGCCCGCCTTCCCGCCTTCCCCCGCCTTGGGCGCGACCGGATCGCCGATGACGGCGTAGATATCGGCCAGCCACGTCGTGTGGATCGCCGCTTCGGTCGTCGTCTGTGGCGGCGTGACGAAAGCGCGTTTTTCCGGGCGCAGCACGGTCACGACATTGCCCTTGCGGGTGACGCTCATGGCGGCGCGCTCGGCGGTGTAATTGGGGCCGGGGACCTTTTCAACGCGATCGAGGGTGACGCGGTATCCGGCGAGATCGACGCCATCGCCCGGCGCCATCACCAGCACGCGTTCGCTCTGCCATGCGGCCGAGGCGGTAATGCCCAACACGATCACCGCCATTGATACGTGCGCCACGGTCATGCCGATGGCGGCGGGCGGCAAATGCGCGAGACGCCGCAGGCTTTCGCGCAACGGAATGCGGAACAGGCGGATGCGTTCGGCCAGTTCACTCAACGCGCCCATGAACAGCCAGCACGCGAGCCCGACGCCCAGCACCGCCATCAGCGGCCCATCGTTGAGCAGGATGGCCCCGCAGATGACGATGCCCGTGACAATGGCGGCAATGCGCAGGCGGGCGAGCACGCCGGGCAGGTCGCCGCGCTTCCAGGCCAGCATCGGGCCGATGCCCATGGCAACGATCAGCGGCGCCATGATCGGAACGAAGGTCAGGTTGTAATAGGGCGCGCCGACGGAAACCTTGCCCGCGTCCAGCGCTTCGAGCAGCAGCGGATAAAGCGTGCCGAGCAGCACCGTCGCCGTCGCGGTGGCGAGCAGCAGGTTGTTGAGCACAAGGCCGCCTTCGCGCGAAATCGGCGCGAACACCCCGCCGGTGCGCAAACCCGGCGCGCGCCACGCATAGAGACCAAGACTGCCCACCGCGGCGATCAGCAGCAGCGCCAGAATGAACAGGCCGCGGCCCGGATCGGTGGCGAAGGTATGCACGGAGGTCAGCACGCCCGAGCGCACGAGGAAGGTTCCCATCATCGCCAGGATGAAGGTCAGGATGGCGAGCAGGATAGTCCAGCTTTTCAGCGCATCGCGTTTTTCGACGACGATGGCCGAATGCAGAAGCGCGGTTCCCGCGAGCCACGGCATGAAAGAGGCGTTCTCGACCGGGTCCCAGAACCAGAAGCCGCCCCAGCCCAGCTCGTAATAGGCCCACCAGCTGCCGAGCGCGATGCCGAGCGTCAGCGCGCACCACGCGGCAAGGGTCCACGGCCGCACCCAGCGCGCCCATGCGGCATCGACGCGGCCTTCGATCAGCGCCGCGACGGCGAAGGCGAAGGCGACGGAAAAACCGACATAGCCCAGATAGAGAAACGGCGGATGAAAGGCGAGGCCCGGGTCCTGCAGGATGGGGTTGAGGCCGCGCCCGTCCATGGGCGCCGGATCGACGCGCAAAAACGGGTTCGATGTCGCCAGTATGAACAGCAGGAAGGCGAGGCCGATCATGCCCTGCACGGCCAGCACGCGCGCGCGCAGCTCATGCGGCAGGTTGCGCCCGAAGACGGCGATGGCGGCGCCGAACAGCGCCAGGATCAGAACCCACAGCACCATCGAGCCTTCGTGGTTTCCCCACACGCCCGCGATCTTGTAGAGCATCGGCTTGGCCGAATGGGAATTCTGCACCACGTTGGCGACGGAGAAATCCGACACGACATAGGCATGCATGAGGCTGAAGAAGGCCACGGTGATGAACAGGAACTGTGCGACGGCTGCCGTCCGGCCGCTGTCCATCAGTCGTTGATCGCCGCGCGCGGCACCCGCCAGCGGCAGAACGCATTGGAAGGCCGCAATCAGCGCGGCAAGGATCAGTGCGAAATGCCCCGTCTCGGCGATCACTTCGTGCCCGCCTCGTCCGGCTTCCACTGGCCGGACTTCTTGATCGCATCGGCGACCTCGCGGGGCATGTAGGTTTCGTCGTGTTTGGCCAGAACCTCGCGCGCCTCGAACACGGTTTCGCCGCCGCCAGCCTTGAGGCTGCCTTGCGCGACCACGCCCTGGCCCTCGCGGAACAGGTCGGGAAGGATGCCCCGGTAAACGACGCGCAGGTTATGAGCGGTATCGGTGACGGTGAAGCGGATCTCCGAACCGGCGCGGATGATGCTGCCCTTTTCCACCAGCCCGCCGATGCGGATCAAGCGATCCCTCGGGATGTCGGCGCGGGTGGCGATGTCGCTCGGCGAATAGAAGAAGACGAGGCTGTCCTTGAAGGAATTGAGAATCAGCGTCGCGGCGAGGGCGAGCACCACGGCTGCCGCGCCGAGCAGGTAAAGCCTGCGGCGTCGGCGCGTGAGCGCGGGACGGGGAGCGTTCATCGTGAGCCGCCCTCCAGCCGCGTCAGCAGCGCTTCTGCAGCGCGCAGCCTTGCGCGCACGCGCAGGCCCATGAATGCCAGCACCGCGGCGGCAAAGACGAAGGCGGGCCAGACATAGATGCCGTAGCCGTTGAGCCGAATGAAATCGAGGAGCGTCTGCATCACTGGCCCTCCCCCCTAACTTTGTCTGCGTCCGGCGACGATCAGCGCTTCGGCCTTTCGCCGCGCGATCTCGGTGCGCACCGACAGTATCAGGAGTGCGGCGAAATAGGCCATGAAGGCGACCGCCATCAGCAACAGCGGCCACAGCATGGACGGATGGATCGCGGGCCCGCCCGCGCGCAGCACGCTCGCCGGCTGGTGCAGCGTCGCCCACCATTCGACCGAAAACTTGATGATCGGAATGTTGACGAAGCCGACGAGCGCCAGAAGTGCCGCCGCGCGCTGGCCGCGGCTTTCGTCGTCGAAGGCGCCGCGCAGCGCGATCAAGCCGAGATAAAGAAACAGCAGGACCAGCACGGATGTCAGGCGCGCATCCCATACCCACCAGGTGCCCCAGCTCGTCTTGCCCCACAGCATCCCGGTAACCAGGCAGATCGCGGTGAAGCCGGCGCCGAGCGGCGCCGCCGCTTCGGCCACGACATGGGCCAGCGGGTGCTTCCAGACCAGTGCGATCGCCGAAAAGGCTGCGATCACCGTATAGGCGCCGAGCGCCATCCATGCCGAAGGCACGTGGATGTACATGATCCTGACCGAATCGCCTTGCTGGTAATCGGCGGGCGATGCGAACAGCGCCAGCACCAAGCCGGCGCCGCCGGCAAGCACGGCTACCGCCCAGCACCACGGCAGAAGCGGTCCGAAGATGCGCATGAAACGCGCGGGATTGGCGAGGAAGTTGAGCATTGCTACCTGACCGCCTGTCTCAAAGCCGCCGCCGCCGCAAACGGTGCGAGCGCCAGCGCCGCCAGAAAGAATCCGCCCAGCGCCATCAGCCGCGCATCCATCGCCGCACCCGACAGCGCTGTTTCCGTGGCGGCAACGCCGAAGATCAGCACCGGAATATAAAGGGGCAGCACCAGAAGTGAAATCAGCACGCCGCCGCGCCGCGCGCCAAGGGTCAGCGCCGCGCCGATGGCGCCGATCAGCGTCAGCGTCGGCGTGCCGAAGAGAAGCGCCAGCATCAGCGCGGCGAAAGCGTCCGTGGGCAGGTTCAGCATCAGCCCGATGCCGGGTGCTGCAACGATCAGGGGCAGGCCGGTCGTGATCCAGTGCGCGGCCGCCTTGGCCAGCATGATCAGTTCGAGCGGTGCGTCGGTCATCATCAAGCCGTCGAGGCTGCCATCTTCGAAGTCGGCGGCGAACATGCGCTCGAGCGCCAGCATGGACGCAAGCAGCGCCGTGACCCAGATCAGCCCCGCGGCCGCGCGTGCCAGGGCCGACGGATCGCCGCCGAGGCCGAAGCCGAACAGCAGCGCCGCCAGCACGAAGAAGCCGACGGCGGTCAGCGTATCGGCGCCGCGCCGCCAGGCAAGGCGCAGGTCATTGGCGATGATGGCGCAGAGGATTGCCATTCACGCCTCCGCATCGACGGCAAGGCCGCGATAGAAGGGATCGGAAAGGTCGCTTCCGGCGAAGCGTGCGATCTCGAGCGTCGCGGCACCCTCGGCCCGGATGTCGCCGTGGGTGGCGATGATGGCGATGCCGCCCGCGGCGCGATGATCGGCAAGGGCCGCTTCGAAGGCGCGTACGGTCGCTGCGTCCAGCGACGTCGTCGGTTCGTCCAGCAGCCACAACGCACGGCCCGTCGCCAGCACGCGGGCGAGCGCCACCCGGCGCTTCTGTCCCGCCGAAAGCTGGCGGCATTGCAGTTCGGCAAGCGGCGCCAGCGCGTAAAGATCGATCGCGCGTTGCAGCCAATGGTCGCGCGCAGTGTCGTCGCCGGGGCCGGTGACGCGGCTCCAGAAGGTCAAGATCTCGTGCACGGTGAGTTCGGGTTTGAGCTGGTCCGCGTGGCCCAGATAGGCGGCGTCGGTTTCGCTGCCGTCCTCGATGACGACCTGACCGCCCGCTTTGGGCAAAAGTCCCGCCATGACGCGCAGCAGGCTCGACTTGCCGATGCCGTTGGGTCCGGTCAGCAGAAGCACGCCGCCCGCGGCGACATCGAAGCCGAGCCCGGCGAACAGCACCCGGCCGCCGCGAATGCAGGCGAGACCCTTGCCGGCGAAGCGGGGAATGCGATGGCGGGGTGGGGTAGCGTCGGAAGGCATGGCGCCCCTATAGCACAGGCCGGGCCCCGGACGGACGGGCGAATTAAAAGCGGCCACCGGAGGGGGGGACCGGTGGCCGCTTAAGGGACCGGCATCTGTGCGCCGGCCGGAGGCTAATCTGGAAGGCCTTGCAACGGGGGGAGGGGGGAAAAGCTGCATCGGTCTTCCAGCGCAGCCATCAGAACCCCGGAATGTGACGGGAGTGTGCTGCCAATGGGGCAAAAATGGGGTATTTTGCCTCCGCCACCTAACCCATTGAAACAACTGTGAATATTATTTGCCGGCCTAGGCGCGGAAAGCGGCGTTTGACGGCTCGCGCGTTTACCGCTAACACGCCTGTTTCTTTGGCCAATGACCCTTTGTATACAGGCAGCGGCCCGCCCCGGTCCCCGGCGGCGGCGCCCATCCAAGAGCGGGAGACCAATACCGTGGCGAGCGCATCCGACAGCTTCAAGTCCAAGGGCACCCTTCAGGCGGGTGGCAAGTCCTACACGTATTACAGCCTGCCCGCGGCTTCGGCCGGCGGGCTTGGCGACATCTCGCGCCTGCCGGTGTCGCTCAAGATCCTCCTTGAGAACCTGCTGCGCTGGGAAGACGGCCGCACGGTCAAGGCCGCCGACATCAAGGCCGTCGCCGAATGGGTGAAGGCGCGCCGCTCGGACAGCGAAATCGCTTTCCGCCCCGCCCGCATTCTTCTTCAGGATTTCACCGGCGTTCCCGCGGTGGTCGATCTGGCTGCCATGCGCCAGGCGATGGTGAAGCTCGGCGGCGATCCCAAGCGCATCAACCCGCTGTCGCCGGTCGATCTGGTCATCGACCACTCGGTGATGATCGATGTCTACGGTACCGACAAGGCCTTCGCCGCCAACGTGCGCCATGAATACGAACGCAACCAGGAACGCTATTCGTTCCTGCGCTGGGGCCAGGAAGCCTTCGACAACTTCCGCGTGGTGCCGCCGGGCGCGGGCATCTGCCACCAGGTGAACCTCGAATATCTCGCGCGCGTCATCTGGACCAACAAGGACGGCGTCGCCTATCCCGACACCGTCGTCGGCACCGACAGCCACACCACGATGATCAACGGCGTTTCGGTTCTGGGCTGGGGCGTGGGCGGCATCGAGGCCGAAGCCGCAATGCTCGGCCAGCCGATGTCCATGCTGCTGCCCGAAGTGGTCGGCTTCAAGCTGACCGGCGCGCTCAAGGAAGGCTGCACGGCGACCGACCTCGTGCTTACGGTCGTCCAGATGCTGCGCAAGAAGGGCGTCGTCGGCAAGTTCGTCGAATTCTACGGCGACGGCCTCGATCACCTGGCGCTCACCGACCGCGCCACCATCGGCAACATGGCGCCCGAATACGGCGCCACCTGCGGCTTCTTCCCGATCGATGCGGAAACCATCCGCTTCCTCAAGTTCACCGGCCGCGACGAGGCGCAGGTGGCCCTCGTCGAAGCCTACGCCAAGGCTCAGGGCATGTGGCGCGAGAAGGGGGCGGAGCCGGTCTTCACCGATACCCTCGAGCTCGACATGTCCACGGTTGCGCCGTCGCTCGCCGGGCCGAAGCGCCCGCAGGATCGCGTCGCCCTGTCGGGCACCGCGGCCGCTTTCGAAAAGGCGCTGCCTGATCTCCTCGGCAAAGCCAATGCCAACGCCAAGGTTGCGGTCGACGGGATGGACCACGACCTGACCCACGGCGACGTCGTGATCGCGGCGATCACCAGCTGCACCAACACCTCCAACCCGTCGGTGATGGTGGCGGCCGGCCTGCTCGCGCGCAACGCGGTGGCCAAGGGCCTGACCCGCAAGCCGTGGGTGAAGACGTCCCTCGCGCCGGGCTCCAAGGTCGTCGCCGATTACCTGGCGAAGGCGGGCCTGCAGGAGCCCCTCAATGCGCTCGGCTTCAACATCGTCGCTTTCGGCTGCACCTCGTGCATCGGCAACTCCGGCCCGCTGGATGAGCCGGTGGCCAAGGCCATCGATCAGGGCAACCTCGTCGCCGGCGCCGTGCTGTCGGGCAACCGCAACTTCGAAGGCCGCGTCCATCCGCAGTGCAAGGCGAACTACCTCGCCTCGCCGCCGCTGGTCGTCGCCTACGCGTTGGCCGGTTCGCTCAAGATCGACATCACCAAGGATCCGCTCGGCAAGGGCAAGGACGGCAAGGACGTCTACCTGAAGGACATCTGGCCGTCGAACCGCGAGATCGCCGACACCATCGAACAGTCGCTGCAGGCGGAAATGTTCCGCAACCGTTACGCCAACGTCTTCGAAGGCGACGACGACTGGAAGAAGGTCAAGACCTCGGGCGGCCTCACCTACCAGTGGGAAGCGAGCAGCACCTACTGCCGCCTGCCGCCGTACTTCGAGAACATGGGCCGCGACCCGGCGCCGGTGAAGGACATCAAGGGGGCGCGCATGCTGGCGAGCCTCGGCGATTCGATCACCACCGACCACATCTCGCCCGCGGGCTCGATCAAGAAGGACGGCCCCGCCGGTGGCTACCTTGTGCGCAACCAGGTCGGCGTGCAGGACTTCAACTCCTACGGCGCGCGTCGCGGCAATCACGAAGTGATGATGCGCGGCACCTTCGCCAACATCCGCCTGCGCAACGAGCTCGCCCCGGGCACCGAAGGCGGCATCACCCGCCACATGCCCGACGGCAAGGAAATGTCGATCTACGAAGCCGCCGAAATCTACAAGAAGGACGGCGTGCCTCTCGTCATCTTTGCGGGCAAGGAATACGGCAGCGGTTCGTCGCGCGACTGGGCGGCGAAGGGCCCCATGCTTCTCGGCGTGCGCGCCGTGATCGTCGAATCGTTTGAGCGCATTCACCGCTCAAACCTCGTCGGCATGGGCATCCTGCCGCTCGTCTTCCCTGAAGGCGTGACGCGCAAGACGCTCGGCCTCGACGGTACCGAAACCTTCGACATCGTAGGCATCGAACAGGAGATCAAGCCGGGCATGACCCTGCCGCTGACCATCCATCGTGCCAACGGCAAGACCGAAACCATCCAGCTCAAGTGCCGCATCGATACCCTCGATGAGGTCGACTACTACAAGCACGGCGGCATCCTGCCCTACGTGCTGCGCAGCATGATGGCTGCTTGATCCGCGCCGGGTGCGCCCCAGCAGGGCGCACCCGACCGCTTTCCCGGCAAGGGAACATGACCGAAGCCGATTCCGTGCCCTCGCTCGCAGGGCTCACCTGCTGGACCCTGACCGAGGGACACGCCGGCATGGAAGTGCAGACCCGCGCGCTCGCCGCCGCCCTCGGCCTCGATGCCGTGGTCAAGCGGGCGCCGGCGCCTGCGGCACTCGGCTGGCTTCCGGCGCAGTTCTGGCCTGCTCCGCTCGCCATCGCCAACGCGCGCGGCGCAGACCTGACGCCGCCCTGGCCCGATGTGCTGATCACCTGCGGGCGGCGCTCCGTCGCCCCGGCTCTTGCCGTCAAGCGCCACCACCCGGCGACCTTCTGCATCCATATCCAGAACCCGCGCGTGGCGCTGGAGCGCTTCGATTCCATTGTGGCGCCGCTGCACGACGGTATTTCCGGCGACAACGTGGTGACCTGCCTCGGCTCCATCCATGGCCTGACGCGTCCGCGCCTCGACGCCGAGGCCGGCGTTTTCCGCGACCGCTTTGCGGCGCTCGCGCGTCCCCTCGTCACCGTTCTCGTCGGCGGGCCGAACCGGGCTTACGGCATCGGCGCTGCCGAGATCGCGCGCCTTGCCGATGCCCTTGGCGACCTTGCCGGGCGCCAGACCTGCGGCCTCGCCGTGGTGCCGTCGCGGCGCACCGGCGAAAGCAACATCGCCATCCTGCGTGACCGTCTTTCGGGCACCGGCGCCTATGTCTGGGACGGGGTGGAATCGAATCCCTATCTCGCGCTCATCGGCCTTGCCGACGCACTGATCGTCACCTGCGATTCGGTCAACATGGTCTGCGAAGCGGCGGCGAGCGAACGCCCCGTCTACGTCATGATGTATCCGGGCAAGTCGGCCCGCTTCGATGCCTTCCACCACGCCATGCGTGAACGCGGCCATGCGCGCGCTTTTGAGGGCGGTGTGGATTTTTCATGGCGTCCGGTGCCTTTGCGCGAAATCAACGCGGCGGCGCGCGCGCTCGCACCCCGCATTCTTGCTGCCCGGGGGACGCGATGACGGACTGGAGCCTGACGCGGCGCGAACTGCTCGTTGCCGGTGGTGTTGCGCTGGCGGCACCCTTGTTGCCGCTGCCCGCCTTCGCGGCTGAGCGAACCTATACTTTGCGCGCAGGGCCCGCGCGCGTGCGCCTGCTCGGCGCGACCAATCCGGAAACCGCCGTCTGGGCCTATAACGGACAGGTACCCGGTCCCGTCATCCGCGCCCGCCAGGGCGATCGCCTGCGCGTGCGCGTCAAAAACGCATTGGCAGAAGAAACCACCGTGCACTGGCACGGCCTGCGCGTGCCCAACGAAATGGACGGCGTGCCCGAACTGACCCAGAGGGCAATCGCGCCGGGCGGCACTTTCGATTACGTCTTCGATCTGAAGGATTCGGGCACCTACTGGTATCACCCCCATGCCAACGGCGCCGAACAGGTGGGCCGTGGTCTCTATGGCGCACTGATCGTCGAAGAACGCGATGCCCCCCGCGTCGACCGCGACCTGTTGTGGGTGATCGACGACTGGCGGCTCGGCAACGATGCCGCCATCAGCGGCGGTTTCAACGCCTTCATGGACATGAGCCACGCGGGACGTCTGGGCAACATCGTCACCATCAACGGCGCGCCGCCGCGTGATCTGGCCGTGCGCGCGGGCGAACGGCTGCGCCTGCGTCTCGTCAATGTCGCCAATGCGCGTATCTTCGCGCTCCGCTTCGCCGGCCATCGCCCCGTCGTCATCGCCTATGACGGCCAGCCCGTCGCGCCACACGAGGCCGCCGACGGCCGTGTTGTCCTCGGACCCGGCCAGCGCGTCGATGTCATTTTGGACATGACCGGCAAGGCGGGTGAAAACTTCGTTGTGCGCGACGATTACTACGCGCGCTTCGCCTATGACCTGTTGGCGTTCCGCTACGGGCCGGAATCCTTGCGCGCCTCGACCCTGCCGCCGCCCGTGGCCCTTGCCGCCAATCCCGTGGCCGAGCCAGATCTGGCCACGGCGAAACGTGCGCGCCTCGTGTTCGGCGGCGGCATGATGGGGCGCATGGGGTCTGCGCGCCTCGACGGGCGCTATCTGTCGATGCGCGAAATGATGGGCCGCGGCCTCGGCTGGGCCGTCAACGGCGTCGTCGGCACCGGCCACCGCCCGGCAACGGCGCTTTCCCTCAAACGTGGGGAAAGCTGCGTGCTCGATCTCGTCAACGACACCGCCTGGCCACACCCGATCCACCTGCACGGGCATTTTTTCAGGGTTCTGTCGCGCAACGGCCGCCCGACGGCGCATCGTGAATGGCTCGATACCGTGCTGCTGGATCCGCAGGAACGCGCCGAGATTGCCTTCGTTGCCGACAATCCCGGCGGCTGGATGCTGCACTGCCATATCCTGGAACATCAGGCGGGCGGCATGCAGGCGGTCGTCGAGGTCGGCACCTGACGCTGCCGCAATAGGCTGGCAAGCACCGGGCGCGCTTGATAAAACAGGTGCGGCGGCGGAGCCATCACAGGCAGCGGGACAGGCATGGCCCTCAATATCGAAACCTTTACCAACAAGGGCTGGCGGCCCGGCAACAACTCGGGCGGCTCGACACTGTTCAAGGCGCTCGGCCATCCGGTCACCGCGCGTCTGGCGCGCGAGGCGCTGGTCAAGATCGCCGCGCGCGGTCGTATCGCCGTTTATGATCCGTGGGGCCAGGCGGGCCACGCCGACAGTTTCTACAACCTCGCCGCCCTCGATATCGCCGGCGTCTATGTCCAGAACCTCGCCGATGTCGGCAAGGACATCCTTGGCCGCAAGGCGCAGGCGGTGACGGACATCGGCAAGGCCAACTGCGCCGCCGTGCTGATCTGCGCCTTCGATGCCGAACGCCTCGCTGCGCAGGTGCGTCACCTGCTGCCCGCAGGCGTCGATGTCGTCAGCTTCGATGCCTTCCGCCTGCCCGACGAGATGCTGACCAACAGGCGCGATTACCTCGATCCGCTCAACTTCGTCACCAATTTCGGCTTCCTCAAGGAAACCGGCGATCACCACACCCGCATCATGTCGGTGAACTACTGGGGCAGCTATGGCGCGAAGGATGCCGCCATGTGGTTCTCGCTGTTCGACGGGGCGGGGCGCAGCCTTGCCGAATGGACGCAGCCCATGCCCGCGGCAGGCGCCGCCTTTACCGTCGATTCGGCGGATGTGCGCAAGCGTTTCGGTCTTGGCGATTTTTCGGGTTCGCTGTTCATGCACGCGATCCGCGTTGCCGGTCACGACATCATGAAATACGTCGTCGATACCTATGGCGACGGTGCCGACAGCCACCTGTCCGGCACCCACGACGCCAACCCGTGGCCCGCCGACTTCTACGCCGGCTTGCCCGCTCCCGAAGAGGGCGAGACGGTAAAGCTCTGGATCCAGAACAGCCATCCCGTTGCCATCCCCGCGGGCGAAGTGTCGCTCAACATCATGGGGTCGCAGGATGCCTACAAGGTGCCCGACGAAGTTCCTGCCTTCGGCTGCCACGCGGTCGATATCGGCACCATCATGCCGGGCATCAAGTGGCCCGAGCAGATCGAGATCAAGGCCGGCCGCTACTTTGTCCGCCCGCGCTACGAGGTGAAGGCGCCAACGGGGCGCATCCGCTTCGGCCATGTCAACGTGGAGCGTACCGACCTCGTCCCCGATGCCAATCTTCCGCAACTCGGCGAGCGCATGGGCAAGGGCTATATCCTGCCGCTGCCGGTGTTGCCGCTTGCCGACTACCGCGCCACCTTCCTGCCGACGCCGATGACGACGACGACCCGCGAGCTGCCCGTTGCCTTCGTCATTTACGATGCCGATGGCGAGGAAGTCGCCCGCCGTTCCCTGGGCCGCCTGCCGAGGCGCTCTTCGGTGCCGGTGGAGGTGGACGCGCTGCTGGCGGAAGCGGGTGCCGCGCTTGGTGCCGGCTTCGGCCATGCCGAAATGCTCTACGACTTCCGCGACGGCGGCGAAGGCGACGGCTGGCTGCATGCGCTGGCACGCTTCGAGCACCGCAAGGCGGGCCATGTCGCCGAAACCACTTTCGGCGCGCACATCTACAACACGGCGCTCGTCTACCGCGACGAGCCGCAAAGCTACACCACGCGCCCGCCCGGGCTGACGACGCGGCTGTTCGTGCGCCTTGGCGCCGACGGGCTCGATTCGCTCTGCCACCTGATCTACCCGGCCTCGATGCCGTGGCATCCGCGCTCAAAAACGAAGCTCACCGCCTTTTCCGCCGCGGGCGAGGAGCTTGCCAGCCGCGATATCGAAATCCCCTGCGGCGGCAGCCTGTTCTGGCGCCTGAGCGGCATGTTCGATGCCGATACCTGCCGGCGTGCGGCCGGCGGCTATGTAGTGATCCGCGACGTGACCTGCCGCCTGTTCGGCTATCACGGGGTTGCGCGGGCGGACGGGGCGTTTTCCCTCGATCATTGCTTCGGCTTCTAGGGGACTTCCAGGGTCCCTCACCAAAGCGTGAAGGATATTGATTCCGCAGATTGGCCTTTGCGGGCGTAGCCTCGCATCCATGAAACGGATCATCGCCTTCGCTTTGTTCGCCCTTGCGGCAATCCATTCCCCGGCGCGCGCCGAAGCGCCGCCCGTCGTGGTCGAACTGTTTACTTCCCAGGGCTGTTCGTCCTGCCCGCCCGCCGACGAGTACCTGCGCGAACTGGCGGCGACACCCGGCATCCTCGCCTTTTCCATGCATGTCGATTACTGGAACCGGCTCGGCTGGAGCGATCCTTTCTCCAGTCCCGAGATCACCGAACGCCAGCGCGACTATGCGCGCAATCTCGGCGCCGGTTTCGTCTATACGCCGCAGATGGTCGTCATGGGCCGGGCACATGCTGTCGGTTCCAAGCGGGCGGATGTCGCCCGCTTCATCGCCCGCGCCCGTGCCGAACGGCCGCCACCGCCCGCCATTTCCATCAGCCGCGCGGCACCCGCGCGGCTGCGCATTGCCATCGGCGCAAAGTCGTTCGTCGGGCGGGCGACGGTCTGGCTCGTTGCTTATGACACCCTGCATACGACGAAGATCGGAGCTGGAGAAAACGGCGGCCGGACACTCACTTATGCTAACGTGGTGCGCGCCCTCAGGCCGGTCGGTCTTTGGGTCGGTTCGGCGGCGGAATTCGATGTCGATATCGCGACGGAGACGAAGCGGGGTTATGAACGCTATGCAGTCATCGTTCAGGCAGGAACTTCCGGCCCCGTCATCGGCGGCGCCGCGCTGTCACGGTGAACGATTTTTTCGGCCGCGCACATGACGGCTGCCGGGCGTCTTCTGATCGTCGATGATAATGAGGATCTCTGCGAGGCCATGTGCCTGCTCGCCTCGGACGAAGGATTCGAAGCTCGCGGTGTGAACGACGGCCGGGCATTCCGTGCGGCGGTCGACGATTTCGCGCCGGATTTCATCCTGCTGGACCTCGCCATCCCGGACGAAGACGGCGTCGAGCTTCTGGCCTTTTTGCGCGACCATGGCTGCAAGGCGCGCGTCGGCATCGCCAGTTCCCAGCCCGATCATTTGCTGCGCCAGGCGGGCGACCTTGCCCGCGCCTATGGCCTCGATTTCATGGGTGCCTTGCGCAAGCCCTTCACGCGGGCGGAGTTCCGCGCGTTTTTCTAGGGACTCCCCCGGATCGCGGGCGCGGTGCTATCCTGTCAGCGCAGATCACCACGCGTCAGGAGGTTGCCATGCCGATTCCCATCCAAATCACGTTCCGTGACATCCCGCCGAGCGAGGCGGTCGAGGCCAAGATTCACCAGCGCGCCGAACGTCTGGAGCGCTTTGCCGACCGGGCAACTTCCCTGCATGTCATCGTTTCGGCCCCCCATGCCCGCAGCCACGGCGCGCAGCACAGGGGCCAGCTCTACCAGTTCACGCTGGAAATGGTGATGCCCAAGGGCGACATCGTGATCAGCCAGGGCGACAGCGAAAAGCACCAGTACGAAGATATCTATGTCGCCATGCGCGATGCCTTTGCCGCGCTCGAGCGGCGCGTGCACGAGCATCTGGAAAAGCTCGGCCACTAGCCTCGCGCGCCCGGCCCGGCAGTTTCCGGCCCGGGCAAGGGATTCACAGCCATGACCGTGCGCCCTGTCCTGCCGTCGTCGTCGCTTCTGCGCGGCGATGGCGCGCGCGTCACGGCCGTGCTGGGCCCCACCAACACGGGCAAGACCTATCTCGCCATCGAGCGCATGATGGGCCATGTCTCGGGCATGATGGGATTCCCACTCAGGTTGCTGGCGCGGGAAAATTACGACCGGGTCGTGGCGATCAAGGGCGCCGATGCGGTGGCGCTCGTCACGGGCGAAGAAAAAATCCTGCCGCCCAATCCGTCCTATTTCCTGTGCACGGTCGAATCGATGCCGCTCGCGCGCGAGGTGGCGTTTCTTGCCATTGACGAAGTGCAACTCGCCGCCGACCCCGACCGCGGTCATATCTTCACCGACCGCATTCTCAATGCGCGCGGCTACGCCGAAACCATGCTGCTCGGCGCCGACACCATCGCGCCCTTCATCCGCGCGCTGGTGCCCGGCTGCGAATTCGTTTCGCGCCCGCGCTTTTCCTCGCTCACCTACGCGGGCGTGCACAAGATCACGCGCCTGCCGCCACGCTCGGCCGTGGTCGCCTTCTCGGCAGCCTCCGTCTACGGCATTGCCGAATTGCTGCGCCGCCAGCGCGGGGGTGCCGCCGTGGTCATGGGGGCGCTCAGCCCGCGCACGCGCAACGCCCAGGTGGCGATGTTCCAGAGCGGTGAGGTGGACTACCTGGTGGCGACGGATGCCATCGGCATGGGCCTCAACATGGATGTGGCCCATGTCGCCTTTGGCGAGCTGGCGAAGTTCGACGGCCGCCGCCGCCGCCCGTTGAACGCGGCGGAACTGGGCCAGATCGCCGGGCGCGCCGGGCGGCACATGTCGGACGGCACCTTCGGTACGACGGCGGAAGCGGGCGAGCTTGCCCCGGAACTGATCGCCGCTATCGAAGGACACAGTTTCGAAAAAGTGCGCACCATTTATTGGCGCAACAGCGATCTTCGCTTCGACAGCATTGCTGCACTTGCATCGTCGCTTGATGCGCCGTCGCCGATGCCGGGCATGATCGCCGTACGCGATGCGCCCGATCATCTTGCCTTCAACGTCCTGTCCGCCGATCCCGAAGTATCGCATGCCGTTACATCTCCCGATGACGTCAGGCGACTGTGGGACGTCTGCCAGATTCCCGATTTCCGGCGCGCCGCCAGCGGCAGTCACGCAAGGTTTCTTTCCAGCGTGTGGCGTCGTCTTGCGGGCGGGGCACGGCTGCCCGACGACTGGATCGCCCAGCATATCGCGAGGCTCGACCGCAGCGACGGCGACATCGACACCCTGACCGGGCGCATCGACCATATCCGCACCTGGACCTATATCGCGCACCGTGTTGACTGGCTGAACGATGCCGCCCACTGGCAGGGGCTGACCCGCGCGGTCGAGGATCGCCTGTCGGATGCGCTGCACGATCGCTTGACCCAGCGCTTTGTCGATCGCCGCACCACGGCGCTGGTCAAGGGGCTGAAGGCCAAGGCCGATCTTGCAGCGCTTGTCGGCGACGACGGCGCGGTGACTGTGGAAGGCCATGTGGTCGGCCATCTCGATGGTTTCCGTTTCGTCGAGGCGCGTAACGCCGGCCTCGCCGAAGACAGCGACCTTGCGCGCAAGGCCGTGCGCGGTGCCGCGGCACGCGCGCTGCGCCCGGAAATCCTGCGCCGCATCGGCATGCTTGGCCCCGAGGCGGGTGCTGCCGTCACCCTCGATGACGATGGCCGGATCACCTGGCGTGGCGCCCTGGTGGGCCAGCTTGCACCCGGGCGCGATGCGCTGTCGCCCGTCGTGCGCGCCATCGCGTCGGACGTGGTCGAAGCGCGCGACCTCAGCTCCCTGACGGAAGCCCTGCAGGTCTGGCTCGACGCCCATTTGCGCGGCCGTCTTGCCGCCCTTTACGCGGTGCGCGAGGGGGCCGCGGATGTTGCGCTGCCTGCGCCGGTGCGCGGCATTCTTTATCAGCTTGCGGAATCTCTCGGTTGCATCAGCCGCGCCCAGGTCGAAACCCTGGTGCGCCAATGCGATGGGGCTGCACGCAAGCAACTGGCGCGGCTCTCGGTCAGGCTCGGCACCCAGACGGTTTATGTCGATGGCCTTCATGCAGCGGGCGCCCGGCGCCTGCGCGCCGTTCTTGACGGCATCCACCAGCGTCTCGACGGCGCTGCGATCGCGCGCCGGTCGCGTGCGGTCGGGCGTGGCGCGCCCAGCTTCGCTCGCGACCCGTCACTGCCTGATGCGCTCTACCAGTCGGTTGGGCTGGTGGCGCTGGGCCCGCGGGTTTTCGCAGCACCGCGCGCTGAAGCGCTGGCGGCGGAAGTGCGCAAACTCGCCCGCCAGGGAGCCTTCGCGGCGACCCCGGTATTGCGCAAGCTCACCGGCGGCAGCGCCGAGGATCTGGTCGGCGTTTTGCTGGCGCTTGGTTTTCGCGCTGAAGAGCGGCCCGAAGGCGTCGGCTTCGCGCCGCTGCGCCAGGCGCGCAAGCCGCGCCGTGCCCCTGAAAAAGCGGGCAAGGAGACCGCGGCCAAGCGCGGTGGCCGTCGCCATCGCCGCCAGCCGCGCAAGCAGGCGGTAGATGCCAATTCACCCTTTGCCGTCTTGAGCCAGCTGAAGCTGCGCCCGCGTGGTCCCGACCAAGGCAAGTAGGCGACGATGACCGATCAGACAGCACAACCGTCATTGCGTCTCGACAAGTGGTTGTGGTTTGCGCGCTTCTTCAAAAGCCGTTCGCTCGCCACGCGTCACTGCGCCGACGGCGATGTGCGCATCAATGGCGCGCGTGTAGAAAAGGCCCATGCGCTGGTGCGCGCGGGCGATGTGCTGACTTTTGCCGCGGGATCGCGCATTCGTGTCATCCGCATCATTGCGCTTGGCAGCCGGCGCGGCCCGGCGCCCGAGGCTCAGGCGCTCTACGAAGACCTCGACCCGCCGGCACCTCGCCCGCCCGCGTCCGAAACTCCGGCGGGTGTCGCGCAACGCGACCGCGGCGCCGGCCGTCCGACCAAGGCGGAACGCCGCGCCATCGAACGCCTGCATGGCGATCGTTAGGATTCCTTGACGAATACGACGCCGTGATTGTTGGCGGGCATCGCGACGGTCTCGCGATGAACGAGGCCGTTCGATCTGGCCAGCGCGATGATTGCTTCGATGTCGCGGATGCCCCAGGCGGGGTCGCGGGCGCGCAGGTTCTGGTCGAAGACCGCGTTCGACGGCGCGGTGTGCATGCCTTCGACCTTGAAGGGGCCGTAGAGGAACACCGTTCCGCCCGCGGGCAGGATTCGGCCGGCACCGGCGAACAGGCCTTCCGATGCCGCGAAGGGGGCGATGTGCAGCATGTTGATGGAAACGATCGCATCGGGGCTGAACCCGGCGGGCAACGCCCAGGGATGCCGGGTGACGTCGAGGCACAGGGGTGCGAGCACGTTCGTCAGCCCCGAGGCTTCCCGCCATTTGGCGGCCGAGGCCACCGCCGCAGCATCGATGTCGGCGGGCAGCCAGTCGAGATGCGGCAGGGCGGCCGCGAAAAACGGCGCCTGTTCGCCGGGGCCGCAGCCGATCTCGATCACCGCGTGGGCGCCCGCCAGAAATCGTTTCAGGACGGCGAGGATCGGCTCGCGGTTGCGCAGGCTGTGCGGCGCGTGCAGGGCGCCCGCTGGGACGGCTTCGGTCATGGACCCAGCCTAGGCAGGTGCCCCTGCCGGCGCAACCTGCCATGACGGCGGCTTCGGCTTGCCGTCGCCGGGGGCCTGTGATAGGCAGACGCGCGATATCTCGGATCGAGGCGGCAGGCGCCGCTGGAAGAGCGTGAAAGGACGGTAAGGCCTATGGCTTACGTGGTGACCGACCCCTGCGTGAAGTGCAAGTACATGGACTGCGTCGAAGTGTGCCCGGTGGATTGCTTCTACGAGGGCGAAAACTTCCTCGTCATCAACCCCGACGAGTGCATCGACTGCGGCGTGTGCGAGCCCGAATGCCCGGTTGAGGCGATCAAGCCCGATACCGAGGGCGATCTCAGCAAGTGGCTGGAAATCAACAGGAAATATGCCGACTCCTGGCCCAACATCACGCGCAAGGGCGAACCGCCCGCCGACCGCGAGGACTGGAAGGACGTCAAGGACAAGTTCGACGCCCATTTCAGCGCGAATCCGGGGAAATCCGGGGCTTCCTGACCGTTCAGCCGGGTTTTTTGCTTGTAGGCCTAGGATTCACGGCAATTTTCTGTTATATTACATCATCAGCTGGCGATTTTCCCCTATTATATCAATAGGTTAGAAATTCCCAGCCTCAAAGGACGCGGGTCCGGCCATCGTTGACCCGCGCGTTTCCGACGGGGAACCAGCGACACCGAGGGGATGCTGCCCGAGAGGCGGCCCTGCGGTGTTGTGCGGCTGGTGACCGGGTTTTGTAGCACCGGGTTTTGTAGCAGATGAGTCGTGTGGCGCGTTCTAGAGAGGATGCAAGGACAGGACATGGCAAAGAGCAGCAAGAGCACCAGGAAGTCGGTTTCAAAGGCATCGGCAGGCAAGTCGGCCGCGCGCAAGCGTTCGGTCGCGGCCAAGCGCGGGGCGCCGTCGAGCAAGAAGCTCCCGGCCAAATCGGCCAAGTCCGCGAAGAAACCCGCCAAGGCAGCGCCGAAGAAGGCCGCGCCGGCAAAATCCAAAGCGAAGAAGCCCGCCAAGGCAGCGCCTAAAAAGGCGGTCGTCAAGGCGGCGCCCAAGAAACCCGCGCCCGCAAAGGCGTCGGCGAAAGCCCCGTCAAAAGTACAGCAGAAGGTACAGTCGCAAGTGCAGTCCAAAGCCCAGTCGAAAGTTCAGTCAAAGTCCAAGCCGGCCGCCAAGCCGGTCGCCAAGCCGGTCGCGGCTAGGCCCGTCCCCGCCAAGGCGCCCGTGAAGGCTGCCGCAAAAGCTCCCGTGAAGGTTCCCGTGAAGGCGGCGATCCCGGCAAAGCCGGCCAAACCCTCCAAGCCGTTCTCGGCGAAGAAGCTCGGCGATTTCGCCTGCGGCGATTATGTCGTCTACCCGACCCACGGCGTCGGCCTGATCGAAGCGATCGAGGAACAGGATATCGCGGGCTTCACCCTGCGCCTTTATGTCATCCGCTTCGAAAAGGAGAAGATGACCCTGCGTGTTCCGGTCAACAAGGTCGAGGAAGCGGGCCTGCGCAAGCTGTCTACGCGCAACCAGATCGACGTCGCGTTGACCACCCTGCGGGGGCGTTCGCGCGTCTCGCGCGCCATGTGGTCGCGCCGCGCCCAGGAATACGAAGCCAAGATCAATTCCGGCGATCCGGTTTCCATTGCCGAAGTCGTGCGCGACCTGCACCGCAATGCGGGGCAGCCCGACCAGTCCTATTCGGAACGCCAGATCTACGAAGCGGCGCTCGAACGCCTCGCGCGCGAACTCGCCGCCGTCGAAAAGATCGAAACCGAAGCGGCCACCGCCAAGCTCGAGCAGGTTCTGGGCAAGGCCGCCTGAACGTTCGACAGTCCAATTGAAAGGGCCGGTACCTGTTTGGTTCCGGCCCTTTATCTTTTCGGTGTCGCGGTCTAGGTGTTTTCCAGGACCAGCTTTACGGTCTGGCCGGGCCGCACCTGCTCGCCGGCGCCCAGGCCGTTGAGGGCGCGGAAGCGCTCGACCTTCAGTTTCGCGAACGGCAGGCGGGCGGCGAGGCTTTCCACCGTGTCGCCGGGAACGACGCGGTGCAACCGGATGCGCCAGGGTTTCCACTGGGCCGCCTCGGCAGCGTTGACCATGCGGAAGGAATAGGTCGTCTCGCGCAGATCGCGCGACATTGCTGCCGTGCGCGAGGTCGGCGTCAGGATCATCATGCGCCAGATCTGCGTGTCGCTGCCAAGAATGGCGACAAGGCGCACATCCATCACGCCGTTGCTGGTGCGCGCGCGGGCAGATGCGGTCGCGGCGCGCAGCCCGTTGATGGTGATTTCTTCGCGGTCATTGAGCCGCAAGCCCTTGCCCCAGACGTTGATCAGGTAGTCGTAGATCGACCGCTGGCCCGGGCGCTTGGCGCCGTCGAATATCACCATGGCCTTGTCGGGCCCCTTGGCGATCACGCGGTTGGGCGTGTTCTGCAGTTCGAACCCCGGCGGCACGCGGAAGCGGAAACGCAGTTCCGGATGCAGGAAGTCGCGCCCGCGCGCAAAGCCCTGGGACGGGCTGTCGCCGTAGATCAGGCCGTCGATCTTTTTCAGGTAGATGTCACGCCCGAGGATCGGGTCCTTGACCGGGATGTTGCCGGCCGCCGCCGCCGCGCGCTCGACGCGGTCCAGCGTGCGCGGATGGGTCGCAAGCAGGTCGCGTTCGTCGATCTTGCCCGGCGCCAGTCCCTGAAGCTGCGCGTCCACCTGCGATTGCGCGCGCAGCGATGCGAGGAAGCTTGCCATTGCCTTGGCGTCGAAACCGGCGCGCTTGAGATAGCGCACCCCCAGCATGTCGGCTTCGAACTCGTGATCGCGCGAATAGCTGCGCAGGTAAAGTTCGGCCCCGGTGCCGGCCAGATTTGCAAGCTCGCGCGAGCCGGTCAGGATACCGAGCACGTTGACGCCGATGCCGGCCAGCACGCTCTGGCTGTAGCGCTGGGCCGAATGGCGGCCGGTGACATGGCCGATTTCATGGGCCAGTACGCCCGCGACCTCGGCCTCGGAATTGGCCAGCGCCAGCAGGCCGCGGCTGACGTGAAGGTAGCCGCCGGGCAGGGCGAAGGCGTTGACGATATCGGAATCAAGCACGGTGACCGTGAACTTCTGGTTCGGCATTTCCGACGTGCGCGCCAGCAACTGGCCAATCGAATCGACATAGCGCACCAACTCGCGATCGGTGACTTCGCCGCCGAAGGCCGCGACCAGCTTGGGATGCTCCTGATCACCGATGCGCTGTTCTTCCTCGGGCGACATGAAGCTCAGGATCTGGCCACCCGTCGCCGGGTTGGTGGAGCAGCCGCCGAGCATCGGCGCCATGCCCGCAAGCAGCGCCAGCGCCGGAAGAAGACCGGATTTCATCTGTGTCGTCATTTTCCCAATACCTCGATCTGTTCGGGGTGGGTGGCTTCGATCATGGGTCCGTTGAACTGCCGAAGCCAGCCGCGCACCCGTACGCGCCGGCCCTCAATGCCCTCAAGCTTGCGTCCGAAAGCCGACCGAAATGCGGCGAGGCCACGCTTGGGGATGGTAATGGTGAAGTCGTCGCGCCAGTTGCGCCCGAAGTTCAGGTAGCCCTGGCCACGCACCAGCGCAGCCTTCAGCACCCGTCCCTCCACCAGCTGGAAGGTGCCGATATGGCGATGCGCCTCGCTGTCGGCAAGGACCCGGTAATAGGGATGGACCCAGATGCCGCGCCGGGCGGCACGGGCTTCGCGCTCGATGGCATAAAGGCTTTGGGCGACGGCGCGGTTGTCTTCGAAGGTATAGACCCGCGCCATACCGCGGGCGAGCATCTCGCCTTGAATCCAGAGGCCATCGTCGCGCCCGAGGTGTGCCAGCACCCGGCTATGGCGATCCTGGCGCGCGCCGCCGAACCATGGCGTCAGCATCCGGTTCAGCGCGAGTTCCGAGAGCGCCGCGGCGGATTCGGGCGCGAGCGGCCAGGTCGGAAAGTTGCGGCGCCCGAGCGGCAACTTCGGCGCCTGGATGCCGACCAGCCGCACGATGCGCCCATCGTCCAGTTCCAGCGTATCGCCGTCGGTAATGCTGACGGCCTTGCCGGGTTGCCCTTGCGCCAGACCACCGGGCAGGGCGATCCCTTCGCCGGACCGGGCGAAGGTGGCGGTCGCGGCAAGCACAAGGATCAGAAGCGCGCCCGTCAGGGCACGCAAGGGGCGCAGGGCCATTTGCATGGCGACAGTCTAGCCGTCCCCGGCCGTCCCCGGAAGCGGCTGCCTTTGACCCGGTCGCTGTCGGCTCGCTAAGATGGCCGGCCATGGACCAGACATCTTCTGTGCGCCGCACGGCGCTTTATCCCGCCATCGAGCCATCCGAGACCGGCATGCTCGATCTCGACGGCCGCCATCGCATGTATTACGAGGTGACCGGCCGTGCCGACGGCGTGCCGGTGGTGTTCCTGCATGGCGGGCCCGGCGCCGGGACCCACTCCCATCACCGCCGTTACTTCGATCCGCGCCATTACCGCATCGTGTTGTTCGACCAGCGCGGCGCCGGCCGTTCGGAACCTTTCGGGGAACTCACCGACAACACGACGCCCGATCTTGTCGCCGACATGGAAAAGCTGCGCCGCCATCTCGGCATCGAGCGCTGGATGCTGTTCGGTGGTTCCTGGGGCTCGACGCTGGCGCTGGCCTATGCCGAAGCCCACCCCGACCGGGTCATCGCCATGGTGCTGCGCGGGATATTTCTAGGCCGGGCCTTTGAAGTGGACTGGTTCCTCGGCGGCATGCGCGGGTTCTTCCCGGAAGCCTGGGGGCGCTTCACGGGTTTTCTGCCGCCGGGCGAGCGCGACGATGTGCTCGCTTCTTACCACCGGCGCCTCATCCACCCCGATCCGGAGGTTCACATGCCTGCCGCCCGTGTCTGGGCGGCCTATGAGGGGGCATGCTCGACGCTGCGTCACGATCCGGAAGTGGAATCGGAATTCGGTTCGCCGCGCATGGCGCTCGGCCTCGCGCGGATCGAGGCGCATTATTTCGTCAACCGCATGTTCATGAGCGAAAACCAGCTGCTCGACAATATCGGCATGATTTCGGGCATCCCGACGACGATCGTGCAGGGCCGCTATGACGTGGTCTGTCCGATCCGTTCCGCCGACGAACTGGTGCGCTACTGGCCGGGCGGGTCGGACATGGAACACCTCGATTACCGGATCGTCGCCGATGCCGGGCATGCGGCCTCGGAACCGGGGACGCGCGCGGCCCTCATGGCGGCCACGGAACGCTACAAGTCGCTCAAACCCTGATCCTTCCCGGCCGCGCTTGCCCGCCTCGCGGCGGCTTTCTAGAATGGCCGCAATCGCCCGAACGGGCGGCGTAACGGGGGAACAGGGTTGACCAACTGGATTGCATGGGCCGCTGGCCGCATCGGCATGGCCGTTCTGGCGGTGGTGGTTTTTCTTTCGGCGGGGGTTGCACGGGCGGACGATCCCGAATTCCTCACCTTTGGCGCGGGCGTTTTCGACATGAACGGCGATGACGGCACTGCCGGCATGGTCAGCATGGAATATGTCGATGACCGCAAGTGGATCTGGGCGCTGAAGCCGATGACCGGCTTCTTCATCAACCACCATGGCGGCGCTTACGGATATGCCGGCCTTGCGCTTGATCTCTATTTCGGGCGGCGCCTGGTGGTGACGCCGTCCTTCGCGCCGGGACTTTACTGGCAGGGCGGCAGCACCGATCTCGGCCATCCGGTGGAATTCCGCTCCTCGGTCAAGTTCGCCTACCGACTCGACGACCGCTCGCGCATCGGCCTCGACCTCAGCCATATCTCCAACGCCGGTCTCGACAAGCGCAACCCCGGGGCCAACCAGCTGATGCTGTTCTATTCGGTTCCCTTTACGCGGGACGGCAAGTAGGCTGGCGCCCAATAGGTCGGCACATTGCCCGCCGGCCCCGGCCCCGTGCTATAAGACAGCCGGGCGCCCGTAGCTCAGCTGGATAGAGCACAGGATTCCTAATCCTGGGGCCGTGGGTTCGAATCCCGCCGGGCGCACCATCCGTTTTCGACTTTCCAGGGCGCAACGACCATGTCCCGACTTCTTCTCTCACTGATCGCAGGTCTCATGATGACTATCGGACTCGGCAATGCCGACGCATCCGCCGCCGGCTCTGCCAAGGTGCGGCTCACCACCAACATGGGCGCGATCGTGCTCGAGCTCGACGCCGCGCGGGCGCCCAAGACGGTGGAGAACTTCCTCGCTTACGTCAAAGCGGGCCACTACAACGGCGTGATCTTCCATCGCGTGATTCGTGGCTTCATGATCCAGGGCGGCGGCTTCACCAACGACTTCCAGCAGAAGCCCACCCGCGATCCCATCCAGAACGAGGCCGACAACGGCCTTCGCAACGAGACGGGCACCATCGCGATGGCGCGCACGTCGGATCCCCATTCGGCATCGGCCCAGTTCTTCATCAACACCGTCGATAACGGCGCGCTCGACCACCGCAGCAAGGATGCCCGCGGCTGGGGCTATGCGGTCTTCGGCAAGGTCGCCGAAGGCATGGATGTCGTGCGCAAGATCGAGGGCGTGCAGACGTACTCCGTCGGCCCCTACAACGACGTTCCCCGCCAGGATGTCGTGATTGAGAAGGCGGAGATCGTCACCCCCTGACGCGGGCGCCGCCGGAAAGGTTGCGATGATCAAGGGACTTCATCACGCCGCCTATCGCTGCCGCGATTCGCAAGAAACGCGGGCCTTCTATGAAGGTTTCCTCGGGCTGCCGTTGGCAGGCGCGCTCGAGATCCGCGAAACCAAGACCGGGCGCGCGACCGAAACCCTTCACACCTTCTTCCAGATGGGCGACGGTTCGTTTCTGGCGTTTTTCGAATCGCCCGAGCGTCCCTTCGATTTCAAGGACCAGCACGATTTCGACCTGCATATTGCGCTCGAAGTCGATGAGGCGACGCTCATGTTCATGTTCGAAAAGGGCAAGGCTGCGGGGGTAGAGACGCGCGGCATATCCGATCACGGCTTCATCCGCTCGATCTATTTCCGCGATCCCAACGGCTATGTGGTCGAACTGACGGCGAAGAAGCCGGGCCACGAAGATGCCATGGACCCGGCGACGAACGGCGCCGCCGCGATCGTCGCGCGCTGGACCGCGCAGAAGAAATCCTGAAAACCCGTTTTAGATGCCGAGCGCCTTGAGCTGTCCCGCCGGGTAGCGCGTGCCCTTGGCCGCGTCCGCGGGGAAGGCCGCTGACAGCTTCGCGATCTCGGCCCCGCTCAGGGAAAGGTCGGCGGCGGCCGCATTCTCGCGAACGTGCTCGGGCCGATGCCCGCCCGGAATGGAGACGACGCCCTGTGCCGCCAGCCAGGCGAGCGCCACCTGGGCGGGGCTCGCCCCCTTCGACTTGGCGATGTCCTTGATCGTCGCGACGAGGGCGAGGTTGTGGGCGAAGTTCTCCGGCGCGTAGCGCGGCATGTCGCGGCGGCGGTCCTTGGCGTCGAGGTCGTCGACACTGTTGAAGCGCCCGGTCAGGAAGCCGCGCCCCAAGGGCGCGTAGGCAACGAAAGTTATGCCGCGTTCGCGGCAGGTAGGCAGGATTTCAGCTTCGACGAAACGCGACCACAGGGAATATTCGGTCTGAAGCGCCGACACCGGATGCGTTGCATGGGCGCGGCGGATCGTTTCGGCGCCCGCTTCCGACAGGCCTATGGCACGCACCTTGCCGGCTTCGACCAGCCGGCTCATCGCGCCCACGGTTTCCTCGATCGGCGTGTCGGGATCGACGCGGTGCTGGTAAAAAAGATCGATGACGTCGGTGTTAAGCCGCTTGAGGCAGGCATCCGCCGCCTCGACCACGTACGCGGGCTTGCCGTTGACCGCCCGCGTGCCGTCGGGATAGCGGATATTGCCGAACTTGGTGGCGAGGATCACCTTGTCGCGCCGGCCTTTCAGCGCACGCCCCAGCAGCTCCTCGTTCTTGCCGTCGGCGTAGGCATCCGAAGTGTCGATGAAGTTGGCGCCGGCCTCGATGGCGGCATCGAGCGCGCGGATGCTTTCGGCCTCGGTCGGCGGCGAATAGATGGGCGTCATGCCCATGCAGCCGAGCCCGATGGCGGGCACGCGAAGGGAACTGTTGCCGAGCGCAACGGTCTTCATGGATGCCTCTCCCTGTGGCCCCCCGATGCAGTGCCGGAAGGCCTGTTTTCCCTGCATTTTCAGCGCCCCGCCGGCCGGTTTCGAAGGCTGGAAATCGGGGGTCGTTCTGTTATGTTACGGCTCAATTATACAGAAATCCTACAGGAGAGGACCAGGTGGCGGACACTGCATCCATGCCCGCGGGCGTCGAGTTCAAGGCCCCCATTCACCCCGATTTCAAGCACATCCTGACGCCGGAGGCGGTCGCTTTCGTCGCCGAGATCGAGCGCCGCTTTGGTGCCCGGCGCCGCGAGCTGCTCGCCGCCCGCGCCGAGGTCCAGGCCAAGCTCGATGCCGGCTGGAAGCCTGATTTTCTGCCCGAAACCAAGGAAATCCGGGAAAAGGACTGGACGGTCGCGCCGCTGCCCGAAGACCTCAAGGACCGCCGGGTGGAAATCACCGGCCCGACCGACCGCAAGATGGTCATCAATGCGCTCAACTCCGGCGCATACGTTTTTATGACGGACTTCGAGGACGCCAACGCGCCGACCTGGGACAACATGGTGCGCGGCCAGGTCAACCTCTATGACGCGGTGCGCCGCACGATCAGCTTCGACGACCCGATCAGCAAGCGCCAGTACAAGCTGAACGACAAGACGGCGGTGCTGCTGGTGCGCCCGCGCGGCTGGCACCTGCCCGAAGCGCACATGCTGGTCGATGGCGAGCCGGTCACCGGCGCCTTCTTCGACTTCGGCCTGTTCTTCTTCCACAACGCCAAGGCGGCGCTGGAACACGGCACCGGCCCCTATTTCTACCTGCCGAAGATGGAGCACTATCTCGAAGTGCGCCTGTGGAACGACGTGTTCAACTTCGCCCAGGACACCATCGGCATTCCGCGCGGCACGATCAAGGCGACCATCCTGATCGAAACCATTCTCGCCGCCTTCCAGATGGACGAATTCCTGTGGGAAATCCGCGATCACAGCGCGGGCCTCAACTGCGGGCGCTGGGACTACATCTTCTCTTTCATCAAGAAGTTCCGGAACGATCCCGACTTCGTCCTGCCCGACCGCGGGCTGGTGACGATGGCGACGCACTTCCTCACGTCGTATTCGCTTTTGCTGGTCAAGATCTGCCACCGCCGCGGCATTCACGCCATGGGCGGCATGGCCGCGCAGATTCCCATTCGCGGCGATGAAAAGGCCAATGCCGAAGCGCTGGAAAAGGTCCGTCTCGACAAGCTGCGCGAGGTGAAGAACGGCCACGACGGCACCTGGGTGGCGCATCCGGGCCTCGTTGCCACGGCCAAGGCGGTGTTCGACGAACACATGCCGGGTCCCAACCAGGTCGATCGCAAGCGCGATGACGTCAACATCACGGCCGCGGACCTGCTCAAGGTTCCCGAAGGTCCGATCACCGAGGCGGGCTTCCGCCAGAACATCAACGTCGGGCTCCTCTATACGGAAGCGTGGCTGCGCGGCAACGGCTGCGTGCCGCTCTACAACCTGATGGAAGACGCGGCGACGGCGGAAATCTCGCGCACCCAGCTGTGGCAGTGGGTGCGCTACAACGCCAAGCGCTCCGATGGCAAGGTGATCGACGAGGACCTGTTCAAGAAGACCCTCGATGAAGAGGTCGGCAAGATCAAGCACGGCCTCAACGATGCCGCGCGCGGCAAGGCGGTCGATGCCGCCGCCGATCTCTTCCGCAAGATGGTGCTGACGAAGGAATTCTCCGAATTCCTGACGCTGCCCGCCTACGATTACGTCCTCAGCCACGGCGGCTAAGGCTCCTCGGAGACATTACATGAGCAAGATCTGGAGCGCGGAATACACCGCGAAGAAGGGCGATGTGTCCCTTTACATGTACCGCAAGTGCGACGGCGCGCCCGACAAGGGCAAGCCGAAGCCGGTGCTGTTCCTCGTGCACGGTTCGTCCTTTTCGGGACGGTCGGGGTTCGATCTCGTCGTCAACGGGTCGAACGAATATTCGCTGATGGATGAATTCGCGCGGCGCGGCTACGACGTGTGGACGATGGATCACGAAGGCTACGGCCGTTCCGACTGGCGCGACGGTTTCCGCGCCTCGATCGCCGACGGTGTCGAGGACCTCAAGGCCGCCATGCCGGTGGTCGAAAAGGAAACCGGCCTCAAGTCCTATTACTTCTACGGCCAGTCCTCGGGCGCGCTCAGGCTCGCCGGTTTTGCCGCGGCCTCGCCGTCTCATTGCCTGCGCATCTGCCTCGATGCCTTCGTCTGGACGGGCGAGGGCGCGCCGACCCTGATCGAGCGCCGCAAGAAACTCGACCAGTGGACCGGATCGTGGAAGCGCAAGGTCGATCCTGCCTTCTACCAGTCGATCTTCAACCGCGACCTTCCCGGCACGTCCGAACCCGCCATCCCCGGCGCGCTCGCCGCCGCCGAGGCGCCGCTCTGTTCCGAAGTGCCGACCGGCACCTATGCTGACATGTGCTCGATCCTGCCGACCGTCGATCCGCTCGACGTCATCTGCCCGACGATCATCCTGCGCGGCGAACATGACGGCATCGCCACCGAAGAAGACCTCTATGCCTTCTTCATGCGGCTGCCCAATACCGACAAGCAGTTCTCCATCATCGAAGGCCAGGCGCACGTGTCGCCGCTCGGCCTCAACCGGCGCCGCTTCTGGCACGTGATGGACGGTTTCTTCCGCCTGCCCGAACGGCACGACCCCTACCTTGCGGAAGATCAGGAAAAGATTCAGGAAAAGCGTCGCGCGGGAGGCCGCACATGAGTATCTGGTCGCAGGCCTATTCGGCCAAGAAGGCAGGCATCGACCTGCATGTCTGGCGCAAGCGCGAAGGCGCGCCCGCCAAAAAAGGCGACAAGCCGGTGCTGTTCCTCGTGCACGGCTCGTCGTTCTCGGCGCGCTCGGGTTTCGATCTCCAGGTCCCGGGCCTGACCGGCTATTCGATGATGGATCACTTCGCCGGGCTCGGCTGGGACGTCTGGACCGTGGACCACGAAGGCTACGGCCGTTCGGGCTGGCGCGACGGCGTGTTCTCCTACGTCAAGGAAGGGGTCGATGACCTCAAGGCGGCGATGGCTGTCGTCACCGCCGAAACCGGGCAGAAAAGCGCCGTGATGTACGGCGGCTCGTCGGGTGCGCTGCGCGCGGCCTGCTTCGCCGCCGCCTGCCCCGATGCGGTCGATCGTCTGGCCATCGCGGCCATGGTCTATACCGGCAAGGGTTCGCCCACGCTCGCAGACCGCGCCAAGAAGCTCGACGTTTGGAAGTCGTCCAACAAGCGCCCGGTGGATCACGCGTTCTTTTCCACCATCTTCAACCGCGACAAGCCGGGCACCTCCGACGACCGCGTGGCCGTGGCCTTGGCCGATTCCGAAGCGCCGCTCTGCACCCACGTGCCGACCGGCACCTACATCGACATGTGCGCGAACCTGCCGCTGGTCGAGCCCGAGGACGTCAAGTGCCCGACGCTGCTCGTGCGCTCCGAACACGACGGCATCGCCACCGACGAAGACGTGATGGAGTTCTTCGCCCGCCTGCCCAACAAGGACAAGCAGTTCACGATGATGGACGGCGCGTCCCACGCGGCGGCGCTCGGCTTCAACCGCGGCCGCCTGTTCCACGTGCTGCAGGTGTTCCTGGGAATGCCTGCGAAGGTGTCCGGCTAGGACGCTTTCGCCGCAACAATCGCCCGCCACACGCGCTCGCTTGTCACCGGCATGTCGATGTGGGTGATGCCGAGCGGGCTCAGCGCATCGACGACGGCATTGACGACGACGGCGAGCGCCGGCGTCGTGCCGCCTTCGCCGCCGCCGCGCACGCCGAGCTTGTTGCGGGGCGACGGCACCTCGCTGATCGCTACCTTGAAATCGGGCAGCCGGTGCGCGCGCGGCATGGCGTAATCGAGGAAACTGCCGGCCTGAAGCTGGCCGGTATCGGGAGCATAGGCCATGTGTTCCCACAGCGCCTGACCGATGCCCTGCACCGCGCCGCCGTGGGATTGGCCGCGCAGGATCAGCGGGTTGATGGCGCGCCCGACATCATCGACGGCGGCGTATTCGACCAGTTCCAGCGCCCCGCTTTCGGGGTCGATCTCGACCTCGCAGACATGGCAGCCGTAGGGGAAAGCGCCAAGATGAACGGTCTCGTCGGACACCGCGGCAAGCGGGCTTTTCAGGCCATCGGGCAGGCTGTCATCAGCAAGCGCCAGCCCGGCAATCTCGAAAATATCGAAGGATCGGTTGACCCCGGCGACGCCGAAGCGGCCGTCCTCCAGTTTCACGTCTTCGGCATTCTCGCCCAGCACATGGCCGACGATGGCGCGTGCCCGTGCGGCGATCTCGTCGCTTGCCTTGCCGATGACGATGCCCGCCATGCGCATCGAGCGCGCCGAATGGGACCCACCGCCCTCCGACACCCGTGCCGTGTCGCCGGTGATCAGCTTGACGCTATCGACGGGTACGCCCAGCCAGTCGACCAGAAGCTGGGCAAAGCTCGTCTCGTGGCCCTGTCCGGACGACAGCGTGCCGATCACCATGTCGATGCGGCCTTCGGGATGGACGGTGATCTCGGTGCGCTCGCGCGGGTAGCCGCCGGTCAGCTCCAGGTAATTGGAAATCCCGATGCCGCGCAGGCGCCCGCGTGCGGCCGCTTCCTTGCGGCGTGTTTCGAAGTTGTCCCAGCTGGCCAGCTCCAGCGCCTTCGTCATCACCTTGTCGTAGGCGCCGCAGTCGTAGGGCAGGCCAAGCGCATTGGTATAGCCTTCGCCGATCATCGGGATGAAGTTCTTGCGGCGGATCTCGATGCGGTCGAAACCATGCTCGCGGCAGGCGATGTCGATCAGCCGTTCGAGCAGGAACATCGCCTCGGGCCGTCCTGATGAGCGGTAATTGTTGATCGGTGGCTTGTTGGTGATCACCGCCTGAGCGCAGAAGTGAGCCGCGGGAATGTCGTAGACGCCGGTCATCAGCTCGACGCCCTTGATCAGCGGCACGAAGGTCGTGGGGTAGGCGCCGGAATTAAGCCGGTTGGTCCCGCGCACGGCGAGGAATTTTCCATCCGCGTCGAGGGCGAGCATGACCTCCGCCGACAGGTCGCGGCCCTGATAGTCGCTGAGGAAGGCTTCGCTCCGGCTTGCCGTCCACTTGACCGGGCGGCCGAGCCGCCTCGACGCCCAGACCACCAGCGGGAACTCGGGGAAGATGGCGTTGCGGGTGCCGAAATTGCCGCCGACTTCCCAGGCGGTGACGTGCACCGTGTCGATGGGCACGTTGAGGATGGCCGCGACTTCGCGCCGCTGGCGCACGACGCCGCCCGATCCCGCGTGCAGGTGATGCATGCCGGTGGCGGGATCGAACCAGCCGATCGCCGCACGCGGTTCCATCGGCACGCCGGTGACGCGCTGGATTGCAGTACGCAGCTTCACGACATGGGTCGCGCGAGCAAAGGCGGCATCGGCGGCCTTGGGATCGCCTGCATCGGCATCGACCAGAAGGTTGCTGCCGCGTTCTTCCCACAGAAGCGCCGCGCCCGGCTCGCTCGCGGCCCAGGCTTCGGTGACGGAGGCGAGCGGCTCGTAATCGACTGCGATGCGCTCGGCCGCGTCTTCCGCCTGGGCTTTCGTTTCTGCGACGACCAGGGCGACGGCTTCGCCGTTGTAGCGCGCCTTGCCCAGCGCCAGCATGAACTGGGGAGGCGAGACCGGCACCTCGCCCGAACGGTGGTCGAGCAGGATGTCGGGCGGGCCCGAGCGGGGCGGGGGATGGTGGATGGGCTGAATGCCGTCGGCTTCGGCGTCTTCGGCGGTCAGCACCGCGACGACACCGGGAGCGGCGAGGGCCGCACTTTTGTCGATGGAGCGGATGCGCGCATGGGCATGGGGCGAACGCAGCACCGCTGCATAAAGCTGGCCGGGCAGGTTGATGTCGTCGGAATAGCGGCCTTTGCCGCGCAGAAGGCGATCGTCCTCGCGCCGCGGCAACGGCGCGCCGATGCCTTCCTTCGCTGTTGTTTCGCTCATCACTCCTCCCCTTACGGGCGGGTGTAGAGTCCCGCCACTTCTGCACGCTGCTGGATCAGCGCCAGCACCGCGTCGATGTGCGGCGTCGCCGTTTCGGTGAGCCGCCCCATTTCCTGCACCGCCGTCACCAGCGCGTCGATTTCCATCGGACGCCCGCGTTCGAGGTCCTGCAGCATCGAGGTCTTGTGGGCGCCGACGGCGGCGGCGCCGTCGATGCGCTTGTCCACGCTGACCGGGAACTTGATGCCGAGCTTTTCGCCGATGGCCTGGGCTTCGAGCATCATGTTGCGCGCAAGCGCGCGGGTTCCCGGTTGGGTAGCGATGACATCGAGGGTCGCATGGGTCAGGGCCGAAATCGGGTTGAAGCAGACGTTGCCCCACAGCTTGACCCAGATCTCGTCGCGGATGCGTGGGCGCACCGGCGCCTTCAGGCCGCCTGCGATCATCGCAGCGGAAAATTTCTCGATACGCTCGGTCTTTTCGCCGGACGGCTCGCCCAGGGTGAAGCGGTCGCCGGAAACATGCTGGATGACGCCGGGTTCCGGCACGTCGCAGGCGGGATAGACGATGCAGCCGATGGCGCGTTCAGGGCCGATGCCGGTCCACTGCACGTCGCCCGGATCGACGGCGGCAAGACGCCTGCTGTCATGTTCGCCGCCGTGATTGTGGAAGTACCACCACGGCACGCCGTTCACCGCCCAGATCACGGCGGTGTCGGGGCCGAACAGCGGTCCCATGGCGGGAACCACCGGCGGCACCGAATGGGCCTTCAGGCTGATGATGACGAAATCCTGCGGACCCGCTTCCTTCGCATCGCCGACGGCACGGATCTTCAGGGTCGATTCCGTGCCGCCTTCGATCAGGCGCAGGCCGTTTTGCTGCATTGCGGCAAGGTGGGGCCCGCGCGCGATCAGGGTCACTTCCGCGCCCGCTCCCGCCAGCTTGGCGCCCATGTAGCCGCCGATGGCGCCCGCCCCGTAAACGCAGACCTTCAGGCTCATACGCCCGCTCCCAGTCCCAGCTTGTCGGCAAGACCGATGCGCTGGAGCTTGCCGGTGGCGCCTTTCGGGATTTCGGCAAGGAACAGGATCTTGCGCGGCACCTTGAATTCGGCCAGGTGCTGGCGGGCGAAATCGCGCAGCTCGTTTTCCGTGCAGGTCTTGCCTTCACGCAGCACCACGGCGGCGGCGACTTCCTCGCCGAGCTTCGGATGCGGCATGGCGAAGGTGACGACCTGCGCCACGGCTTCGTGATCCATCAAAACTTCATCGACCTCGCGCGGCGAAATCTTTTCGCCGCCGCGGTTGATGATTTCCTTCAGGCGCCCGGTGATCGAGACATAGCCATCTGCATCCATCACGCCCTGATCGCCGGTGCGGAACCAGCCGTTGGTGAAGGCCTCGGCATTGGCCTTCGGATTGGATTCGTAGCCCGGTGTCACGTTGGGGCCGCGGATGACGATTTCGCCGGTCTCCCCGCGCGCGAGCAGCTTGCCGTCGAGATCCATGATCGCCACTTCCGGACCGGCGGCGGGGCCGACGGTGCCGGGCTTGCGGGCGGCGGGCGGCAGCGGATTGCAGGCCATCTGGTGGGCGGCTTCGGTCATGCCGTAGGCCTCGACCACCGGCGCCTTGAATACCTCTTCAAGCTCGGCCATTACCTGCGGCGGCAGGGACGACGACGACGACCGGATGAAGCGTAGCGGGTTGCGGTCGATGGTGTCGAGATTGCGCCCCGCGCGCGAGAGGATCGCCTGGTGCATGGTGGGCACCGCCGTGTACCAGTTGGGCTTCACCTCGTCCATCCAGCCGAAGAACTTCAGCGCGTTGAAGCCCGGCGAACAATAAACGCTGGCGCCCGCGCCGATCGACGACAGCACCGCCGCGATCAGGCCGTGGATGTGAAACAGCGGCATGATGTTGAGGCAGCGGTCGGCGGGCGTCAGGCTCAGCGTCGCCGCGATGTGGCGGGCGGAAGCAGTGATGTTGGTCTGGGTCAGCGGCACGATCTTGGGGCGCGACGTGGTGCCCGAGGTATGCAGCACCAGCGCGATGTCGCCATCTTCCGCCATGCCGGGGTTCGCCGGTTTGGCGCCGCTTGCGGCGGGCAGGGCGAAGGTCCCGGCGGGGGCGTCCGCAGCCCACGAAATTTCATGCACCGGCACGTTCAGCTTCTTCGCCACGCCGATGGCGGGTGATGCGCTGCCCTTTTCGACGACCAGCGCCTTGGCGCCGAGATCGGAGAGATAGAACTCGAACTCTTCCGCCTTGTAGTCGGGGTTGAGCGGCGCGGTCGTCGCGCCGCAGGCGATGCAGATGAAAGCGGTCGCCATTTCCGGGCTGTTGGGCAGCACGATGGCGACGCGATCATTGCGCCCGATGCCGAGCGCATTGAGATCCGCCACCGTCTTCTGGGCGAGCGCGCGCAGGCCCGCGTAATCGAGGGTCTTGCGTTCAGGTGCGCCGATCGCGGGCGCCGCATCGGCGCCCTTGGCGAGCAGGTTCCAGACCGTGGTGGGGGTGCTCATGTCATGCCTTTCGAATTTCTTGCTTGGTTGGGTGAGTGACGAATGGCGGTCAGCCGCCGCCGTAGTTGGCGAAAGCGGCGCGGGTCTTGCGCCGGTCGAGACCGGCGCGGCGGGCAAGCGCCAGAAGGATACGCGCCTTGGCGGGCTCGAGCCAACCCGCGCGGATCAACCCGCGGGAGGTGAGGTCCATTTCCGATCCCTTGAAGCCGTAAGTGCGGGCCAGAACCGGGCCGCTGCCGGTGCGGCTTGCCAGCACGACGGGAACGCGGCGCGACAGCGCTTCGGCGGCGTCCGCTGCCTTGGGCGCAAGGTGCCCGCCACCCATGGCGGCGATGATGACGCCCGCGATCTCGCGCCCGTAGATTGCACGCAGCACTTCGCCGTCATCGTTCTGGTGCGCGGTGACGACCAGCACGGGCCGCGTATCGGCCTGCTTGGCGGGCAGGGTGATGGAAGCACCTTCGACGGGATGCAGCAGGATGCGCACATTGCCTTCGGCAACGAAGCCGATGGGACCCGCATTGGGTGAGGTGAAGGCATCGGGCATCGCGGAATTGGTCTTGCGCGCGAGGGATGCCGCATGGATACGGTCGCCCATGACGACCAGCGCGCCCAGTCCCTCGGCCGCCTCGCTTGCCGCGACGGTGACGGCGGCCAGCAGGTTGGCGGGGCCATCGGCACCTGCGAGGCCCGGATGACGCATGGCGCCGGTGACGACCACCGTCTGTCGCCCGCCGACCAGCAGGTCCAGGGCGAAGGCCGTTTCCTCGATGGTATCGGTGCCCTGGGTGACGACGGCAGGCGCGCGGCCCTTGATGATCGCGCGGGCCAGTTCGATCAGGTCGTCATCGTCGAGCTGGGCGCCCGGCACGCGGCGAAAATCGATGGCTTTGATGCGCGCCACATGGCCGAGCGCGGGCACCGCGCGCACGAGACCGCGCGCGGTCAGCCGGGGCGTGACCCCGGGTCCCTTGGCCCGTCCGCGAACGGGCTGCCCGCTGTCGGGGGCGGCCATTGCGATGGTGCCGCCGAGGGCAAATACATTCACTGTCGTGAGCGCCATGGTCCTGATTTTAGGCGGTTTCGGGGTGTCCCGTCACGCCCGCAATCGGCCCGTTTCAGGGCTTTTCGGGGTGTTCGACAGGGCGGCCCGGCGCGGCTATTGTGCGGGGCCGCCAGAGCAAACAGGAAAAAAGGGAGGACGTCATGGCAGGTCTCGAAGTGTTGAGCGCAGGCGCGGTCAAGCCCGCCATGGGGACCATCGTTCCGGCCTTCGAGGCCGCGACCAAGGCCAAGATTTTGGTCAGTTTCGGCCCCGCCCCGGAGCTCAAGGCCCGCACGGCGGACGGCACCGGTGCCTTCGGGGTGATCATCGGGCCGAAGAGCCTGATCGCGGCGCTTGCCAATGAGGGCAAGGTCACGGCGGCCTCGCGGCGGGCACTCGGCGGGGTCAAGGCAGCCATCGCGCTCCACCGTGATGCGCCCGTGCCCGACCTGTCCACCCCTGACGCGGTGCGCGAAGCGGTGCGCAAGGCTTCGGCCATTGTCTTCAACACGGCATCTTCGGGCCAGTACATCGAAGAGATGATCAAGCGCCTCGGCATCATGGACGAGGTGGGTGCGCGCATTCAGCGTTTCCCGACGGCGGAAGATGCCATGCGGTTTCTCGGCTCCGACGCGGGCCGCTCGGCCATCGGCTTCGGCCAGTCCTCGGCCATTCGCGGTTATGAAAAGACCCTTGGCGTGCGCCAGGTCGCGGCGCTGCCTGATGCCATCGGCAACGTCACCAGCTACGAAGCGGCCCTTGCTGCTACCGCCCCCGATGCCGCCGTGGCGCAGGCCTTCCTCGATTACCTCGCGGGGGCAGAGGGGCTCCGCCAGCTCGCCGCCACCGGCGTCGAATAACAGAAGGGCGGCGAGCCTGCAGCCCGCCGCCCCTTTAGCCGTTTTTATGATGTCCGGTTTGGCCGGATGTCAGGCGCTCTTTTTCTTCTTCTTTTTCTTTTCCTGGGCCTCGGCGCCGCGCATGAAGTCGCGGTATTCCTCGCCGATGGCCATGATCTGTTTCACGTAGTCGTCGCAGTCCTTCTGCCCGCCCGGCTCGATCAGCTCGAAGGGCGTGTTGGCCTTGGCGACGGCCTTCTTGTATTCCTCGGTTGCCACGACCTTGCGCAGGGTGTCTTCGAGGATCTTCATGCGTTCGGGATACTTGGCGATGGTTTCGGCCTTGACCGCGAAAGCGCGGGCCGACACCAGCGGCGGCAGCTTGAGGCCGAACTTGGCGTTGACCGTCGGCGCGTTGTCGAGCCGTTCGCCCAGCACGTTCTTGTCGTCGAACAGCAGCACGATCTTGAAGTTGTTGCGTGCGGCCACCATGCCGGCGGCGGGCAGGGCGCCGAAATCGAGCTCGCCCGTGGCGACGGCATTGCGCGTGTTGCGCCCGCCGCCCAGCGGGATCGGATTGAAGTTCGCACCAGTCGCCTTGGCCAGCGCCATCGCGCCGATGGTGGCGGGATGGGCAATGCGGCTGGTGGCGAAATTCAGGCGGCGCTTCTTGCCCTCGGCGATGATGTCGTCGATGGTCTTGAACTTGGACCGCTTGGACACGTAGATCACGCTGGGGTCCGCGTCGACGCGGAAGAAGTAGCGGCAGGCTTCGAGCGGGAAGGTCGGGCGCTTCACCACCCAGTTCAGCACTTCCGGCCCCATGTTGCCGAACAGCAGGTCATGGCCGTCGTTGGATGCGCGGCCCATGAAGGTTTCATAGGCGACGCGGCCCGCGGCGCCGGGGTTGAAGGACGGCTCGAAGCGCACCTTCAGCAGGTTCTTCCAGATGTCGGTGATCAGGCGCAGGTTCAGATCGGCGCCGCCGCCCTGGGCGGTCGGGACATAGACCTTGATGTTGCGCGCGGGGAAGTCGGCTGCAAAGGCGTCGGCGATGCGCTGCGATCCCAGGATGCCGGCCGCCATCGTCGCCAGCGTGGAGTTCAGGAAATGCCGCCTGTTGAGGCCCGAAGGAAATTCTTCTGACATGTCACTCTCCCTGTTGCCGCGGCGAGGCTGCGCGCGGCTTGATAATTTTTGCGATGTTGAGGAGTTTTCGGGAACTCCGCGCCAGTCCGATTATCGTGAAAGACGCGCACCCGTGGACAATCAGGGCAGCGCTGTATACCGCCCCCGGCGTGTTCACATGTGGTCGGAAAGACCCTTGAGCTCCTGTCCTTGTTGGGGGGCTCCGCGACTTATGGAAAATTTTTGTGCGGAACCATCGGGGGATGATGGCGCCGGATTCTGAAAAACGTCAAGACGGAGAAATGAACGGGATAGGGCAATCGGAAGAGACGCGGGCAGGGCGGAAATTCGCCCTGCCCGCGATGTCTCAGGCGGCTTTCTTCTTCTTGCGGTCGCGCCGGTATTCGAACCAGATCGGCACCGCCAGATTTATCAGCAGGCCAACCCACAGGATGTTCCCCAGCATCGAGGAGAACAGCACCGTGATGTCGCCTTGGGACATCTTCATCGCGCGGATGAAGTAGGTCTCGAGCAGCGGCCCCAGGATCACGCCGATCAGGATCGCGGCGACGTGGTAGCCGGTCTTGCGGGCGACGTAGCCGATCACCCCGAAGATGAGCGCCAGATACATGTCGAATACGAAGTCGCGCGACACGAAGGCACCGACCAGGGTAAAGGCGATCACGATTGGCGCCATGTAGACCGTGCGCACCACGGTCACGTGGGACATGTAACGCGCGAGCGGCGGGATCGTGAAGATCATCAGGAAGTACGTCACCGCCATCGCCGTGAAGGGCAGGTAGGCGAGCTTCGGATTGTTGAGGAACAGTTCCGTGCCCATGGTGACGTTGTGGTACTGCAGCACCACCAGCATGATCGCCGCCGTGGCGCCGCCCGGAATGCCGAGGATGATCAGCGGCACCAGCGTGCCCGAGGTGACGCCGTTGTTCGACGATTCGGGTGCGATCAGGCCTTCGATATGGCCGGTCCCGTAAAGTTCCGGTGTCTTCGAATAGGTTTTCGACTGCTGGTAGGCGACGAAGGACGCAATTGCCGCACCAGCACCAGGAATAACGCCGATGAACAGGCCGATGATCGACGTCCACACGACGTGCCACCAGCGCTTCAGGGTTTCCATGACGCCTTCGATGGTCGGGCCCCAGCCGCCGGTCACGACCGCTTCCTTGCCGCGCTTGGTCAGGATCGAATCGCGGTCGATGACGATCATCGCTTCGGAAATCGCGAACAGGCCGATCAGCGCCGGAATCAGCGGCACACCGTCGTAGAGTTCGAGGAAGCCCATGGTGCCGCGCGGGGTCTCGTACACATAGTCGGCCCCGATGCAGCCGATCATCAGCCCGAAGAAGCCGGCGACGAGACCCTTCAGGGTATCGCGCGCGGCGATGGTCGCGATCAGCGAGATGCCGAACAGCATGACGACGATCATTTCCACCGAATGCAGATAGAAGGCGACTTCCGCCAGCCACGGCATGGCGACCAGCGCCAGCACCGTGGTGATCAGGCCGCCCAGCACCGACGAGGTGAAGGAGATCGCCAGCGCCTGCTGGCCGCGGCCCTGCTGGGCCATCGGGTAGCCGTCGAGCGGGGTCGCTGCCGCGCCCGCGGTTCCCGGGATGTTGACGAGAATCGCCGGGATGCCCGCGCCCATGCGCGACGAGCAGTAAAGCGCGATCATGAAGACGAAGCCGATTTCCACCGGCAGAACGATTGCCAGCGGCAGCAGCATGATGATCGTATTCGCCGCCGAGAACCCCGGGATGGCGCCGACGATCAGGCCGAGGAAGATGGCCGGGATGATCACCCACCAGTACTGGATGGTCTCGGCGAAAAGCTCGATGAAGATGGAAGGATTGAATTCCATTACAGCACCTTCTTCATCAGCAGTTCAAACGGGCCCGCGGGGAAGTGCACCTCGAAGGCGTAGATGAACAACGCCCAGCCGCTGATCGCCATGATCAGCGAAAGGATGACGATGAACCGCAGGTTCTTGCGGTCGTTCAGCAGCGCCATCGCGCAGAAGAGGAAGGCGAAGGTGGTGAGCGTGAAGCCCGCGAACTGGATGACGATGACGTAGCCGATGGTGAGCGCGAACAGTCCCAGCCGCTTGGGCAGGTAGCTGCGCGGCTCAACCAGGCGTTCGAAATTGAGCGTCGTCTCGCCCCGGCGCAATGCCCCGATGATCTTGATGGTGACGATGGCGCTGGTCAGGATCAGTACGCAGCCGATGAAGAAGGCGCTGACCTGGGCCGTCCACGGCGAATCCCAGATGGTCGAGAAGTAGTAAAGCGCGAATAGGGTGCCAACGACCGGGATGACCAGTTCGGCCCCGGCGCTGCGTTTTGGTCTCTTGTGCAGATCTTGGGCGGTGTCTATGCCGCCGCTCAGTTCTTCGCGCATGTCTTCTGTGGTCATGGTCCCTGCTCGCGGGGTGAGTGTTAGAAAAACAGTCTAGGAAATTCGGGGCGGGATACGAACCGGGCGACGGACGCTGGCGCCCGCCGCCCGGGTATTTACCCGCTTACGCAGTTGCTGGAAGCCGTGGTCAGCTTTTCTTCTTTTTCTTCTTCTTGGCGGCGGCATCCGCGCCGACCAGGAAATCGCGGTATTCTTCGCCGATCGCCGCGATGTTCTTGGCGTACTCGGCGCATTCGGCGGGGCCGCCCGGGCTGATCAGCTCCAGCGGCGCCTTGGCCTTGACGACGGCCTTCTTGTAGGCCTCCGTCGCCACGACCTTGCGCAGGGTGTCCTCGAGGACCTTCATGCGGTCGGGGTACTTCTGGCGCACCGACGACTTGATCGCAAACGCGCGTGCCGATACCAGCGGCGGCAGTTTGGTGCCGAACTTGGCATTGACCGTCGGCGCGTTGTTGATCTTGTCGCCCAGCACGTTCTTGTCGGCGAACAGCAGAAGCATGTTGAAGTTCTTGCGCTGTACGACCATGCCGCCCGCAGGCAGCGCGCCGAAGTCCAGCTCGCCCGTGGCGACCGCGTTGCGCGTGTTGCGCCCGCCGCCCATCGGGATCGGGTTGAACTTGGCGCCTGTCGCCTTGCCGAGCGCCATCACGCCGATGGTGGCGGGGTGTGCGATGCGGCTGGTGGCGAAGTTGACGGTGCGCTTCTTGCCTTCGGCGACGATGTCGTCGATGGTCTGAAGTTTCGAGCGCTTGGAGACGTAGATCACGCTCGGGTCTTCGTCGACACGGAAGAAGTATTCGTACGCGCTGAGCGGGAAGGTCGGCTTCTTCAGCACCCAGTTCAGGACTTCAGGTCCCATGTTGCCGAACAGCATGTCATGGCCGTCGTCGGCGCCCTTGGACATGTACTGTTCATAGGCGACGCGCCCGGCCGCGCCCGGGTTGAAGGATGGTTCGAAGTTGACCTTGAGGACGTCCTTCCACAGGTCGGTCACCAGCCGCATGTTGCGGTCGGCGCCGCCGCCCTGGGCGGTCGGAACGTAAATCTTGATGTTGCGCGAAGGAAAATCTGCCGCGTAAGCATCGGCGATGCGCTGCGAGCCCAGTATCCCGGCCGCGATGGTTGCCACGGTCCCCATAAGGAACCGCCGCCTGTTCAGTTCGAGCAGGTAGTCGTCAGACATGTCACTCTCCCGGTTTGCCGTGCCGGGGGGCACGGGTTCACGTTGTCATTCGCGGCGGAACTGGGCGTGGAACCTTGTCATCTCCGGGCCTGTGTCCACAAAGGAACCAAGCCTGTATGCGAACGTACACCACCGGTGTTCGGCGGAAATGACGGCTAAGCTCCCTGTTGTGTCGTACATTTTTATAATGCGCTGAAAACTATTCTGTTTTCAGCAAGCCGCGTCTGGAATGATGCCCCATGCCCTTCGCGGGGGTCAAGGTACGATCCGGCCAAGTTATCCACAGGGGGAGGCCAAAAACACTATGCATTTCCTGATGATGGGTTCCGGCGGGGTCGGCGGATATTTCGGCGCGCGCCTGCAGGCGGCCGGCCACGAGGTCGGCTTCGTGGCCCGTGGCGCGCACTTAAATATTATGAAAAACAATGGGTTATGGGTCGAAAGCCCGAAGGGCGACCTGACTCTGGCGAAAGTACGCGCGGCCGCTGATCCGGCGGCGCTGGGCCCGGCCGACGTGGTGTTCATCTGCGTCAAACTCGGCGACCTCGATGGCGCAATCGCCGCCATTTCTCCCGTCGTTGGTGCCGAAACCGCGGTGATTTCGTTGCAGAACGGCATCGAGGCCGAAGACCGCCTGATCGCCGCCTTCGGCAGGGAGCGCGTTGCGGGTGGTGTCGCCTATATCGCGAGCGCCGTCGGCGCGCCCGGGGTCATTCGCCACATCGGCACCAACCAGCGCATCCAGATCGGCGCGCTGCCGGGCGGCGAAGCGGTTCCTGTCGCGAAGATCGTCGCGGCGCTGAAAGGGGCGGGCATATATGCCGAACACGCGCCCGATATCCGCCTCGCCATCTGGCACAAGTTCGTATTCCTGGTGGCGCTGTCGGCGACGACGACTTTGACCGGGCGCACCGTCGGCCCCATCCGCGCCGATGCGAACGCGCGTGCCATGTTCGCCGATATCATGACCGAGGCCGCCGCCGTCGGCCGCGCGCGCGGCGTGGCACTCGCGCCCGATTTCGTCGCCGACCGTCTCGCCTTCACCGA
>JAURLI010000084.1 GCA_030831315.1 Alphaproteobacteria bacterium
ATCGAGGCGACGGTGCCTTTCGACCCGCTGATGCCCCGCGTGATGACCTACCTGGGGCTCGACAATTACAGTTTTTCTTCCCGCCACCTCCAGCCCTACGTGGGGAATTGAAAAATGGCGGGAATTTTCCAAAAGCTCGGACGTCTTAGGGGGGATGTGCAAGGTTCCGCCGCCGTCGAGTTTGCGCTTGTCGCCCCGATTCTCGTCATTCTGACCCTGGCGGCCCTCGATCTGGCTTCGTTGATCCGCGCCAGCGAGGCCACCCGGCGCGCCGCCCGTGTCGCGGTTGCAACACGCAACAAAGCGGCGGCCGCCTGGGGATTGGGCTGTTGTTCGCCAATCTCGTCTGCGGAACTGGCGCGCGCGACGGCGCCGGCGTAGGGATCGCCCGCGCTCGCGCAGGCGGCCGTCAGCAGGCCGAGACCGATGACGGCAGGAACGGAGAGGCGGCGCCCCGGCGGGCGTTTCGGGTTGGTCGTATCAGGCATGGTCGTCTTCCCTGGAAGTGAGACGTCCACGCACCTTAAAGGGCCCCCGTTACCCCGGCGTAAATTATTGATAAAAATGGAAATATTTGAATCTCTGCCGATCCCCGCGGAGGCCCGCCCAAGGGCCTAAGTCCTTGGTTTCATTCGCTTCGCAATTTCCGGCATTTGCTTCAAAGGGCCAACGAAAAGGGGCCCGAAACCCGGGCCCCCTTTTTTGCATTTCCGATTCTGCCGGGACGATGCTCAGTCCATGGTGATCGGCTTCTTCCGGTATTCCTTGCCGAGGTAATGCGCCTTGGTCTTGTCGTAGAGCAGTTCCGCCACGTCGTCGGCGTGGAACATCTTAATGAGCTGATCGACCTGGCCGAACATCGGCAGCAGCACCTTGCGCTTCTGCGCGAGGTCGAGCGCGATATCCATGTCTTTTTCCTGCCAGGTGAACTTGGTTTCGTCCCAGCGCTCGAGCGTGCCGTTCTTGCCCGGGCAAAGGAGCAGCGTTTCGCGCATCTTCTGGGCATCGATGCCGTAGGCTTTCGCCAGCAGCAGGACCTCGTAGTTGGCGATGGAATGGGCCCAGTGCAGCATGTTGTTGCAGGTCTTGCCGATTTCGCCGGCACCCAGCTCGCCGAGATGCGGTGCTGCGCGCGAATAGCATTCGAGAACCGGACGCGCCTTGTCGTAGTCCTTCTTGGCGCCGCCGCAGGTCGACATCAGCTGGCCGTCGCGTGCGCCATCGAGGCCGTAGCAAACCGGCGCGTCGATGACGCCGATACCGGCTTTCTTGGCGATCTTCGCGCATTCATGGACCATGGCCGGATGGCTGGTCGCGGTGATGACGATGACGGCACCCTTCTTGCCGTCCTTGGCAATGTCGGTGACGACCTGCTTCACCTGGTGGTCGTAGCCGACCATGACGATGAAGACGTCGCAGGTCTGGGCCAGTTCCGAAAGCGACCTCACCGGCGTGACGCCGTGCTTCTTGGCGCGCTCCAGCGCTTTCTTCTGCAGGTCGAAGCCGAAGACCCTGAGGCCCTTCTTCTTGCCCTTGGTGGCGACGTGACGGGCCATTTCGCCGCCCATTTCGCCAAGACCGACAAATCCGACATTGGTTGCCATCTGGTGTGCTCCCCGGTTTGCGCCCTGATCGGGCCGTTTTGGATGGGTTTTTCCTAGCATGGGCCGTGCTGCGCTCGCTACAGGCTTCGCGTGATGCGTTGACGCCGCGAGGCGGCGCGAGTGTAATGGGCGAAATTTTCACAAAGGGGGGAAACCCAATGGCGCGCGAATTCGAAGATCATTGCTGGCGGGACGTCATCGACGACGATCTGGTCGAAATCTACAAGTCCTACGAGCGCGAGCTCTACGTCGGCGAGCGCCCCGCGATACTGGCGATCGATCTTTACAAGAATGCCTACAAGGGCGGCAACACGCCGGTGATCGAGGCCAACCGTGTCAATGCCGGGTCCTGCGGCGAAAACGCCTGGAAGGCCCTTCCGCCGACCCAGAAGCTGCTGGCGGCGGCGCGCGCGGCGGGCGTGCCGGTGATCTACACGACGCGCCATGTCGATACGCGCGGCGTCAATTCGACCAACCGCGACAGCCGCAACCTGAAGTCGGATGCCTACGACATCATCGACGAGGTGAAGCCCGAGGATAATGAGCTGGTCATCTACAAGGAGCGCGCCTCGGCCTTCTTCGGTACGCCGCTGATCGCGCATCTCAACCGCATGGGCATCCGCTCACTGATCGCATTGGGCGAATCGACGTCGGGCTGTGTGCGTGCCAGCGTCGTCGATGCCTATTCCCACGGCTTCCATACGGTGGTGGTCGAGGAATGCACCTACGACCGCTCGATGCTCTCGCACAAGGTCAATCTGTTCGACCTGCACCACAAGTATGCCGACGTCATGCACGTCGAGGACGTGCTCGCGCATCTGGAAGGCATGAAGAAGAACACGCTGTCGGCGTGAACGACCGCTACTTGCCGTAGTCGCGCTTCGCCGCGTCCGCGGTGACATAGCCTTCGGCGATGTCACGGGCGATGCGCTCCTGCGCGCGCTTGGCGGGATCGCCGTAGCCGCCGCCGCCCGCCGATTCCAGGTAGAGGCGGTCGCCCGCCTTCATCTCGAAGCGGCCTGAAGCAGGTGTCACGCGTTCCTCGGTCGTGCCGACCTTGATGACAAAACGGCTGGCGCGTCCCGCCTTGCCGCCGTCCACGCCCTGAGGCGGGCACTTGGCGCGGTCGTAGCGCCGGATCACGGTGCCGCCGGCGAGAAGTTCGTAAGCGCGGCGGAAGGCGAGGCCGCCGCGAAATTCGCCCGCACCGCCCGAATCGGGAACGAGTTCGAAGGACGTCACCCGCACCGGATATTCGGATTCGAGAATTTCGATGGGCGTGACATGCAGGTTCGACAGGTGTGTCGCCGTGCAGCTAGCGCCGTCGTGGCCGAAGCCGCCGCCATAGGCGGAGCCCAGGATTTCGTACTGCAGGTTGGACTGGCCGGGCCGTCCGCCCTTGCCCCAGTTGATCAGGAGCGCCCCCGACGATCCCGCATTGGCCACCGCGCGTTCGGGTCGGAAATGCGACAGCGCTTCCAGGATCACGTCGACCAGCTTCAGGTTGGCCATCTGGTAGCTCGACACCGGCGCCGGCGCCGTGGCGTTGGTGATGGTGTCGGGCGCGTATTTGAAATCGACGACGTCGCGGCAGCCGTCGTTGAAATGGATATCGGGGCCGAGGCAGCCGATCAGGGAATAGAAGCAGCAGGCCTCGACCATGCTCGGGCGCAGGTTGATCGGTCCCTTGGCCTGGGCGTCGGAATTGGAGAAATCGAAGAGAACGCGGCCGTTCTTGACCGTGACCGTGACCGCCATGCGGATCATGCGATCAAGCTCGACGCCGTCAGTATCCATGAAGCCTTCGGCGGAGGCCGAGTCCTCGGGCAGTTCGGCAATGGCGGAGGCAAGCTCGTCCGCCGCACCTTTCAAGATCGCAGCGAAGGCTTCGCAAATGGTGTCGGCGCCGAAACGCTGGGCCAGTTCTTCCATGCGCGTGACACCCATGCAGGTCGCCGCGACCTGTGCGCCGATGTCGCCCGCCACAAGTTCGGGCTGGCGCGAATTGGCGAGGATGAGCCGCTCGATATCGGGGCAGGGAGAACCTGCGGCGCGGATGCGCACGGGCGGCAGCAAGAGCCCTTCGTGGAAGATTTCGGTGGCGTTGGCAGACGTTGAGCCCGGCATGGTGCCGCCCACATCGGCCTTGTGGGCGATGGAACCGGAAAAACCGATCAGCCGCTTGCCCGCAAAGACCGGCGCGACGAAGCCCATGTCGGAAACGTGCGGCAGGCCCGCGTCATAGGGGTGGTTGGACACGAACACGTCGCCCGGCGCCAGCGTGTCGCCGTGGGTCGCCAGCACGCGCGCGCAGAAATGGCGGTACACGGTGCCGTGGAAGAACATCGGCGGCGCCGTGATCAGGCGCCCTTCGGCATCCAGCACGACGCAGGAAAAGTCGCGCGATTCGCGGATGATCGTCGAATAGCCCGACCGGTAGAAATGGTAGTGCATTTCATCGGTCAGGCCTGCGACCTTGTTGCGCAGGATTTCGACGGTGACGGGATCGATCATCGCGCAGGCCCCCGATAGGTCAGGATGAGATTGCCGAAGGCATCCACTTCACCGTCCCAGTCGGCGGGAATGACGGTGGTGGCGTCCATCTGCTCGACGATGGCAGGCCCTTTGACCTTGCCGCCGCGCCCGATCGCTTCGCGCTCGAATACGGGCACATCTGTCGCACGCGCTGCATCGAACCAGACCTGCCGCCGGCCCTTGGGCGCAGGGGCGGGGCCCGTATGCGCGGGCAGTTCGCGGGCCTTGTATTTGGGCACGGCGACGCGGGCGCGCACGCGGTAGCTGACCACCTCCACCGGCTTTTCCGCGGCCGCATGGCCGTGGATGCGGGCGTGGTGCTCGTCGAAGCGGGCGCGGGCGGCCGCCAGCGCGGCTGCGTTCATGGCGCCGATGCCCTCAAGCGATACGCGCAGTTCGTAGCCTTGCCCCGCGTAGCGCAGGTCCATCTCGCGTTCGAGGCTGGCATCCGCATCGGCCAGCCCTTCGGACGCCAGATCGGCGCGCGCGCGCGTTTCAAGCTCGGCGAAAAGCTCCTCGGCGTGTTCGGGCGCAAGGCGCGAAAGCGGCGACAGTTCGGAGCGGATGTAGTCATGCACGACATCCGAACACAGAAGGCCGAGGGCCGAAAACGCGCCCGGGCGCGGCGGCACCAGGATGCGGGCGATGCCGAGTTCCTCCGCCACCGCGGCGGCATGGACGGCACCCGCGCCGCCGAAGGGCAGCAGGGTGAAGGCGCGCGGTTCAAGCCCGCGTTTCGCGGCAAAGACGCGGACCTCGTCGGCCATGCGTTCATCGACGATGCGCCGGATGCCGGTGGCAGCTTCGCGCACGCTGAGGCCGAGCGGCGTGGCAATCCGGGCATCGAGTGCCCGCTCGGCGGCCGCTACATCGAGTTTCTGCGCGCCGCCCAAGAAATAATCGGGATTGAGATAGCCGCAGGCGATGTCGGCATCAGTCACTGTCGGCTGTTCGCCGCTGCGCCCGTAGCAGGCGGGGCCGGGCTGTGCGCCGGCGCTTTCAGGGCCGACGGTCAGGAAGCCGCCAGGAGCTACGCTGGCGATGGAACCGCCGCCCGCCGAGATCGTCGTCATGTCGAGGGCGGGCACGTCCACCTGGCGGCGGGCAACGGCGCCTTCGGTCACTTCCAGCGGCACGCCGTCCTCGATGAAGGCGATATCGGCGCTGGTGCCGCCCATGTCGAGTGTCACGAGGCCGGCACCGGCGCTTGCCCGTGCCACCCATGCGGCGGCCTGGGCGCCCGCGGCTGGTCCTGACAACAGGGTGTGGACGGTCTTTTCGCCGGTTTCGGCTGCGGCGAACGGCATGACGCCGCCGTTCGACTGCATCAGGAAGCGCTGGGGCGTCTTTACGCCAAGGCCGTCGAGGCCGCGCGACAGGTCACGGATATAGCGGGTCAGCACGGGCGCGAGGTAGGCGTTCACCAGCGTCGTCGACAGGCGCGGCCATTCGCGGATGCGCGGCAGCACATCGGACGACAGCGAGACGTGCAGCCGCGGCGCCACCTCGTTGATGATGGCGCGGGTGCGCGTCTCGTGCGCCGGGTTCATGTAGGAAAACATGTAGCAGACCGCGACAGCATCGACGCCCGCGGCATCGAGCGCCTTCGCCGCTTTTCGCACCGCATCGTCGTCGAGGGGCACCAGAACGTTGCCGGCGTAGTCCGTGCGTTCGGGAATTTCGTGTGTGCGGCTCTGCGGCGCGATCGGGGTGGGGCGGTCGTAAAAATAATCGAAGGGGTTGCCGTCGCGCGCCTGGTTCTGGGTTTCCTGCACGGCGTTGTAGCCCTGCGTGATCATCAGGCCGACGCGCGCGCCGCGCATTTCAAGAAGGGCATTGGTGGTGATCGTGGTGCCGTGGGCGAAAAAGGAGATTTCCTCGGCGCCGACGCCCTTGGCGAGAAAGCGCCGGACGCCCTCGAGCACGCCTTCGGACGGGTTGCCCGGCGTGGAAGATACCTTTTCGACGCGGGTTTCGCCGGTCGTGGAATCGAGCAGCACAAGGTCGGTATGGGTACCGCCGACATCGACGCCCAGCCTGAAACGTGCGCTTTTTCCGCTTTCCGCCATTTGACTGTTCGGGGCCGCTCTGTGCGGCTCTCGTTCTCCCCGCGGTGGTGATATCGCCCGTGGCTCCCTTGCGCAAGCCCCCTTAGCCTTGCCGCCATGCCCGGCCCAAGGTTAATCTTTCGGCAGTTTCAGCCAAAAGGAGCGTCAAATGGCAGGCACCAAGGTCAAGGTCGAAGTCGAAGTGCGGGATTACCACCTCAATTTCCTGCGCGACCAGATGGCCAAATACCGGATTCCCGATGAAGGCAAGGCGCTGCGCGTGTTGCTCGACTATGCCCTCATCGACGGGGATCTCGACAAGATCTTCGATCGCAAGAACATGCGCTGCATCGCCTGCGGCGGCGCGGCGGGTTAATCGCCCGACGGGCGGGGAGGGAAACATGCGTGCACGGACAGGGCTGTTGGCGGCGGCGATGGCCGCCGCGTTCCCCGCGGGCCTCGGGGCCGCCGAGGATGCCGGGTTTTTCAAGGGCAAGACGATTACCTACATCGTCGCGACCACGAACGGCGGCGGCTACGATTTCTATGCGCGCATGGTCACCCGCCACATGGCGCGTTTCATGCCCGGGACTTCCTTCGCCGTCGTAAACCGGCCGGGCGCAGGGCATGTCGTCGGCACCAACCTGATCTATGCGTCGAAGCCCAACGGCCTGACCATTGGCACCTTCAACACCGGGCTGATTTACGCCCAGTTGATCGGCCGTCCCGGCATCAAGTTCGACCTGCGCAACATGTCGTGGATCGGCAAGGCGGCGTCGGATCCGCGCATGGTGGTGACGGGGGCGACGCTGCCTTACAAGAGCATTCTCGATTTCCGCAAGCCGGGAACGCCGTTTCGTTTCGGTGCGTCTGGCATCGGCAGCGCCGCCTATTCGGAAACGATCATGCTGACGCGCGCCTTCGATCTGAACGTGCGCATCATTCCGGGTTACGGGGGCACCCATTCCCAACTCGCCATCCTGCGCGGCGAACTGATCGGCATGATGGGCGGCGAATCCTCGGTCCAGAGCTTCGTGAAGGGCGGCAAGGGCCGCGCCATCCTGCAGATCGGCGGCAAGCCCGAGCCGGGTGTGCCGCAGGCACGCGCGCTGCCGACGACGGCCGAGGGCAAGGCGCTGATTGCCCTGATCTCGTCCCAGGCGGAACTGGCCCGTTTCACGGCGGGGCCGCCGAAAATTCCGCCTGCCCGCCTTGCCGTGCTGCGCGGTGCCTACAAGAAGGCGCTTGAGAGCAAGGAATTCAACGAACAGGCATCCAAGGCCGACAAGCCCGTGGACCCGGGCTTCGGCGAAAACGTGGAAGAAGTCGTCAAGGCCGCCTTCGACCAGACGCCCGCGACCATTGCGCTTCTGAAAGACGTACTTGAACGCAAGCCCGACGCCACCACGGTGCCCGGTGCCAAGCTCGCTTTCGTTTCCGAAGACGGCCGCATCATCCGCTTCGCCGATGGCGCCGGAAAAACGGTGGAAGCCAAGGTGTCCGGTGCGCGCACGAAAATCGAGATCGCCGACAAGCCTGCCAGCCGCAAGGGGCTGAAGGCGGACATGACCTGCGATATCGCCTACGTGCCCGGCAAGAACAACGAGCCGAAAACGATCGACTGCCGCTAGGCCTGGCCCCAGATCTCGTTCGCCACTTCGACGATCAGGCCGAGCTTGCGCTTCTCGTCCTCGACCGTGACTTTGTTGCCGAGCAGTGTCGAGGCGAAGCCGCACTGCGGGCTGAGCGCCAACTGGTCGATATCGACGTATTTCGCGGCTTCCTCGATGCGGCGCTTGAGTTCGTCCTTGCTTTCAAGCTCCGGAAACTTCGTGGTGACGAGGCCAAGCACCACCGTCTTGCCTTTCGGCACGAAGCGCAGCGGTTCGAAATTGCCCGCGCGCGGGCTGTCGAATTCCATAAAATAGCCATCGACGTCGATGGCATTGAACAGGGTTTCCGCGACGGGCTCGTAGCCGCCTTCGGCGACGTAGTTGCTGCGATGGTTGCCGCGGCACAGATGCAGGCAGATCACCATGTCGTCGGGCCGCCCGCGCACCGTGTCGTTGAGGAGCTTGGCGTAGGTCTGGGGCAGAGTGTCGGGGTTCTCGCCAAGGCGCGTGACCGCGTCGCGCAGCTTCGGGTCGCACAGGAAGGCGAGGTTCACCTCGTCGAGCTGGATGTAACGTCCGCCGAGGGAAGCGATATCGGCGATTTCTTCCCGCCAGATGCGGGCGAGGTCGGAAAAGAACTCCGTCATGTCGGGATAAGCGGCCTTGTCGACGCCGTCGCGGCCCGAGCGGAAATGCACGATGGAGGGCGAGGGGATGCAGAGCTTTGCCGTGCCCTTGGTGTTTTCGATCAGGAACTTGAACTGGTCGCGGCAGATCGGCTTGGGGCGGCTCATGCGTTTTGTGACGACGGCGCGGTGGGGCGCATGGGCGATTTCATTGCCCGGCTGCTTGCGGAAATGGACGTCCATCCCGCCCTGGATTTCGAGACCGTCGACCGCGAGGACGAAGTCGTTCCACCAGTGGCCGCGCCGGAAGTCGCCGTCGGTGATGGACTGAAGGCCGATGTCTTCCTGCAGGGCGATGACATCGCGCACGGCTTTGCTCTCGACGTCCCAGAGCTGTTCGGCGGTGATTTCGCCGGCCGCGCGCTTGTGGCGCGCGTCGATCAGTTCCTGGGGGCGGAGAAAGCTGCCGACATGGTCGGCGCGGAAGGGCGGTTTGGTTCTGGCCGTCATTTTTCTGTCCTGGTTGATCCCTGAAGTTGCCTGTTGACGCCTCTATAGCCGATCGTGGCGGCGCTGTCTTGAAAAGCCTCGGGAAAAAGCGGCTGAACAGGCCGGTTTCCGGCGGGGGAGGGCGGAATGCATTTTGCCCCTTTAACAGGGACATGAAGGCCAGTAAATTCCCCTCCGCGCGGGCGCCCCGGAAGGACCGGCCGGTGCCGCAACGAACCCGCCAGGATCAGGTTTCAAGACAAAGGAGTAACAAGAATGAGCGATACCGACAGCGATTGGATGAAGGGCATCCGCATGGCGCTTAAGGCCGCCGGCTTTTCGGAAGACAACAACATCGCCATCGGCATGGCGCATTCCATGCGTGCCGGCCGCGACGAAGCGTCCTACAGCCTTCAGGAAGGCAAGGAAATGGGCGCCGAGGTGGCGCGCCGCTGCAAGTACGGCAAGCGGTAGTAAATATCGGCGCGGTCTGTTGCCGCGCGGATCTGGAAGCGTCCCGTTAGAAGTTCAAGCGCGCGGCAGATGCCGCGCGCTTGCAGTATCAGACCAGCTTACGCGTGAACGTGGCCACTGCGATGGCGCAGATGGCCCAACCCTATAGAGGTCCCCCTCCATGACGACCAAGACTGTTCTCACGTC
>JAURLI010000085.1 GCA_030831315.1 Alphaproteobacteria bacterium
CCCCACGACGGCTTCGGCTGGTACGTCTTTGCCGGCTTCGAGGGCCGCGCCGTCGCGCGCAACATCTTTCTTGACGGCAATACCTTCGGCGGCGGACCCAGCGTCGACAAGAAACCGCTCGTCGGCGACGCCCAGACGGGTGTCGCGCTGGTGTTCCCGCGTTTTCGCATCACCTACACGTGGGTCTTCCGCACCAAGGAATTTTACGGGCAGGACGAAGGCGACCTGTTCGGCGCCGTCAGCCTGACCGCCCGGTTCTGACAAAAAAAGAGGGCCCGGACAAACCGGGCCCCCTTCGGTTTCTGCGTGAAGCAGTTACTTCTTCAGAACCTTGTTCCAGCGCGCCACTTCGGACGCCACGAACGTGCCGAGGTATTCCGGCGAGCGGTCGCCGCCTTCCGGAATGACGCCGCCGAGATCGAGAATGCGCTTGCGCGCGCCTTCGGTGCTGAGCGCCTTATCGAGCGCCTGGTTCAGCTTCGTCACGATCTCCTTGGACGTGCCCTTCGGCGCGAAAAGCGCGTTCCAGGCGCTGACCTGAAATTCAGGCATGCCCGCTTCCGTGGTCGTCGGAAGGTCGGGCAGTGCGGGCGAACGCTTCGGCGTGGCGATGGCGAATGCCTTGAGATTACCCGCCTTGACCTGCGGCACGAGGTTGACGATCTGGTCGCAGGCATAGTCGACCTTGCCCGCCAGCATGTCATTGATCACCGGGCCCGTGCCGCGATAGGTGACGCGGGTGGGCTTCACGCCGACGATGCCGTTGAACAGCGAACAGGTCGTGAAGGACACGGAGCCGACGCCCGCGTGGGCCTCGTTCATCTTGTCCTGGCGAGACTTCAGAAGCGCGACGAAGTCCTTAAGGGTATTCGCTTTAATGGTCTTGCGGGCGACGACCAGAATGGGCGTGCCGGCAACGAGACCGATCGGCGCGAAGTCCTTGTTCGGATCGTATTTAAGCTTCGGATAGAGCGCCTTGGCCGCGCCATGGGTACCCATGTGGCCCATCATGATGGTGTAGCCGTCATTCTTGGCCTGCGAACCGCGGGTAATGCCCGTGGTGCCACCGGCGCCGGCGATGTTTTCGACGACGATCTGCTGGCCCAGGGACTGGGACATGTATTCGCCCGCGATGCGCGCGATGATGTCGGTCGGACCGCCCGCGGCAAACGGGACGATCAGGGTAATGGGACGGGTCGGATAATCCGCCGCACCGGCCGGAGCCGCGGCAAAGCCCAGCGCGACGCACAGGGCAAGGAAAAGCTTCTTCATCTGTTGTCTCCCAACAACGAGGTTCGATCCAGAGGGGGTACGCCTGCGTCGTGCGGCTGGATCATGACACCGCAGACGGAACTGGACGCCTAAAGGACTTCGTCCCTGCTTTTACGGATGGACGGCAACACCGCGACGATGACCACGACGACCGTCAGGAACAGAAGGCCTGCTGACACGGGGTTTTCGATGAAGGTTGTGAAGCTGCCGCGTGACAGGACCATCGCCTGGCGCAGCTTTTCCTCCATCAGTTTTCCGAGGACGAACCCGAGCAGCAACGGCGCCGGTTCGAACCCGAACTTGTAGAGAGCATACCCGAAAAACCCGAAAAACGCCGTCAGAATGACGTCGTTGGGGCTGTTGTTGACCGAATAGATGCCTATGCAGCAGAAGATCAGGATGGCCGGGAACATCAGGTGGTAAGGCACCCGAAGCATCCGAACCCACAGCGGAATCAAAGGCATATTGATGATCAGCAGGAGCGCGTTGCCGATCCACATGCTGGCGATCATGCCCCAGAAAAGTTCGGGGCTCTTGGTCATGACCTGGGGCCCCGGAATGATCCCGTGAATCGTCATCGCGCCGACCATCAGGGCCATGACCGCATTGGGCGGAATGCCAAGGGTCAGAAGGGGAATGAACGAGGTCTGGGCACCGGCATTGTTCGCCGATTCCGGCCCGGCCACGCCTTCGATGGCGCCGCTGCCGAATTCCTGAGGTCGTTTCGAAAGTTTCTTTTCCAGCGTGTAGGAGGCAAACGGCCCGAGCACCGCGCCATTGCCCGGAAGGATGCCCAGCAGCCCCCCGACAAACGTGCCGCGCAGCACCGGCTTTACGCAGCGGCGCACGTCCTCGCGGGTCGGCAGCATTCGGCCGATGGCCGTGCGCGCGACGTCACGAACTTCCGGATTTTCCAGGTTCCGCAGAATTTCAGCAAAACCGAAAATGCCCATTGCCAGCACGGCGAAGTCGATGCCATCGACGACGTTGGGCATGCCGAAGGTCAGGCGTTCCTCGCCGGTCTCAAGATCGGTACCGACGGTAGACAGCAGCAACCCGACCACGATCATGCAGAAGGCAGGCAGCAGGGGCCCGCGCGCCAGCACGATGGCAAAGGCAAGACCGAGCACCATGAGCGAGAAATAGTCGGCGGGCCCGAACAGCAGCGCCAGTTTCGTCAACGGCACGGCGAGAGCCGCGATCACCAGGGTCGCCACGGACCCGGCGAAGAACGAGCCCAGCGCCGCGACGCCGAGCGCGATGCCCGCCCTGCCCTGACGCGCCATCTGATGGCCGTCGAGCGTGGTGACGACCGCCGTCGCCTCGCCGGGAATGTTCACCAGAATGGCCGATGTCGAACCGCCGTATTGCGCCCCGTAATAAATCCCGGCCAACATGATCAAGGCACCTGTCGGGTCGAGCTTGAAGGTGAGCGGCAGCAGCATGGCAATGGTGGCGATGGGACCGACACCCGGCAAAACCCCGATCACCGTACCAATCAGAACACCAAGAAAACACAGACCAAGGTTCTGCAGCGACAGCGCCGTCGAGAAGCCGGTTCCGAGATTATCGACAAGTTCCATCATGGCCGCATCCCCCCGATCAATACCCGATCAGCCATGGGGCGAGCGGTATGGGCAGCGACAGCGCATACTTGAACAGGCCAAGGCAGAATGCCGTCATGACGACGGCAAAAATGGCAATCTCGCGCGGGCGCGTCTCCGAACTCGCCAGTCCACCGATCCCCATGGCGATGGGTGCGGCCAACAGAAGTCCGAGCGGCTTGATCACCAGGCCGAAGATGACGACAGCGCCCAGAATGAACAGGGGGCCGCGGATTTTCCACGCTTCGAGCTTTTCGCCGCGGGTCACGAAGCCTTCGACGATCAGCAGGCCCCCGCATATGGCTAGCAACACCGAGAGCGATTGAGGAATCATTCCAGGGCCCAGCTGCCGGGTCGTCCCCGTCGTCAGTCCCCAGCTGTGGTAGAGGGCAAAGAGACCGACCAGGATCATGAACAATCCTGCGCCGACGGTACGCGGCGCGCGCATGCTGCCGTCGTTTTCCTTCTGGACGTTATCGTTATTGCTCAACGAGCTGCCCCCTGCGTCCGGCTCTCTCGGCCTTGTATACATATCGAATTATCCGTTCAAACACCCGGGCAGGCAATGGCCTCACCATGGCCGACACGAAAAAAACGCCAACGAGGGGCCTTGATCAGGCGGCGGGACGGAAGAACGAACGCTCGCCGATCACCGTCGTGCGATGCATGCGCCGAATATCGGGCAAACCGTATCCCCCGGTCGCCCGGTGCAGGGTGCAGCGGTTGTCCCACATCACCAGGTCGCCATCGCGGTACTTGTGGCGGTAATGGAACGGGCGCTTGCGGTCGGTGACATAGGTGAAGAGCTGGTCGAGGATCGGCTGGCCTTCGGCATCATCCAGTTCCGCGATCCGCAGGGTGAAGCGCGGACTGGCGTAAAGCGCTTGCCGACCGGTTTCCTCGTGGGTGCGCACCAGCGGCTGCAGCACTTCCTTGCGATTCTTGGCCTGGGTTTCATAGAAATCCTTGGCGCCGGGGCGCGAAGGCGAAATCGTGACGCGCGGATTGAGCGCCTTCGACACGTGATGAACGCCGTGCAAGCCGCTGATCTTCAGCTTGAGGTCATCGGGCAGTGCATCGTAGATGCGATACATGTCGCAAAATTCCGTATCGCCGCCGGTCTTGGGATTGCGGATCGACTGAAGAATCGTGATCTTCACCGGTATTTCATGGTGCGAAGAGTCTGAGTGCCAGAAATCGCCGGCATCGACGACGCCGACAGCGGAGCCATCCGGGCGCAACTCGTTCGAGAGAATCAGCACCTTGTCGTGTTCGGGATGGGCATAGATGGCGTTTTCCTGCCATTCCAGTTCCCCGAAAATTTCCGTGAAGGCGACCTGCTGCAAGGGCGTCAATTTCTGGTCGCGGATCACCAGAACCTGATGATCGAGAAACGCCTGGTAAACAGCGTCCTTGATCTCCTGCGAGGGATCGGACAAGTCGATGCCCTCGATTTCTGCCCCGAAATTATTCGCTAACGGCGTGATCCTCATGGCTTTCCTCGTGGCGACGGGCCCGTTCCTTTGATTTCTTATCAATATAGGATCGCGGCCCGGTCTGGTCAAACCCCGGCCGGGCCGCAAGAATCCGCCCTAAAATCGGGCTTCAGTGCATCGCTGCGCAGGCGGCATCAGTGCATCGCCGCGCCGCCGTCGACGACCATGCACTGGCCGGTCATGAAATCGCTGTCGGCGGACGCAAGGAACACCGCCGCGCCGGTCAGGTCCTCGGGATATTCGTGGCGCTTGAAGGCGCGTGTCGAGGGGGTCGAGGAGTTGAGGTAGAAATCGCGCTCGGCCAGCGCTTCCGACAGCGTCATGCCCGGGGCCAGCGCGTTGACGCAGATGTTGTCGGGGCCAAGTTCACGCGCGATCACCCGGGTCATGGCGACGACGGCGCCCTTGGATGCGACGTACTGGCACAGGCCGGTGGTACCCTTGAACACCGTACCCGAAGCGATGTTGATGATCTTGCCGTACTCGCGCTTGCGCATGTCGGGAACGACCGCGCGGATGCATTCGAACACCCCACGAGTGTTGATCTGCATCACCTTGTCCCATTCCTCGGACGGGATATCCATGAAGTGACGGCGTTCCAGGTTCGCAAACAGCGCCGCGTTGTTGAGCAGGATGTCGATTTTTCCATAAGTCTCGACCGCAACGCGGGCCATCTCGGCCACGGCCTTGGCATCCGTCACATCGGCCTTTACCCCGATGGCGTCGCCGCCCGCCTGCTTGATCGTGTCCACGGTGGACTGTGAATCGAGAACATCGACACAGACGACCTTGGCGCCCTCTTCGGCATAGCGCTTGGCGTAGGAAACGCCGATGCCCCTGCCCGCCCCCGTTACGATGGCTACGCGCCCGGCAAGTCTGGTCATTTCTTTTTCTCCTTTGAAATGTGGAATGGCGAAGAATATAACGACTAATAACCACAAGCCAATCGGGGAGATGTTCATGGCGCGTCCAAAAGTATTCGTTTTCGCCCCTATCATGGAAAACCTGGAGTGGCAGGAAGCCTTCGAAAAGGCCGGCCTCGACCTCGTTCTCGGCCGTGCCGACTGGCACAACCCGCAAGGCAACAACGAAGAAGAAATGATGAAGATGGCGGAAGGCGCCGTGGCCATGATGGGCACGTCCATCCGCTCCTCGCCCATCAGCAAGAAGATCATGCAGGCCGCGGGCGATAACCTGCGCATCGTCGCCAAGTGCACCATCGGCGTCGATGACGTCGACCTCAAGGGCGCGACCGAGCTTGGCGTCATGGTCACCCACGCGCCGACGGAATCGAACTGGGGCGGCGTCGCCGAAGGCACCATCGCCATGATCCTGACGCTGCTCAAGCAGGTACGCGAACGCGACGAACACATGAAGGCGGGCCATTGGCGCGATCCGGACCTGCAGGGCTTCTATCTCGGCTCTCGCGAGATGGACGACTACCCCGGCATGACCGTCGGCATCGTCGGCCTTGGCCGCATCGGCGGGCGCGTCTCCAAGCTGCTGAAGCCCTGGGGCTGCAAGATGATCGGCTACGATCCCTACATCCCCGACTCGCGCTTCGAGGAACTGGGCGTCGAAAAGGTGTCCTACGACAAGCTTCTCGCCGAAGCCGACATCATCACCTACCACGTGACCCTGACCAAGGAGACGACCCACATGTTCGACGCCAAGGCGGCGGCGAAGTGCAAGGACGGCGTCATCCTGATCAACGACTCGCGCGGCATGGTGGTCAGCGAGCAGGCGCTCTGCGACGGGCTCGACTCGGGCAAGATCGCCAAGGCCGCCCTCGACGTCTTCGAGGACGAGCCGCTGAATGCCGACTCGCGTCTCTTGAAGATGGGCCACAAGGTGCTGCTGTCGCCGCACATGGTGTCGTCGAACCTGGCGTCCGGCCTTCATCCCGGCCTGATCTGGGCAACCAAGTGCGTGCTCAACGCGCTCAAGGGTGTGACGCCCGACGCCGTCTTCAACAAGCAGGTTCTTCCCGTCTGGGAACAGCGCTACAAGTCGAAGCCGATCATCTAGCCCGCGCCAACCGGCACAAAAAAGGGGCCCGCAACGCGGGCCCCTTTCGTTTGGCTGAAGCCGGCCTTAGGACGATTTCTTCTTTTTCTTCTTCGGCGCTTCGCAGAGCTTCTGGTCCTTGACCAGGCCCTTGCAGTCGAACACCGCACCCTTGGTCATCGCCGCCTTGACGAGCTCGACGATGTCGGCGGGCGCCGTGACGATGTTTTCGACGATCTTCTGAACCTCGCTGCCCGGCACCGTATCGACGTCGAGCTTGGCTTTCCCCGCTTCATCGAGGAAAGCCTTGTCCTTCGCCATGGCATCGAAGGTATCGCGCAGCAGCTTGACGCGCTCGGCAGGAACGCCCGGCGTGGTCAGGATCGGACGGCCGATATCGGTGCCCGCCGAAATCAGTTCCAGCACGCGGCGTTCGGCCGGGTTGCGGGCGAGATCGATCAGCAGCGGAACGTTCGGCAGGTCCTTCTCGCGGGTCAGGCCCATCTGAAGGATGATGTTGACCTTCTTTTCGGTCAGGTAATGCGGCGTGTTCGCCTTGATGCTGGCCCAGGCGTTGGAACCGCGCCCCATCACCTCACCGCGCTCGATGGCGAGGTTCAGTTCGCTGCCGCCGCCGAAGCCGGTAATGATCTTGAACTTCGTGCCGAACATGTTGTTGAGCACGCGCGGATACTGGACCGAGGTGGAGGTCACGCCGGTTGCCGACAGGAACACTTCCTTCTTGGTCGCGTCCTCGATCGACTTGACGCCCGCCGTGTGCCAGATCATCACGACGTTGTTGCCGCGGTTGATGTTGCCGATCCACAGCAGCTTGCGGGTGTCGTACTTCGCCTTCTTCGGGTTCAGTGCCTGATCCAGCGGCAGGTTCTGGCCCACCGTCGCCCAGACGGTGCCATCCTGCGGCGCGCTGACGCTCAGGAACTGCGCGGCGCGCGCGCTGCCCGCTCCCGGCATGTTCTGCGGCACGACCGTCGGGCTGCCCGGCAGTATGCGCGCGAGATGACGCGCAACGAGACGCCCGTAGACGTCATAACCGCCGCCCGGACCATAGCCGATGATCATCTTCACCGACTTGCCCTTGTAGAAATCATCTGCCTGCGCCGTCGGCGACATGGCGACAGTGGCGGCAGCGAAACCGGCGGCAACAATGCCGGCGGTCTTGAGTGTGGAAACCATGCGGGTACTCTCCCTGTGTTGAACCGCCCGTGGGCGGCGGAAACCGGTGCATTCTACCCGATTCCAACGCCCGGACAGCAGCGGCAAATAATGTTTATTTTCCACTGGTTAAGGACCGGGGACCGGATAAGAATAGGGTTAGAAAGACAGGGGGACCCCATGAAGCTCTATCAGCATCCGATGTCAACGACCTGCAGGCCGATCATCATGTTCATCGCCGACGAAGGCCTTGATGTCGAACAGCAGGTCGTCGATATCCTTGCCGGCGAGCAGTACGGCGATGCCTACAAGCTGGTAAACCCGAGCTGCCTCGTACCCGCCCTCGACGATGACGATTTCCCGCTGATCGAAAGTTCCGCGATCCTGAAGTACCTCGCCGAGAAGTCGGGATCGAAAGCCTATCCCAAGGACATCAGGGCACGCACCCGCGTCAATGAACGCCTCGACTGGGTGAACACCAATTTCTACCGTTCCTTCGGCTATGGGCTGGTCTATACGCAGATCCTCGATCCCTACAAGCTGACCGATGCCGCCGCGCACAAGGCCCAGGTCCTGATGGGGCTCTCACAGGCCCAGCGCTTCCTCGCGGTGATGAACGATCATATGCTCGGCAACGGCGCGACATGGCTGGCCGGCGACGACATCACCATCGCCGACTACCTCGCCTCGGGCATTGTTTCCGTCGGTGAGGTCATCGGCTGCACCTTCAAGGACTATCCGAACATCGCAAACTGGCTCGCCCGCATGAAGGCGCGTCCCAACTGGCAAGCCGCCAACGGCGCAATTCAGCAGTGGGCAGAGTTTGTCAAGGGCCCGACTTACGTAACGGTCTGACCGCCCTAGTCTGGATCGCCGCTGACAGGCGGGATCTCCATCAGCGTGCCGCGGCCAAGCGCCTTGGCGCGCTCGAATGCGCAGGTGGCGATGGCGAGATCGCCGATCCCCATGCCGACGTTGTTCTTGTGCAGGGTGATCTGGTCGCGGCTCTTGCGCCCGGGACGACGCCCCAGCGCGATCTCGCCGAGCTCGGCCAGGTCATCGATGGCGATGATCCCCTTCCCCATCGGTTCGAACAGGTCCCCCTGTTCGTCCTGAACGACGGCTTCCCGCGAATTGACCGCGATCACGTCGGCACGGCGCACCACTTCGTCATCGACCTCGCGCCGGGGCGCGTCCAGCCAGCCCGCGCGCACGAGCTGAATGTTCGATCCGACGATGGACGACACATGCTGGCCGGGTTCCAGCCATTCGCCCTTCAGCACCGGCACGTTGGTATTGGTCGCGCAGACGACGACATCGGCGCCGCGTACCGCATCGCGGGGGTCCTCGACCGGAACGATTTCCAGCCCGAACCTGGGGCCATAGGTTTCGGCAAAGCGTCGGCGGCTTTCCTCGGTGCGTGTGCATATCCTGACTAGTTCGATGTCGCGGACCGACTTCAGCGCCAGAAGCTGCGTCACCGCCTGGTTGCCCGCGCCGAACAGCGCCGCAACCTTTGCGTCTTCGCGCGCAAGATGCCGATAGCCGACACCGCTCGTCGCTCCTGTGCGCAGCGCCGTCTGGGTCGTGTAGCCGAGCGTCTTTTCGTTAATCGCACCGATCAGGATCGCGAGCAGGCGCGAGTCATTCGAATCGTGCAAAAGCACGATCTGGTGCTCGCGGTTGCCGAAATGCTGCACCGGTCCGTCCTGCGTCACCACCTCCGCATGGGAGGCAAGGCCAATCACGCCAAGAGCATGGATGCCGCCCGGAAACGTGTTGAAGCGCACGCTGGCGGGCGAATGGATGCGCCGGCGCGGGGCATTGATGACCGGAAACTCGGTGGCCCCGGCATAGGCCTTCTCTATCGCGGCGATGGCATCGGCCATCGAGACCAGACCTTCAAGGTCTTCTGGGTGCAGCAGCAGGTAGCCCATGATCTTCCCCCTTTGCGCGATCAGCCGCGCGCTTCCTCGATCGCCTCGCGCATCGCTTCCAGTTCGAGCCAGCGGTCTTCCTTGGCGGCTTTTTCGGCCTTGGCGGCATCTAGGCGCGTGGCCGCCGCATTGAAGGCAGCCGGATCCCGCCCGAACAAGCCCGGATCGGCAAGCCGCAAGCCAAGCCGCTCGATTTCATCATCGAGGCCGGCGATTTCGCCGGGCAGAAGCTCGAGAGCGCGGGCGTCCTTGTAGGACATCTTGCTCGGCTGGCTCTTCGGCCGCGCCGCCAGGGCCGCGGCCTTCGCCTTCGTTTTCTGCTGTGCGGCCGCCTTTTCGCGCGGAGCGATACGCTGGCGGATGTAATCGGTGTAGCCGCCCACGTATTCGTGCACCTCGCCATCGCCTTCAAGGGCGATCACGCTGGTCACCAGCTTGTCGAGGAAATCGCGGTCGTGGCTGACCACGAGCAGCGTACCCTCGTAGGCCTCGAGCGCATCCTGCAGCTTGTCGAGGGTATCCATGTCGAGGTCGTTGGTCGGTTCATCGAGCACCAGCAGGTTCGACGTCTGCGCCAGCACGCGGGCCAGCATCAGCCGGTTGCGCTGGCCGCCCGACAGGGTCGCGATCTGCGAACGCGCGTCGTCCTCGTCGAACAGGAAATCCTTGAGGTAGCCCACGACGTGCCGCTTGTGGCCGCGGACACTAATCTGGTCGCCGCCCTGCGGGCACAGGAACTGCCACGGCGTCAGCTTGGGATCGATGTCGCGGCGGGACTGGTCGAAATAGGCCGCTTCCGTCCGGCTGCCCATCTTGATGCGGCCGCTGTCCGGTTCCATTTCGCCAAGCAGCATGCGCAAGATCGTCGTCTTGCCGGCGCCGTTGGGGCCGATGATGCCGACCCGGTCGCCGCGCAGCACCCGGCACGAAAAATCGCGCACGATATCCACGCGCCCGCCATCGACCCCGGTGAAATACTTGTTCACATGATGCATCTCGCAGACCAGCTGGCTGGCCGGCGGTCCCTCGCCCGCGGCGAGGTTTACCTTGGCGCCGATCACGTCGCGCTGGCGGCGGGCGGCACGCAATTCGTCCAGCCGCCTGAGCCGGCCCTGGTTGCGCCGTCTGCGCGCGGTCACGCCGCGGTGCAGCCATTCGGTTTCGCGGTCGATGGTGCGGGCGAGCTTGTGCTGTTCCTTGAGTTCGAGATCAAGAATGTCTTCGGACCATCTTTCGAATTCGGTAAACGGCTTGTCCATGCGCAACAGGCGGCGGCGCTGGAGCCAGATCGTCGCCGTCGAAATGCGCCCGAGGAACGCACGGTCATGGCTGATCACGATCATGGCGCCGCGAAAGCGTCCGAGGACGCCCTCAAGCCACTCGATCGCCGCAAGATCGAGGTGGTTCGTCGGTTCGTCCAGCAGCAGAACATCGGGATCACGCGCCAGCGCGCGGGCGATCGCCGCACGGCGATTTTCGCCCCCCGACAGGTTTTCACCCATGCGCATGGGATCCAGCCCCACCGCGGCGAGGGCCTCTTCCGCCTTGTGACGGGGCAATGGCTCTTCGGCCGCCCGCACGCCGGGCGCCACAACGCCATCGGGGCGGGTCACGAAATCGAGAATGGTTTCCGACGCTTTAACCTCGGTATCCTGCGGCACATGGACGATGACGGTGCCCGGCTTGACGAAACGCTCGCCTCCGTCGAGTTCGAGCTGGCCCATCAGGCACTTCATCAGCGTCGTCTTGCCGGTGCCATTGGCCCCGATCAGGGAAATATGGTCGTTCGCGCCAAGAAACAGCGAGAGACCCTCGAACAGGCGCTTGTCGCCGAAGGCGAGCCTGGCTTCGCGAAGGCCGAGAATGGGCGGGGCGGCGGACATGGGACGGGCAGTTCTCCTATCGCCCGGAGGTGTAGAGAACCCGGGCAGCCCCGTCAACGCGCCACTTCGCGCCCCAGGACAAGCCGCGCGATCTGGACAAGATTGAGCCCGACGTAGAAAAGATTCCAGTAAACACAGGCCATCAAAGGCTCCGGGCGAAAGTAGAAATACCCGGCCAGACAGGCTGCCGCCGCAAGCATCAGGATGCGCAGGCGCAGCATGTCCTTCATGCAATAGCCGATAAGATTCATGCCGTTCGCGATATAGATCAGGCTTTCCATCGTGCTCTCTCCCCCGAAAGGCACCGGCCCCAGGGCCGGCTGACGATGGCAAGCTAGGATCCATGCCCAAATCCCGATACTGCGTGGGGCGTAGTAATCCGCTACACTTCGCGTAGTGCAAAAAACGCCGGAAAACCGGGACGTACGGGAGGTTTTGATGATCGCTTACGGCCAGTTCTGCCCCGTCGCCAAGTCGATGGAAATCATCGGCGAGAAATGGACGATGCTGATCCTGCGCGAACTTCTGCTGGGCACGAGCCGCTTCAGCGACTTCCAGCGGGCGATCTCACGCATCTCGCCCACCGTGCTTTCAAAGCGCCTCAAGATGCTTGAGGAAAAGGGCCTGGTCGTCCGCCGCAAGGGCAGCGGCAAGGACAGTTTCGAATACAACCTGACGCCCTGCGGCAAGGAACTGCACGACCTGCTCGTCCAGATGGCGGTATGGGGAATGCGCTGGGCACGGAGCGAACTGACCGATGACGAACTCGATGTCGGCTTCCTGATGTGGGACATCCGCCGCCGCATCCTGACCCCCCACCTGCCGAGCGGCGAAACCGTCCTGTGCTTCTCCCTGACCAACGTTCCCGGCCACAAGAAGCCGATGAACTGGTGGTACGTGATCAACGACAAGGAGGTCGATCTTTGCGACGAAGACCACGGCAAGGATGTGAACCTTTACGTCACCGTGCCGCTGCGCACCCTTATCGAGGTCTGGGAAGGCGACCGCGACCTGCGCAAGGCGATCGCCGATGACGACCTGGTGCTGGTCGGCGACCGCGCCCTGATCCGCTCGATGCCCGACTGGTTCGGCCTCAGCCCGCGCGCTTCCGTGCGCCCGGCGACCCAGGACATCGAAGCCGGCACGGCTTCATAAAAACCATGACTGGCGCCGCCGACCCCCAAGGCCCGGTCGTCGCATTCCTGTCGGACCCCGCGACCCATGGCCTGGCCGCCGGCGCGGTGAAGCACATCCGCACGCATATATCGGATCTCTTCCTTGCGGGCGATTTCGCCTACAAGCTGAAACGTGCGGTGAAATACGCCTTCGTCGATTTTCGCAGCCTCGATGCGCGCAAGGCGGCCTGCCAGGCGGAAATTGCCCTCAACAGCCGCACGGCGCCGGAAATCTATCTGCGCACGGCGGCGATCAGGCGACTAGCCGACGGCACTCTCGCCCTTGATCCGCCGGACAAGTCTGCGCCCGGTGATGCCATCGAATGGGTCGTCGTGATGCGGCGATTCGATGAAACCATGACCCTCGACCATGTCGCCGACGCGGGCGCGCTGACGGCCGAACAGATCGACGCAGTGATCGATGCCGCCATTACCTTTCATGCGGGTTCACCCCCGGTCAGGAGGAATTTCGGCGGTGCCGAAGGTCTTTCTGCGGTGATCGAGGAAAACGACCGCGACATGGCTGCCCACCCTGCGGCCTTTGATTCCGGCACGCGGGCTGAATTGACGGAAACCTGCCGCGCTGTCCTTGCCCAACTCGCGTCCCTCCTCGACCAACGGCGGGACGACGGCTTTGTGCGCCGCTGCCACGGCGACGTGCATCTCGGCAATATCGTCCTCGTGGACGGCCGGCCGCAACTGTTCGACTGCATCGAGTTTTCCGATGCCATCGCCACGATCGACGTGGCCTACGACATTGCCTTCCTGCTGATGGACCTGCTGTCCAGAAACCACCCCGCCCTCGCCAACCGGGCGTTCGGGCGCTACGTCGGGCGCACCGGCAATACCGGATTCCTGGCGGCACTGCGGCTGATGATGGCAATACGCGCCCTCGTCCGCGCCAAGGTCACCGCGATGGAGGCAGAGGACGCCCCCGTAACGATGGCGCGCGCGCTGCTCGCCCGGGTCACACGCCTGACCGGGCTTGCCCGCTCCCTGCTCACGCCCGCGCCGCCGCCGCGCCTGATCGCCGTGGGCGGGCTGTCTGGAACCGGGAAAACGACACTCGCGGCGGCAATTGCCCCCGCTATCGGCAAGGCGCCCGGTGCGCTGCACCTGCGCAGCGACATCCTGCGCAAACGCATCGCCGGAATCGTGCCCGAACAGCACCTGCCGTCCCCGGCTTACCGGGCCGAAGCCAATATCGTCGTTTACGCTGCCCTGAACCATGACGCGCGGGCGGCGCTCGGCGCCGGGTGCAGCGTCGTCGTCGATGCCGTCTTCGCCCGCCCCGAGGAACGCCACCGCATGGAGGAAATCGCCCAAGAGGCGGGCGTCCCTTTCACCGGGATATGGCTGACGGCGCCCGAGGCGGTTCTGATGAAACGAGTGGAAGCGCGCCGGGGCGATGCGTCGGATGCGACAAAGGATGTCGTCGCGAAGCAACTGACCTATGACGCCGGGAAAATCGGCTGGCGGCAGATCGATGCCGACGCGCCACCAGCCGAAATACTGCGCCGCGCGCTCGCGCAGCTGTAAAGCCCGACGTTACCGGCGTGTCGCCGACCAGCCGCCGCTGTGGCCTTCCATGGTGCCGGTCATCTTCGTGCCCGACACCGTTCCGACGAAGCGCATCCCGTCGGCGGTGAAGGAAATCCGGTCGCCCGACATCCTGGCGTCCGCAATCGGCTTGCCGCCGAGCGTTCCCTTCAGCATCTGGTAGGTCTGGGAAAGGCGCAGGTCGCGCTCGCCCATGCGCCATGTGCCCTCGACCTTGGCCGGGATGATCCACAGGTGCGCCGTGCACCAGCTGGTGCATTTGGGCAGGGTCACGCTTTCATCCGTCGTCCAGTCGCCCATGGTGAAGGTATTGGACACGATGCGCGTGCCGGGCTTGAGATCCAGCAGCCGCGGGCGCAGCCGTTCGTTGATCTCGTCCAGCAGGAACAGGGTGATGACGCTGGCCTTGGAAAAATCGCTCTCGAACAGGTCGGCCTTCTCGAAGCTGGCGCGGTCGGCAACGCCTTCGGCCACGGCGCGGGCCTTGGCAAGCTCGACCATCATCGGGTTGTATTCGATGCCGTGGGCCTTGAGGCCGCGCTTCGCCGCGGCGATCACCGTGCGCCCGTCGCCGGAACCGAGATCCATGAGGAAATCCTGCGCCGTCACCTTGGCCAGGTTCAGCATGGTCTGGACCAACGGCTGGTCGGTGGGGACCCAGACGACGTCCTTGCCGTCCATCCCCACTTCCGGCTTGTACTCGGACTGGGACCATGCCGGGGCGGTCGCCGCCAGCAAGAGCCCTGCGACCGCAAACGTAAACAGGCGCGCACGCGCAAATGAAACAGCAAGACGGATCATGTCTTCCTCCCTTGGAAAGGCTCCCGGCGCGGCGGTTGGTCCCGCCTGTTCTTGAAAAATGAAAAAGGAGGATGCCGCCCGATGGCGGCTTTTTGGTGGCAAACCGCAGCGGGACGCTGCTTTTCTGGCGCGGAAAAGTGGCGACCCCAACGGGATTCGAACCCGTGTTACTACCTTGAAAGGGTGGTGTCCTAGGCCTCTAGACGATGGGGTCGCGGGGGCCGGGCCGGGAACCCCGGCCGGACAGGCCCGCTTCGTTTAAGGG
>JAURLI010000086.1 GCA_030831315.1 Alphaproteobacteria bacterium
CGCGGCCGTGTCTGCAATACCAGATCAAGCGCTGTGCGGCGCCCTGTGTCGGGCGCGTCGGCGAGGACGACGAAAAGCGCAAGCTGGCGCTGGTCGTCGAAACGGCGACCCAAGTCTGGGGCGGCCTCTAGCGCAAAAAAGAGGGGGCCGGAGCCCCCTCGTTTCATTTCATCGAAGGCGATTACATCGCCGGGCCGATCGAGCGCGGCTGCTGGATGACGCCGGTCAGCTTCGTCTTGTCGAGCTTCATGATGGCGGCTTCGTCGAAGAATTCGCTCATCTGCGACTTGACGCCGGTCTTGGCGATTTCTTCCAGCCACTTGCGATGGATGCGGGGATCCTGATCCTCGAGCTCGATCTGACGGCCGCCATTCTGGATCGAGGTCGAGCCGCCGCCCTCGGCGCTCTTCTTGCGCAGCGAGATGAACGGATAACGGCGGCTGCCGAGCGAGCAGGCGAGGTAGCGCGCCGGGGTATCGCAGGTGTTGAAGTGCTGATGGAACATCCAGAACGGCGGCGCGTACATGACGCCGTGCCGCCACGGAATTTCCACGAACTTCGAGTCGCCTTCGTACCAGAGCAGCGAATAGCCCGAGCCAGTGACCGCATGCACGTGGGTGCCCGCGGCATGACGGTGTGCCTTCTTGTAGCGGCCCGTCGGAATTTCCGAGCAGTGCGCGTGCATGGTGCCGTCGGCGAGCACGAAGGAAATATTGAGCGAACCCTTGCCGCGCTCGTTCAGCTCGTACAGCTTGAAGTTTGTCAGATCGCTGACGAAGTTGGTTTCCCAGATATTGACCGGCGCGATGTTGCGGCCACGATTGACAGGCACGAGGTCGCCTTCGCCGTCGAAGTGGTTGTTGGCGCCGAGCCTTTCGGGAAACTTGTAGGGGTTGTCGAAGACGAAGCCTTCGTTGTGATAGAGGTTGAGCGTCAGCGGCGCGTCGTTTGTGCAATCCAGCCTTGCCGGCTCGCTGCCCGAGCCGTTGAAGATCTGGTATTCGCAGTTGAGCGGGATGGCGAACACCGCCTTCGGGCCCCATTCGAAGGTGCGCTTGTCTCCGTCGGGCGACCACACGGTGGTCGAGCCATGTCCCGCGAGGACGAAAAAGAAGGCTTCATAAAGGTGACGGACCGGCTTGGTCTTGCCGCCCGGCGGCACCTCGACCACGTAGTTCGCCATGAAGTCGCCGCGCCCGTGGCAATGGGCGAAGCAGCCGTTGACCTCGTAAAGGTCCCAGGGCTTGGTTTCTAGGGCGAGCAGGTCGTGACCGAAATCGAGGTGAATGGGAATCTTCTGGTTTTCCGCCCAGCGCATGTAGGGATCGACCAGGAACTTGTCGGTCAGGTCCACCGTGGACGTGGGGTTGAAATCGTCGGCCATCTGTTCTCCCTCTGATCGCGGATTGTCTTACTGCGGGCGGGACCGCCCGGCGTCGCGTGGGCGCCAAAATACCAAGCGCGAGCCTTCAGGGTAACCCCATTTTGCCGGTTGCCGGGCGAAACGGGCTTTCGGATGGATGACGTGGGCACCGATTATATGCCATATTGGAAACGTTCTTATTTCACTGCGGTGGCAATCGCCGCAGCGCAAACGCGGGGGCCGAAAAGCGCTCCCCACTGTGGAGACAGACATGGAATTTCGTACTACCCGGCGCGCTCTTGCCGCGCTCGCCTTTGGCCTGTTCGCTTTCGGCACGATGGCGTCCGGCGCATCGGCGCAGGAAGTCAAACTGCGCGCTCATCACTTCCTCGGGCCCCTTTCGCCGCAGCACAAGAATTTCCTCGTGCCTTGGGCCAACAAGGTCGCCAAGGAATCGAATGGCCGCCTGAAGATCGAGGTGTTCCCGTCGATGAGCCTCGGCGGCAAGCCGCCGCAGCTGTTCGATCAGGTGAAGGACGGCGTCGTCGACATCATCTGGACGCTGCCGGGCTACACCCCGGGGCGCTTCCCGCGCACCGAAGCTTTCGAGCTGCCTTTCGTCAATGCCGGCGCGCTCGGCACCACCCTTGCGCTTCAGGACTTTTACGACCAGCACCTGAAGGACGAGTACAAGGACGTGCACGTTCTGGTGCTGCACGCCCATGACGGCAACCTGCTTCATTCGCGCAAGCCGATCCGCACCTTTGCCGATTTCAAGGCGAAGACGATCCGTACCCCGTCCACCGGCGGCACGCTGCTGCTCGAAGCGCTCGGCGCCAATCCGTACCATTCGCCGGTTCCGGCGGTGCCCCAGCTTCTGTCCAAGGGCGTCATCGATGCCGCGATGATCCCTTACGAAGTCGTGCCGCCGCTCAAGGTGCATGAGAACGTGAAGTATCATATCGACGTGACGGGTTCGCGCATGAACACCTCGGTGTTCATGCTGGTCATGAACAAGAACTCCTACGCCAAGCTGCCGGCGGACCTGAAGAAGGTTCTCGATGCCAACTCGGGCCGCAGTCTTGCGCAGACCGCGGGCCGCATCTGGGTCGAGGTCGAAAAGCCGGGCATGGCCTTGTCGAAGAAGCAGGGCAACGAGTTCATCACTCTGAACGCTGCCGAAACCGCGAAGGTCAAGGCCGCCGGCGAAAAGGCGACCCAGCGCTGGATCGCCGATGTCGCCAAGAAGGGTATTGACGGTGCCAAGCTGGTCAACGATGCGCGCGCGGCCGTCGCCAAGTACGCGGGAGCCAAGTAGGGATCGCCCCGGACAAAGGTTGATGAGCGAGTCTTCAGCGACATACGCCCCGCCGGAGGACCCGGCGGGGCGCTTTCTTTGGAAGCTGTGCCGGGCGAGCGCCGTCGTCGGCGGCTACATGCTCGCCGTTTCGGCGCTGATCACGACGGTCAGCGTCAGCCTGAACGCGGCCTTCAAGGCGCCCATTCTCGGCGAATATGAAATGGTGAGCTTCGGCACATCGCTCGCCATCTACCTGTTCCTGCCCTGGTGCCAGGTCGTGCGCGGAAACATTGTCGTCGATTTCTTCCTTGCCGGTGCTTCGGTGCGTGTGCGCGAAGCCTTCGATGCGCTGGGTGCGCTGATCTACCTGATCATGGCGGTGCTGCTCCTGTGGCGGCTTTCCGTCGGCGGGCTGGAGCTTTACGCGCAGGCGCAAGCGACGGCGGTGCTCAAGCTGCCGTACTGGTGGAGCTTCCCGATCATCCTTTACAGCCTTGCGCTGCTGATTGCCGTCACGATGCACAGCATCGTCGCCAATATCCGGAGGGCGCTGGCATGAGCGCGCTCGCCATCGGCGGCATCGGCTTCGCCGTGTTGCTGTTCATGCTCGTCATCCGCATTCCCATCGGTGTCGCCATGCTGGCCGTCGGCATGGTCGGCTTCGTCGTCATGACCAATGTCGATGCGCTCTTGAACATCCTCAAGACGCAGATGTTCTACCAGTTCCTGAATTACGATCTCACCGTGATCCCGCTGTTCATGCTGATGGGGCAGTTCGCCGCCAAGGCGCGGCTCAGCCAGGACCTGTTCCGCGCCACCAATACGTGGATCGGGCATTATCGCGGCGGCATGGCGATGGCGGCGATCGGCGGATGCGCCGGCTTCGGCGCCATCTGCGGCTCGTCCCTCGCGACGGCGGCGACGATGGGCAACGTGGCGCTGCCCGAACTGCGCCGCCACGGCTATGCGGGATCGCTGGCGACCGGCGTTCTGGCGGCGGGTGGAACGCTCGGCATTCTGATCCCGCCGTCGGTCGTCCTGATCGTTGCCGCCATCGTGGTCGAGGCCAATATCGAGACCCTGTTCCAGGCGGCCTTCATTCCCGGCCTGATCGCGGTCGCGGGCTACATTATCGCGATCTCCGTCGTCGTCCGCGTGTGGCCGGACCTCGGCCCCGCGGGCATGAAGACCACGGCGCAGGAAAAACTGCGGGCGGTGGTCGATATCTGGCCGGTGATTGCTATCTTCATCCTGGTGATCGGCGGCATTTACTTCGGGTTTTTCACGCCGACCGAGGCGGCATCGGTCGGTGCGGTGGCGATGGGCATTGTTGCCGTAGTGCGCGGCAAGATGCGCCTGAGGGGGCTGACCGAAGCCGTAATGGAAACCGCCGTGTCCACGGCGATGATCTTCCTGATCCTGTTCGCCGCCAACATCCTGAACGCTTTTCTGGGCTTCACCCGGCTGCCGATGGTGCTGTCGGAGATGATGTCGGGCAGCGGGCTGTCGCCGATGATGATCCTGCTGCTGATCATGTTCATCTTCATCGTGCTCGGCATGTTCATGGACAGCCTGTCGATGATCCTTCTGTTCATGCCCATCTTCTGGCCGATCCTGATGGTGCTCGACTTCGGCATGAGCGTCGAAGACCTCAAGATCTGGTTTTCCATCCTGACGCTGATGGTCGTGGAAATGGGCCTGATCACGCCGCCGGTGGGCCTCAACGTCTTCGTCATCAACTCGATGGCGGGCAATGTCTCGATGCGCGAGTCGTTCCGGGGCGTCATGCCGTTCCTGATTTCGGACTTTATCCGGATCGGTGTCCTGATTGCTTTCCCGTGGTTGACCCTTATCCTGCCCCGTCTCCTGAAATAGGTGGGTGATGCGAACGCAAGTCGGCATAGTGGGCGCGGGCCCGGCGGGGCTTCTGCTTTCACAGCTTCTGCACCGCGATGGTATCGACAGCGTCGTCCTTGAATCGCGTAGTCGCGCCTACGTCGAAGGCCGCATCCGCGCTGGCGTCATCGAGCACGGCGCGGCCCAGACCCTGATCGAGGCCGGGGCAGGCGCACGCATGCAGCGCGAGGGCATGATCCATCAGGGCTTCGAGATCGCCTTCGCCGGTGCGCGCCATCGCATCGACCTGCATGGGCTGACCGGGCGCGACATCTGGGTTTATGGACAGCACGAAGTGGTGAAGGACCTGATCGCGGCGCGTCTTGAGATGGGCGGCCAAATCCTGTTCGAGGCCGAGGCAGGCGCCATCGAAGGCATCGAGGGCGACAGGCCGGCGATCCGCTTCGGCGCAGACGACAAGGATCAGGTGCTCGATTGCGATTTCGTCGCCGGTTGCGACGGTTTTCACGGTATCGCCCGTCCGGCAATCCCGGCCAGCCGGCTGTCGGTTTTTGAGCGCGACTATCCCTTTGCCTGGCTCGGCATCTTGGCCGATGCGAAGCCCGCGTCCCATGAACTCGTTTATGCGCGCCACGATCGCGGCTTTGCGCTGTTCAGCATGCGCTCGCCCGAGATCACCCGCCTTTACGTCCAGTGCCCGCCTGACGACGACATCAATGAATGGTCGGACGCGCGCATCTGGGACGAATTGCACGTTCGCCTAGAACAGGGAACGGGCTTTCGCGTCAAGGAAGGGCCGATACTGCAGAAGGGGATCACCGGGATGCGCAGTTTCGTGGCAGCCCCCATGCGCTTTGGGCGCCTGTTCCTTGCCGGTGATGCCGCGCACATCGTGCCGCCCACGGGTGCCAAGGGCATGAACCTCGCGATTGCCGATATCCGCGTCCTCGCCCGCGCTCTTGTCACGTTCTACCGCGAGGGGCGCACAGACCTGCTCGATGCCTATTCCGAGACCTGCCTCAAGCGGGTCTGGCTTGCCCAGCGCTTTTCGTGGTGGATGACATCAATGCTGCACCGTTTCCCCGGCAACGATCCGTTCCAGGAAAAGGTGCAGGACGCCGAGTTGGATTTCGTCACGCGCTTCGAAGAGGGCGCGCGCTCTCTCGCCGAAAATTACGTCGGCCTACCCTACGACAGGGTGTGAGTCAGGAGTTGCGGACGAAGTCCGCGATGATGAAGAATGGCTTGTGCAGCAGTTCCCGGGTCTCGGGATCGACCTCGGCATCTTCCAGCCCCCGGTACATACACATCAGCCACTGGTCGCGTTCGGATCCGCCGATTGAATAGGGCGCATGGGCCGAATGCAGGCACTTGCGGTCGGGCCGCTGGAAATAGAGGTTGGGTCCGCCCAGCCAGCCCGACAGGAAATCGAACAGCTTTTCCCGGATGGGTTCGAGGTCGGCGCCGTGCATAGCGCGGATGCCGGCCGCCGCCGGATCGGTGTCCATGATCTCGTAGAAACGGTCGACGATGCGGTGCAGGACTTCGGCGCCGCCGATCATTTCGTAAGGGGTGGGGCCGGCGGGTTCCGCCGCTTCGTTGCCCTGTTCGGTGACTTCGCTCATTGCCGTACTCGTTGCTTTGTGTCTGGCCGGATTGTGCGGTTCGGGGCGGCTGCGGTCAATCGCCGGTATCGCCAGCGCGAGGCATTCGCAGGCTTTCCAGGCGATTTTGCGGGGCATGGCAAAGGCCCGGAATTGGGGATAGACTGCCGCAAAATCAGCCTGATGGAGGATCCCATGGACGGTTACAACGAGACCGAGGCCAAGCGCGAAAAAGCGGCGGCCGCCGGCAATACCCATCCGACCGAATACAAGGGCACGTCGCCCGTGAAGGTCAACAAGCTCGGCCACTTCGTCTACGAAGTGATGGACGTCGAGCGCACCGTGAAATTCTGGACCCAGGTGCTGGGCTTTACCGAAACCGACCGCAACGAACACGGCATGGTGTTCTTCCGCTGCGGCAAGGATCACCACGCCATCGGCCTGAAGCCGGGCGGCAAGAAGGTCAGCCGCGACCTCAAGGCAGGCCTGCAGATGGAACACCTGGCGATGGAGGTCGACAACATCGACGTCCTGTTCAAGGCGCGCGACTACTTCAAGGCCAACAATATTCCCATCGTGTTCGAGGGCCGCAAGGGCGCGGGCTGCAACATCTCGCTCAATTTCCTCGACCCCGACGGGTTCGAGTTCGAGATCTACTGCCAGATGGACCAGGTGGACGAAACCGGCCGCCTGCGTCCGCCTGAGCAGTTCCACCGGGTGAAGTCGCTGGAAGATGCCCGCGACAACCCGGTGCCGAAGACGTGGTAAGGCCGCGCTCAGCGTCCTTCCCCGCAACTTGATGAAGCGACGCCGTGACCTCCGTGGTCACGGCGTTTGCATGCAAGGCCCCAGAGTTTCGTGAGTTCACCTTCAGAATCCGCAATCACCGCTTCCGACCAGCCGCCCCATGTCTCACTTCCGGCGATCTTCATGCTGTTCTTCCAGATCGGCGTGATGAGTTTTGGCGGAGGCCTTCTGGGCTGGCTCTACCGTGAAGTGGTGGAGCGCCGCGCCTGGCTGCGCGACATGGATTTCTTGGGCGGCCTGACCCTTGCCCAAGTCATGCCCGGAATTAACGTCACCAACCTCGGCATCTATGTCGGCAGCCGCCTGCGCGGGGCGCCGGGCGCGATGGCGGCGGTCGTCGGCATCCTGAGCGGGCCGTTTGTCATCTGCATCGGCATGGCGATGGTTTACGCGCAAATCCAGCAGATCACGGGTGCGACCGAATTCATGCAGGGGGTAGCTGCGGCAGCGGTCGGGCTGTTCCTGTCGGTCGGCATCAAGTCGATCCGCAAGAACATCCGAAGCTGGCAATTCGTAATCCTGATTGCCATCGTCGTTCTGGTCGGCATCATGCAGGTGCCGATGGTGCCCGTGGTGCTGGTGCTGGCGCCGCTCAGCGTCGCTATCGCCTGGTTCACCCGCGACCAAAAAACGGGAAAGTCCTCCGATGAATGACGACGACAATATCCTGTGGGCGCTCGTCCTCCTGTTCGCGCCGCTGTCGTTCCTGTCGATCGGCGGCGCGGCCAGCGTCATGGCGCCCATTCACAACCAGACGGTCAACGTTCACCAGTGGCTGACCCAGCTGGAATTCCTCGAACTGTTCGCGATCTCGCGCGCGGCGCCGGGGCCGGGCGCCATGCTGGTGACGCTGATCGGCTGGAAGGTGGCGGGCTGGTGGGGTGCGCTGGTGGCGACGCTCGCCATGCTGATCCCGTGTTCCATCGTGTTGTTCTTCATGGCGAAGGTTTGGAACCGCTATCGCTGCACGGCGTTTCACACGGTTCTTGAGCGCGGGTTGGCGCCGGTCGGCACCGGTCTCATCATCTCGGGCGCCATCGCCATCATGCGGGCAAGCGGTGCCGGTTGGGTGGGGCTCACGATCTTTGCCGTCGCCACCGCGGTGCTGACCTGGCGTTCGGTCCACCCGCTGATCGTGCTGGCTTCGGGCGGCGTTGTTTCGGTTATGGCGCTGGCGGTTCTGGACCTCGGCTAAAGGCTGAAAAGCGGGGGTGGGCGAAGGCATTCTTGCCCGCTACAATGACCGAAAAGCGCCACCAGAGCGCCCGTTCCACCGAGGGAGACCGTCATGTCCGAAGCCTTGAGCAAGGCCTCCGCGCCCGGCGTCCATCATTCCGACAACATCAAGCCTTTGAGCCGCATGGACCTCGGCGGGGCCGGCCAGGTCACGATCAAGGGGAACTACGCCTATCTCGGCTACATGTACGGGCCCGAAGGCACCTCGATCCTCGATATTTCAAATCCGCTTACGCCGAAGATGCTGTCGACGCTGATGCTGGACGTGCCGGGCTCGCACTCCCACAAGGTGCGCGTCGTGCAGGACGACATCATGATCGTCAACAGCGAGCAGCGCGGCCCCGTGTCCGGCCCATACCTTGACGGCGGTTTTCGCATCTACGACGTCAAGGACAAGACGAAGCCGAAGCTGATCCATTTCGAAAAGACCTTTGGCAAGGGCGTGCACCGTTTCGATTGCGACGACACTTACGCTTATATCTCGACCGAGATGGAAGGCTTCGTCGGCAACATCCTGGTCATCTACGACATCCGCAACCCGGCGAAACCGCAGGAGGTTTCGCGCTGGTGGATGCCCGGCCAGAACGTCGCCGCGGGGGAAACCCCCAACCCGAAGAAGAAGGAACACCGCCTGCATCACGCGATGCGCTCGGGCGACAAGATGTATGCGGGCTGCTGGATGTCGGGCTACGCCATCATCGATGTCAGCGATATTCGCAACCCGAAGACGCTCTGCCTTTACGATGTCCATCCGCCGGCGGCGGAGCCGAGCCATACGCTCCTCAAGGTGCCGTTCCCCATCAATGGCCGCGAAATTGCACTCGCCAGCGACGAAGAACGTTCCGACCGCAAGGGCGACGAGGGCAAGCCTCACGCGCCGCTCTACGTTTTCGACGTCACCGATCCGACCAACATGAAGAAGCTCGCCGAATACCACGTGCCGGAAAGTGCGTCGCCCTACAACGGTCCGGGCGTACGCTTTGGCGCCCACCAGTTCCGCGAGGAAATGACCGACACGCGCACTTTCGTGACCTGGTTCGCGGCGGGGCTGCGCATCCTCGATATCGCCGATCCCGCTAATCCGCAGGAAGTCGGTTATTTCATTCCGGAACCGGGCCGCGGCAAGAACGCGCCGCAGACCAACGACGTGGAGATGGACGAGCGCGGCCTTCTGTTCATTACCGACAAGGCGCGCGGTTTCGACGTCATCGAGTTCAACGGTTAAACAGGGAGTACGCCATGGCGACAGCGGCGGCGATCGAGGGGCGCAAGCACAATTCCCTCAAGGGGCAGGTGAGCGCGGCCGAGTGGGAAACCCGGGTGGCGCTGGCGGCGAGTTGCCGCATCGTCCATCACTTCGGCTGGAACAATTCGATCCGCAACCATTTCACCGCCCGCGTCCCGGACGAGCCCGACAAGTTCCTGATGAACCCGCGCGGCCTTACCTGGGGCGAGATCACCGCGTCGGACTTCCTGAAGGTGGACTTCGAGGGCAACTGCTACACCGATAGTCCCTACATTCCCGGCCCGGCCGGACTCAGCTTCCACGGTGCGGTGCTGAAGGCCAATCCCGACCGCAACTGCTCGATCCACCTGCACGAACAGGATTGCGTGGTGGTCTCGGCGCTGAAGGATGGGCTGATCTTCACCAGCCAGGATGCCCTCGTCCTTTACGGCCAGGTCGGCTACCACGCGTTTGAAGGCCTTGCCGAGGAGGCCGAGGAAGGCCCCCGCATCGCCAAGGAACTGGGTAGCCGGGTCGCGATGCTGATGCTCAACCACGGCACGCTGGTGGCGACGCGCTCCATCCACGAGGGCTTCTACTTCACCCATCGGCTGGTCGAGGCCTGCCAGAACCAGGTCAAGCTGCTGTCGACCGGGCGCGAGATCAGCGTCGTTCCGCAGGAGGTCTGCGAGCACACCTATAAGCAGTTCCAGAAGCGCTATTCGGGCGGCAAGCTGCAACTCGGTAAGGACGACTGGGACGCCTATGTGCGCATGATGGACCGCATCGACCCGTCATTCCGTCTCTAGGCGGGGTGCGGGCAAGGCGGGGGATTTCGGGCGGTTTCGGCGAATTAACTTGCTTTTCACCCGTAACGTGACCATATGACGTCCGTAGCGGTCGTCTTGGCCGCTCGCCGCGGTCGCAATCGCGGCCCATCTGGTCCCGAAGCCCGCTCACGCTTCATTGTTGAAGCTCCCCGTTTCCGGACCTCTCGAACCACCGACTTCTTCCAATAGAGCGTGGAACAAGTAAAAAAAGCGCCGGTTGCGCACGCCCTTTGTGGCGCGCGGTCGGGCAGAAAGACTCTATTTTGAATCTCAGTAACGCCTTCGCAGAGCTTGGCATCAACGAAACCCTGTGCCGGGCCCTCGACAAACGTAATTTCATCCAGCCGACGCCGATCCAGAACCGCGCCATTCCCTTGGTGCTGTCGGGTCGTGACGTGCTCGGCGTCGCGCAGACGGGCACCGGCAAGACGGCGGCCTTTGCGCTGCCGCTGATCCAGGGCCTTGGCGCTCCTGCCAAGCAGGGCCCGCGTGCGCTGATCCTGGCGCCGACGCGCGAGCTTGCCATCCAGATCGGCAAGGACATTGCCGAATTCTCCGCCAACACCGGCCTGCGCCAGGCCCTCGTGTTCGGCGGTGTGTCGCAGTTTGGCCAGGAAAAGTCGCTCCGCCGCGGCGTCGACATCGTGATCGCCACGCCGGGCCGCCTGATCGACCTGATGGATCAGGGCATCGTGCGCCTGCAGAACATCGGCTGGCTCGTCCTCGACGAAGCCGACCGCATGCTTGACATGGGCTTCATCCGCGATATCCGCAAGATCCTCGGCAAGGTTCCGGCCAAGCGCCGCACGCTGCTGTTCTCGGCGACCATGCAGGGCGAGGTGGCGAAGCTCGCTGCCGACATCCTGAACGAGCCCGTGCGCATCGACATCACGCCCGAGGCTCCGACCGTCGATCGCATCGAGCAGAAGGTCTATCACCTTGACGGCACGGCCAAGCCGGCGCTGCTGGCACGCCTCCTGGAAGACAAGGCGCTCAAGCGCGTGATCCTGTTCACCCGTACCAAGCACCGCGCCAACCATGTCACGGCGACCCTCGAAAAGAAGGGCATCACCGTCGATGTGATCCACGGCAACAAGTCGCAGGGTGCGCGCCAGCGCGCGCTCGAGAACTTCCGCGCCGGGCGCGTGCGGGTTCTGGTGGCGACCGATATCGCCGCGCGCGGCATCGACGTCATCGGCGTCAGCCATGTCATCAACTACGATATCCCGGTCGAGGCCGAGAGCTACGTGCACCGCATCGGCCGCACGGCGCGCAACCTTGCCGAGGGCATTGCGCTGTCGTTCTGCGATCCGACCGAATACGGCGCGCTTCGCGATATCGAAAAGCTCATTCGCCGCGCCATCGACGTTGCCGAGGGCACGGCCCCGGGCCGCGTCATCAAGGGGCCCCAGCACGCCCACAAGGGAAAGGGGCAGTGGCAACCGCGCGGACCTAAGCAGCAACAGCGCGGCCGCCGGCGCTTCAGCGGACAGCGTTCTTCGCGCGCCGCTTGAAGGAAAGAAAGCGAAAGGGCCGGGGAATTCCCCGGCCCTTTTTCCTTGGAACGAAGGCTTCCATTATAGGCGATGCCCCGGCGTCCTGCCGAACAGCGCCTGACCGGAGAATTCGAAGTTGGTCATGTGCGCCTGGCCCTGCTGAGTGACAGTATGAATATCGCGGAAGCGGCGCTCAAACGGATTTTTCTCGAAAATTGCGTTAGTTCCGGCAGCATGATAGCAAAAATCAACAACTTCTTTGGCTTGCTGCATGCTCCAAGTGATAGATATTCGGAGTTTGGCCCGCAGATCTAAAGAGAATTCCTCTCCTAATACTGCTGTTTCGTAAAACTCTTTAATCATTTTTGTAACGAAGGCTCGGCCTGATAGAAGCTTGGCAGTTGCTTGCGCCGTCTCAGATTGGATTACTGAATTCTCACAAAGCGGACCTTCCATTCCGCTTACTTTTTTATTGCGAGCGAGTTCAACGAAATCTTTTAAAACTGTTCTGGCTATTCCTTGAGTAACACCAGAAAAACCCATTCCGTACATTGTCAGAAGGGGGATATCGTAGAGAGGTCCGTTCTCGCGTCTATCTGGTAAGGAGTCGCGCCATGTAGTGTGTTCTTCCGGAACAAATAAATCTTTGACCTCGTAATCATCACTACCCGTACCCCTTAAGCCGATTACGTCCCAGACTTTATGTATCTGACACTCCTCCTTCGGGAACAGCATTGTGCGCATTATGGGCCGCCCCTTTCCATCCTTGGCGGGCGAGCCGTCAGCCTCGCAGACCGCGCTGTGGCCGCCGAGCCAAGTAGCGTTTGGGCTGCCACTTCCGAACCGCCAACGGCCAGATACCCGATAGCCGTTTTTGACTTTTATTGCTTTGGCGCCGTTAGGTGGACCCCAAGCTAATATCCCGTTTGGAGCGTCAAAAATTTTTGATGCAATTGATTTATCTAGAAAAGCGGATGCAAGAGAACACCCTAGTCCTTGCCCCAAGCACCAGCCAGCAGAAGCATCCGCCGCAGAAATTTCTTCCACAACCTGCATGTAGGAGAGTGGGTCGGCCTCGTAACCGCCAATAGACTTGGGCATCAACAGGCGAAACAGGTTCGCCTCATGCAGAGCCTTCATCACATTTTCGGGGACCTTGCGTTCATGCTCTATGCGATCGCTTTCGGAAGCGACCAGCGGGGCGATCTTGCGGGCGATATCCGTCCAGTGATCGGCCTGCGCCTGAATGTCGCCGCCCTGCGGCAAGGTCATGCTGTTATCCATGGCTCTTCTGGTTCCCTTGTCATAGCAGCAGTTGACGCAATGGTATTATCCGCTGCTTTTTCAATCCTGATTTAACAACGCTTATCGCCCCCTGCCAAGGGCGCAGGAGAATTAAGATTGATATAAGATGCAGTTAATTAACTGCTGGACCCGAGACAGGTGGCGAGGCTATCCGCTAGTTTCTCCATCAGCGTGAAATAGGCGTCCTTGCCCGGGGCAAGACCCGCTCCGAGCGGATCGAGCGTGCCAAGCCGGGCGCCGGTGCCCTCGATCACGGTTTGGGCGATGCGGGGCTCGAACTGGGGTTCGATGAAGACGCAGGCGGCCCCCGCCTTGCGGATGCGCGCGCGCAGCTCGATCAACCGCCTGGCGCCCGGGCTGCGGCCGGGGCTGACGGTGACGGCGCCCGCGGGCGTGAGGCTGTAGCGGCGCTCCATGTATTGATAGGCATCGTGAAAGACGATGTAGGGCTTGCCCGCAAGCGGTGCCAGCTTCGACCTGAGCCTTGAATCGAGTTCATCGGTTCGCTTTTCCATGGCCGCCGCATTGGCGCGGTAACGCGCCCCATTGGCAGCGTCGGCGGCGGCAAGGGCTGTGGCCGCCGCGCGGACGATTGCCTTCGCGTTGGCGGGATCGAGCCAGACATGGCCGTCGGCATTCCTGTGGGCATCGTGGCCGTGCGTTTCGGTGGATGCGTGACCCTTCGGCTCGTCGGCGTGGGTTTCCCACACGCCGCCTTCGCGCACGGGCAGGCTGACGAGGCCGGGAACAGCTTGCGCCTCGACGATGCGGGCCGTGCCGGAAAGGGTGGCGAGGGGGCGTTCGAGGAACGCTTCCAGCGCTTCGCCGACCCAGAAGACGACCTTCGCATTGGCGAGTTGGCGCGCCTCGGACGGCTTCAGGGAATAGGCGTGGGGGCTGGCGCCTCCGTCGAGCAGAAGGTGTGGGCGGCCGACGCCCTCCATGACGCCCGCCACCAGCGAATGAACGGGCAGGACGGAAACGACCACGGCAGGGGCTTCGGCGACAGCGGCGCGGGACAGGACGAGAAGCCCCGTGGCAAGGGCCAGCGCGGGAAAAATTGGGATACGGGGCAAGGACGATCTCCGAATTTGTTACAATATAACATTATTATGCGCTGTCCGTGCAAGTCTTCCCGCGCATTGAGGGCCGGGGCCATTTGCATTATGTTGGCGCCCGAACTTCAGCCATATCGAGGACCCTGACCATGACCGTTTCCGAAGCCCCCGGCGCTTCCCGTGACGCCGCGCTCGATACCCTTCTAACGCGCACGTCCAACAACATGCTGATCGAGCCGGTGCCGTCCGAGCAGGATCTCGAGGTCATCTTCCGCGCCGGCACCCGCGCGCCCGACCACGGCCGCCTGCGTCCGTGGCGTTTTGTCGTCATCAAGGGGGATGCCCGCCAGGAATTCGTCAAGGTCGTCCAGGCGGCGGCCAAGGCCCGCAACCCGGCCATGACCGAAAAGGACATGACCATGCTGGCGGCCAAGTTCCTGAACCAGCCCATGATCATCGCCGTCGGCACCAAGATGACCATCGGCAAGATCCCGGAAATCGAGCAGGTGCTGTCCGCAGGTGCCGCCGCCATGAACATCCTGAACGCCATTCACGGCCTGGGTTATGCCGGCAAGTGGGTGACGGGTGACAACTGCTATGACCCCACGGTCAATGCTGCGCTCGGCTTCAAGGCTCCGGACAAGATGGTCGGCCTGATCTATGTCGGCACGGAAAAGATGAAGCTGCCGGCGATGGAACGTCCGAACCCGGCCGACTTCGTCTCCGAATGGACCGGCCCGGTCGCCTGATCGAGACGAATACCGTGATGAATGCAAAAGGCGCGCCCGCGGGCGCGCCTTTTTTTCAAGGCTCGCCCAGACCGCCCCAGGCGCCAAAGCGCATGCGTTCGCCGATGTCGCAGCCTTTTTCGTAAATGCGTCCTGCCTGTGGCGCGCGCATCTGCGCCTTCATGATGCGCGCCGGTTTTTCGGGCTGGTGCCCGGCGATTTCGAGCACCAGCTTGCGTTTGATGGCCTGCGCGAAGTCGCGGAAATCCTTGGCCGGAATGATGAAGGATCCGGGGCCGCCGATCACGCAGCCCTCGAAATAACGGTCGAGGTCGGGTAGGTAGTAGCGCTGGTTGAAGCGGTCGGCTTCGTTCAGGATCGGCAGGCCGTTGATGACGATGCCGCGTGCCACGATCTTGTCGCGGGTGATATCCACGCGTTGTTCGAAGTTGTTGGGGCCGTCGCCCGAAACATCGATGACCCGGCGTGTGCCCTGATAGGCGTTGGTCTCGAGCATCCGTTCAGCCATCATCAGCGCACTGGAAATGGAGGTATGCCTGCCGCGGTTGATCGGCTGCGCCAGCAGATCCTTGGCGAAAGCGGCCGCCGAGGCCTCGTCCGAAATCACCCGCCAGTCGATTACCGTGACGTTGAAGGGTGTTGAGGCGAAGTCGATATAGGCGACCGCGATCTTGCCGATGATGCCGCTGCGAATCGCCTGTCCGACCTCGCGCGAGAGAAACGCCGCCGCAACCCCTTCGCGCTGGAGCCGCGCTTCCTCGATATCGATGCTGTAGGACACATCGGTGGCGATAACGAGTTCAAGATCGACCGGTTCCGCCGCCGCCCCACCGGCCTGCAGGGAAACGCAGAAAAAGAGGGATGCCAGTACACGCCGGATAAACGGAAAACGCATGAGCACCTCCCGAAGCCAGGCTTCAGCATAGGGCCGAGGTGCGGTTTGCGGCAATCACCGCCATAGCGATGTTTGGCATAAGACTGTTTTGGCGAAAAATCGGGTTCCCGGCGCGAAGGCGCGGACCTATTCTTGTGCCCAATCAAGACAACCGGCGCCCGATGAAGGCGCCGTGGCAGGGGGAAACAGATGGGAACGATCGGGGTGGATGCCTATTCCCATGTAATCATTGAAACAGCCGAGCTTGCCGCCGCGCGGAAGTTCTACGGTGATGTGCTGGGTGTCGATTGCCGTCCAGACGCCGGCTGGTCCGGTGCCGGTGAGGCCTGGGTCCTGCCGTCCGGGCAGTTTGTTGTCGCCGTTGAAACCGCATCTCCCAGGGCCTTCGCCGAAACGGCCGCGCATGTCGCTTACCGCGCCGCTCCCGCTGCCATTGACGCCATCGTCGCGCGTGCGGGCAAGGCCGGCGTCGCCGTGCACCGCTATGCCGAGGATCGTCCGGATGAGGTGAAGGATAATTGTTACCTCGCCGATCCCGACGGCAACCGCATCCAGCTGGTTGCAGGTGACGGTCCGGCAAGCGGCATCGGCGGCATCGATCATGCCGCGGCCTTGTGTTCGGATATCGAGTGGGAAGACGACTACTGGGTCGAAGGCCTGGGAGTTCGCGCCGTTCACCGCGTCGGATGGGCAACACAGGATTTCATTCGCGCCCGTGCCTGGGGCGAAGGGGAAGAGGACATGGCGCCGGGAACCCGGCGTTGGGACCAGCGCTACCGCGACATTCCCGGCGGCAAGCCGGGGCAGGGGCGCAAGGTGGCACGGCCCAATCCGCAGCTCTTTCTTGACCTGGGCGGCGACGGCCGCGGTCCGGTGCTGGCCTATTTCCTGTCCCAGTCCCATGTGCAGGAACCGCCACCGGAGGCGGTCCAGGGTACGCCACGCCTCGCGCTGACGGTTGGCGACGGTGCAATCGACGAGATCGCTGCCGCGCTTTCGCGCTCGGGTGCAAGGGTCGAAGGCCCCGTCGTTCACGGCCGGGGATCCGCGCTCGCGCGTTCGGTTTACCTGCGCGACCGCTGCGGCGTGTTCATCGAATTCTGCAGCCGCAGCTAACAAGGAGACAGTCATGGCCGGCGACAAGCCCAAAGGCGCCCCCTGGGACAGCGAGGAGCCGTTTCCCTATCCGCGTTTTTCCATTGCCGAGCGCGACCGCCGCTGGAAGGCCGTGCGTGCGCTGATGGCCGTGCAGGGAATCGACGTCATTGTCTGCCCGCAGAACACCGGCCATTCGATGGATTACCAGGCGGATTCGCGCTACCTGACCCATGTCGGCGGCGGCGGCGATGCCGATATCGCCGCGGTGTTTCCACTCGAAGGCGCGGTCACGGCGGTCGCCACCTCGGCCGAGCCGCGCTGGAATAAGCGCGTGCAGGTCTGGACCGAAGACGTGCGTGAGGCGCGGCGCAACTACGGCAAGATCATCGTCGAACGCATCCGCGAACTGGGGCTGAAGGCGCCGACGATCGGCATCGCGGGGCTGGGCGAGATCGGAGGCACCCGGTCCTTCGAGGGATTGATCATTCACGGCACCTTCAAGCAGATCCGCGAGGCCTTTCCCCAATCGCGCATCGTCGACGCGACCGCCCTGATGGCTGAAGTGCGCGACGTCAAGAGCGACGAGGAAGTCGCCTGCCTGACGCACGCGGTCGAAATCATCGAAAAGGCCTACGTCGCCGAAACCGAAGTGGCGCGCGCCGGGGCCAACGACTGGGAAGTGTGGGCGGCGACGCAATATGCGCTGCTGCGCAACGGCTCCGAGGCGCCGGTCCACTGCAACTGGATTTCTGGCCGCAATTCGCTCCGCACACTGACGCGGCCCACCTTCCGCATCCTCGAACGCGGCGATCTCATCATCAACGAGATCGAGGCCTGCTGGATCGGCTACCAGGCCCAGGGCGTGCAGCCGGTCTTCGTGGAAGAGGCGAGCGAGGTCCATAAGGAACTGATCAAGGTCCAGCGCGAGGTGTTCAACGCGGTGGCGGAAGCGATCCGGCCGGGCATCACCATCGAGGAGATCGACGAAGCCGCCAACGGCGCCGTCAGGCGGGCGGCGCCGTCAAAAGGCCCGGCGGCCGGTGCCACGGCGAAACTGACGATGCACGGCAAGGGGGCCGGCGACGACGGGCCGATCATCACCGGTGCTTCGCGCGAGAAGCGTCACATGACGTATGAGTTGAAGAAGAACATGACCTTCATCTTCAAGCCGGCGGCCGCGACCGCCGACGGCAGTTCGCTCTGCACCTGGGGTGATACTGTGGTGATCACCGACAGGGGTGCGCGGCGGCTCGGCACGCGGCCGCACGATCTCTGCGTCTCCGGCCAGTAGGTAATCCTTCGAAGGCGAAGGACTTGCGCCCGCTGGCCGCAGGGTGGAAGATGCGGGCCAAAGGAGTTTGCCCATGTCCATGACCGCCGAAACCGCCGGAATGACCGTGATCCCCTCGGGTGCCGCCTGCGGCGCCGAGATCCGCGGGGTCGATCCCTCCCAGGACCTGCCGCAGCCGGTCATCGACGCCATCGCGGAAGCCTGGCGCAAGCACCTCGTCATTTATTTCCGCGGTTTCGATCTCACCCTCGATCAGCAACTTCGCTTTGCCGGTCGCTTCGGCGACCTGGGCTTGCGCAAGCAGGCGCCCGATGGATTGCGTGAGCGCACCGAAGGCATCTTGCAGACCAACGAATACACGCTGCTGGTCAGCAACATGAAAGTGGACGGCAAGCCGGTCGGCGCCTTCGGCGAAGGCGACATGTGGTTCCACATCGATTCGGGCTATTCCGAGAAGCCCTACAAGTACACTTTCCTTTATGCGATCGAGATTCCGTCGAAGGGCGGCAACACGCTGTTCGCTAACCAGTACATGGCCTACGACGATCTTTCCGCCGACATGAAGGCCAAGATCGAAGGCAGTAAGGCGCTCCACATCCACGAATACAAGCGCTCCGAACGCGTCGATCTAGCCCAAGACATCAGTAAGGTGCCGCACTGGTTCCACCCGGTAGCGGTCCGCCATCCGGAAACCGGCAAGCGGGCGCTGTTCGTCGACCGGCTGATGACCCAGCGCATCGAGGGCCTGAGCGCCGAGGAGAGCGAAAGCGTCCTCAACCAGCTCTGGGATCACGCGGAAAATCCCAAGTACGTTTACGAGCATGTCTGGCAGCTCAAGGATTTCGTGATGTGGGACAACCGTTGCCTGACCCACGGTCGGACATGGTTCTCGCCGCAGGAAAACCGCCTGCTGCGCCGCTGCACGGTGGAGGGGACGCCGCTCGGCGGCTGATGCCGTAGACGCGGTGCTTTGATGCTCAGTTACCAGCACGGATTTCACGCCGGAAACTTCGCCGATGTGCACAAGCACACGGCGCTGTGCCTGTTGTTGCGCGAGCTTTCCCGCAAGCCCCAGCCGTTCTTCTTCCTCGATACCCACGGCGGGCGCGGACGCTATGACCTGGACGGCCCGCAGGCGCGCAAGACCGGCGAATGGCAATCGGGCATCGGCAAGCTGTGGGGCCTGAAGCCCAAGGATGATGCCCTGGCGCGCTACATTGCCGCCGTGCGCATGGTCAACGGCGGCGGTGCGCTGCGCACATATCCTGGCTCGCCGCTGATTGCCGCCCGTCTAGCCCGCGCCAGTGACGAGATCGTCGCGGCGGAACTGCATCCGGCGGAGCTGACGGCGCTGGTGCGCACGATGCGCGGGATCAACAACGTGCGCATCGAACGGCTCGACGGTTTCGAGTTGCTCATGTCGCTGGTGCCGCCGAAGGCGGGGCGGGGACTCGTCCTCGTCGATCCGTCCTACGAGCTGAAGGACGATTACGCCAAGGTGCCTTTGGTGATCGCGCGCGCGCTTGCGCGCTGGCCGGCCGGCATCTTCATGGCGTGGTATCCGATCCTGCCCGAGGGGCGTCACGCGAGCTTGCGCGAAGGCTTTGCGCGGATCGCCGCAGGCGGCGCCCCGGTTCTGGGCGCTGAATTGCAAGGCCCTCCGCCCGCACGCGGGATGTCGGGCACGGGCTTCGTCATCGTCAATCCGCCCGCCGGGTTTGCAAAGGCGATGGTCGCCGCGGGCGACGAAATGGCGTCCCTGCTGTTCGGCGCCGCCGTACGGCATGAGTGCGCCCCTGTCGCGGGGGCATCATGAGCCGATCCCGCGATCTTATCGGCCTCGCCCTTTTCCTTGCCGTCGGCATCGTCGTCCTGGCCGTTGGTGGCCGCGTGACGGCGACCAGCGTCGGCACCTGGTACCAGACGATCAACAGGCCATCCTTCAACCCGCCGGACTGGGTGTTTGCCCCGGTGTGGACGGCGCTGTTCATCGCCATGTCGGTTGCCGCGTGGCGCGTGTGGCGCGTTGGAGGGCTCACCGCATGCCGTACCGAGATGGGCCTCTATGCCATCCAGCTTGCATTCAACCTCGGCTGGTCGGTGGTCTTTTTCGGGCTGCGCCAGATCGGCTGGGGCTTCGTCGAAATGGTCGTCCTGTTCGTGTTGATCGTTGCGACCGGCTTGCGCTTCGTGCGCATCGACCGGATAGCGGGCTGGCTGTTCGCGCCGTATGTCGCCTGGGTCGCCTATGCGCTGGTCCTCAACGGCGCGATCTGGGTGCTGAACTGAGGCCTGTTCGGGGCCTATACAACCATCCTTTCAGGCACTAATTTGTCGTCAGGGGAAATCGATTTGCCCAGCGCCAGCGCACCGCCGGCCTTAGCCGACGGTCACGTGCGCGGGCGTGCTTCATCAGGGAGGAATTCATGGCCATCATTAACCGCACCGAACCGACGCTTGGGCCCGACCACACGGGCCTTGTTCTTTTCGATACCCTCAACGGCTACCTGCATCCGGACAACCCGAAGAAGCGTGCCTTCCTCAAGGAACACAACATCCTTGCCAACATGAAGAAGCTGCTCGCCGGCGCGCGCAAGGCTGGCCTGACGACCTTCTATCCGATGGGGGCGCATGCGGCGGACGGCTCGGACACGGTCGCACGCCTGACAGATACGGACATGGATCTCAACCCCGCCGGGGTGAAGCGCAAGACCATCGCGCCGCGCTTCCACAAGGGCTCCAAGACCAGCGAAATCGCGCCTGAGGTAAAGCCCGCCAAGGGCGACATCATGGTGCCCAAGCATCGCTGGAATTCGTTCTTCGGCACCGACCTGGAATTCCACCTGCGCATGCGCAACCTCGACACCATCGTGCTGGCGGGCGGCTCCACCGACGTCGGCATCGCGGCGACGGCTTTTGCCGCGCGCGATCTCGACCTTGGCCTCGTCATCGTGCGCGACTGCTGCTACTCGATGCGCGGCAACAACAACGAGTTCTTCATGGACCGGGTGTTCCCGCGCATGGGCCGCGTCATGAACGTGGATGAGGTGGTGCGTCTGATGGCTGCCGGTGCGAAAGGCCGCAAGGGCCGCAAGTAACGGATCCCGTCCAGTCCAACCATAACCAAAAAAGAGGTGGGCGATGCTCGGTATCCTGTTCGGCGTGCTCGCGGCGGCGAGCTTCGGCTTCAACAACGCGAGCGCGCGGCGCGGCGTCCTTTCGGGCGGCGCCATTCAGGGCCTGATCATCTCCATGCCCATCGGCGTCGTGATGTTCGCGGTTCTCGCCTGGGTGTTCGGCCAATGGTCGGTCATGTCCCGCATTCCGCCGATGGAACTGTTCTACCTGGCGATGGGCGGTTTCATGCATTTCGTCTGGGGGCGGTATTGCAACATCCGCTCCCTTGCCGCCGTCGGTTCCAACATCGCCGGTCCCGTGCAGCAGGCGCAGTTGCTGATTTCCCTTGGTCTTGCGATCTGGCTGCTGAATGAAAGCCTGTCGGCCTTCAAGGTTCTGGGCATCATCCTGATCGTCTCGGCGCCGGCTTACATCCTGCGTTCGCGCGCCAAGGCGAAAGCCAAGGCCGACGCCAATCCGGCGCCCAAGGCGGCCGACGGGGCCAAGCCCGGCTTCACCCCGCGCATCGCCGAGGGCTACCTGTTCGCGCTTCTTTCGGCGGTCGGCTTCGGCACCAGCCCGGTGCTGGTCAAGGCGGGGCTGGCCACGGCCGGGTCCGATGCGAGCCTCGTCGGCGGGTTCGTGTCCTGCATCGCGGCGACGGTGGTGACCTTCCTGCTGCTGGCGATCCCGTCGCAACTGGCCGAGGCGCGGCGCATGAATCGCGAATCGGCTAAATGGTTCACATTATCGGGGGTTGGTGTTTCGTTTTCGCACCTGTTCCGTTATCTGGCGCTCGGCCTCGCGCCGGTGACGGTGGTGCAGCCGCTGCAGAGCATGTCGCTCCTGTTCCGGATGATCTTCGGTTATTTCATCAACCGCGATCACGAAGCCTTCGACCGCTACGTCATCACCGGCATCTTCCTGTCCTTTGCCGGGGCCTTGTCGCTGTCGCTGTCGGATGATTCCATCCTGAAGCTTCTGAACCTGCCCGCATGGATGGCCGAAATCACGGCCTGGCGCTGGCCGTGATCCGCAACGCTCCAGGGCGCGGAAATCCGAGGGGCAGGGCATCGGCATACGCTTTTATGCGGACCTGAATGGGGTGCCTAAGTCCATTTAAGTCTTGAATTTTCCCATGGCCGGGGGATGATCTTGGGCGTGACGGTAGCAGAGCCAGCTTCAGTGATTGCTTTGTCCATCCGGCCGAAGCGTTCCCTGGTCCGGTTCGAGACATGTCATCCCGGTCGACAGATCGGCCGGGCCCTGGACTTATGAAAGCAGACACCATGGCGACAGGTACCGTGAAGTTCTTCAACCAGACCCGAGGCTTCGGCTTCATCACCCCCGATGACGGCTCCAAGGACGTCTTCGTGCATATTTCGGCCGTTGAGCGATCGGGCATGACCGGCCTGACCGAAGGCCAGAAGGTCAGCTTTGAGGTCCAGCCCGACGCGCGCGGCCCGAAGGCGGTCAACCTGAAACAGGTTTGATTGAACGTCCTTTGATCTGAGTTCGGCCGCCCCCTTTCGGGCGGCCTTTTTTCGGTCTATGCAAATCGTTACGTCGAAAGACCGTAGCGCGTAGAATAATTAGATACCGAATTAATTACACCGGCACGGGACCACATGGCGGCGGGAGGTAGGACGGCGGGGGTCGCGCAATTCGCGTGGTTAGCCGAATTCGCCCCGGTGCTTCCCTGCCGATGGTGCGAACCGGCGGTAGGCGGGATCCCGATGTTTGCGTTGCTGCGTTTATGGAGCCTCCCGTGGCCTGTCGCCGGTTCTTGCCAAGCTTGAGCATGGTGCCACGACTAACCGCCAAAATGCAGAAAAAAATTGTGGGTATTTCACGAAGTTCTATCCGCGGCCGAAATGGCCAGTCAGGCGGCGGGCTGCCTCGTTAAGGGTTTCATCGGTCTTGCAGAAGCAGAAGCGGATCAGATTACGTGGCGGGTCCCGCCCGAAGAAGGCGCTGACCGGGATGGAGGCGACACCCGCTTCCCGGGTCAGGCGCGTGGCGAACGCGACGTCGTCCTCGCCGGGTTTGGCGAGGACGCCGATATCGGCAATCAGGAAATAGGTTCCGGCGCAGACGCCGAGGTTGAGGCCGATACCCGAAAGGGCGCGCACAAGCAGATCACGCTTGTCGTTCATGCGGCGCGTCAGCCCCTGGAAATAATCGTCCTTCATGGCGAGGCCGTGGGCGACGCCATACTGCAGGGAAGGCGGCGTCGAAAAGGTCAGGAACTGGTGGCAGCGGCTGAGAGGCGTGAGGAGGTCCGGCGCCGCCGTGATGTAGCCGACCTTCCAGCCGGTGAGGGAAAACGTCTTTCCGGCCGAGCCCACGCGGATCGTGCGCTCGCGCATTCCGGGCACGGTGATCAGGGGCGTGAAGCGCTGGTTGTCGAAGACGAGATGTTCGTAAACCTCGTCGGCGATGGCTACTGCATCGAATTTTTCGCACAACCGGGCAATGGCGGAAAGCTCGCGCGCCGAAAACAGCTTGCCGGTAGGGTTCATGGGATTGTTGACGATGATCGCCCGGGTGCGCGGCCCGAACGCAGCCGCGAGCGCGTCTTCGTCCACCGACCAGTCGGGGGCGGAGAGGCGCACCGGCCGCACGATGCCCCCCGCGCGGCGGATCATGGGTGCATAGGAATCGTACATGGGCTCGAAGGTCACGACTTCGTCGCCGGGCTGGACGAAGGTCAGGATCGCGGCGGTGAGGGCTTCGGTTGCGCCCGATGTCACCATCACTTCGCGCATGGGGTCGACATCCAGCCCGTAAAAGCGCCGGGCATGATCGGCGACGGCGCGGCGCAGTTCCGGCACGCCCATCATCGGCGGATATTGGTTCGACCGCTCGCTGAAGGCGGCACGGGCCGCGGCGATGACCTCTTCGGGTTCGCCATGATCGGGAAAACCCTGGCCCAGGTTGATGGCGCCCGTTTCGCGCGCAAGGGCGGAAAAAACTTCGAAGACGGTGGTGCCACCTTCGGCGAAAACGGGATGGGCGCGGGATTTGGTCATGACCAGGCCGGTAGCTTGAAAACGATGCCGGGCGAAGTCTAGGAGCAAAAACAGGTGCCGACCAGTGCTGCGCCGCCAGTGGGCATCATGATAGTCTGACGGACATATTTAGCGAAGGTGCCCGATGTTCTCCCTCGATCCCCGTCTTGCCGCCGATACGGTTGCTCTCGGCAGTCTTTCGTTGTCGCGCGTCCTGCTGATGAACGATTCCCGCTTCCCGTGGCTGATCCTCGTTCCCGAACGGGCAGGTATGCGGGAAATCATTGATCTTCCGGAAGGCGATCAGGCCGTCCTGATGACGGAAATCGCCGCGGCATCACGCGCCCTTCAGTCCATCGCCGCGCCCGACAAGATCAATGTCGGCGCGCTCGGCAACATCGTCGGCCAGCTTCATGTCCATGTGGTTGCCCGCCGCACGGGTGATGCCGCGTGGCCGGGACCCGTCTGGGGCGCTGGCACGGCCGTGCCTTATGAGGCCGCCGCGCGCGAGCACACGATGGCCGCACTGGCAGCGGCGCTGCCGGGCCTCAGGCCCGCGGAATAGCCGAGGCCCGCAGGATCGGGCGGCGCGGCTCCCAGTCATTGACATGGAGCGCCCGTGGGGGCTGAATCCCCTCATAGAAGCAATAAACAATGGGGGATGGTCATGCTGGGTCGGCGCGTCTTTTTGAATTTGTCGGGCATTCTTCTCGCGGGGGCGATGATTCCGTCCGCGCTCGCGGCGGATCAGGGGATGATCGCCGCCGCCAAGAAGGAAGGCGAGGTCGTCTGGTACACGACGCTCATCGTCAAGCAGATCGTGCGCCCGATGGCGGCGGCCTTCGAAAAGAAATACCCGGGGATCAAGGTGCGCTACGTTCGTGCCAACGCCACATCGACGGCGAACAAGATCCTGAACGAAGCGCGTGCCGGCAAGGTCGCTGCTGACATCTTCGACGGAACCTCGACCGAGCCGCCGCTGGAAAAGGCTGGACTGGTCGCCAAATACGTTCCGGCCTCCGCGGCGAAGTATCCCCCCGAATACAAGGACCCGCAGGGTTACTGGGTCGCAGGGAACCTCTACTTCCTGACCCCGGGCATCAATACCTCGCTTGTGAAGAAGGCCGATGCGCCCAAGACCTACGAAGACCTTCTCGATCCCAAGTGGAAGGGAAAGATGGTGTGGAACGCCAGCTCGACCTCGTCCGGCCCGGGCTTCATCGGCAACGTGCTGCTGACCATGGGCGAACAGAAGGGCATGGCCTATCTCGAAAAGCTCTCGAAGCAGAAGATCGTTTCGATGGAGGCGAGTGCGCGCAAGGTCCTCGACAGCGTGGTTGCGGGCGAATACCCGATCGCGCTGCAGATCTTCAATCATCACACCGTGATCAGCGCCAAGAAGGGAGCGCCCGTTGACTGGGTCGCCATGCAGCCGGTGATGGCGCTGGTTTCAACCGTCAGCGTCCTCAAGGATGCGCCGCATCCGAATGCGGGGCGTCTGCTGATGGACTTCGTCCTGTCGGAAGAGGGCCAGAAGATTTTCGCCAACGCGAACTACCTTCCGGCGATGCCGTCGGTGCCCGCCAAGGTCAAGAACCTCAAGCCCGAAGCCGGCAACTACAAGGCTAACGTCGTGACGCCCGACAAGGTCGCGACGGACCTGCCGAAGTGGAAGGCCATATTCGACAAGATGTTCCGCTAGCGGAACCCGGGGCGGCGCCTGACGGGCCGCCCCATTTCGGCTGTTAACATGACCATGTCAAAGCAGGACGCCCCGGCGCCTTCACGGTCTTCGGCGTGGATGTCATCGGCGCGCGGCCATGTCGATGCCCATTCGACGCGTTGGATCGCGGCCATCCTCGGCATCATCATCGCGCTTCTTGTGCTGCCGCCGGTCTGGTACCTGTTCCAGGGCAGCCTTTTCGAAATCACCCCGACCGGGGCGGTCGGCGAATTCACTTTCGAGCATTACCGCCGCCTGCTGGAAGGCGAGCGCCTTGCCACCAGCGCGGTCAATTCCTTCGTCTTCGCCATCGGCAGTGCCGTCGTCGCACTTCTGTTCGGGGGCGTTCTGGCCTGGATCGTCGAACGCACCAACGCACCCTTCAAGGTGCTCGCTTACCTGACGACGATCATTTCGCTGGGCACGCCCTACGTGCTTTACGTGACCGCATGGCTTTTCCTGCTCGGCAAGGTGGGGCCGGTCAATGATCTCTACCGCTGGCTCACCGGGGCGAACGATGTCCTGATCAACGTTCATTCCATGACCGGGATGGTGCTTGTCGAAGGAATGCTGTGGTCGCCGCTCGTGTTCCTGCTGCTGTCGGCGACGCTCCGCACATCGAACCCTGAATTCGAGGAAGCCGCCCGCATGAGCGGGGCGAGCGTCTGGGATACCATTCGCCGGATCACGATCCGCCTTGCACTGCCGGCCGTCATGGCGCTGGTGTTGCTGGTCTTCATTCGCGCCTTTGAAGGCTTCGAGGTTCCGGCGCTGGTCGGTCTGCCGGGACGGGTCAATGTTCTGACGACGGATATTTTCCTCGCCCTCAAGGATACGGTGCCGCCCGATGCGGGCCGCGCATCGGCGTTTTCCGTGGTGCTGCTTTGCGTCGTCGCGGTGCTTCTCGCCTTTTACAACCGCATCTCAAAGAGCGCCGAACGCTTCCACACGGTAACGGGAAAGGGATTCCGGGCGCGGCCCTTCGACCTCGGCGCCGGGCGCTGGATCGCGGGCGTCATCATCATTGCCAATTTCCTGTTCGTGCTGGTGCTGCCGAACCTGGTTCTTCTCTGGGCCTCGGTGCTGCCGTTCTTTCAGGCGGTACGCTGGAAGGCGGTGGGCCTGTTCACCCTTGAAAACTACAAGGCGGTCATCAACTCGCCCTTCTACCTGGAACTCGTGTGGAACACGCTGATCCTTGCCGCCGCCAGCGCCACCATCGTCATGGTGCTGACCCTCGTGGTCGGGTGGCTGGCCGTGCGCCGCAAGCCAGGGGGATGGCTGCTCGACCAAATGGCGACGATGCCGCTGATCTTCCCGGGCATCGTCCTGGGGACGGCGGTCATGCAGATCTATCTGGCCGTTCCCATCCCGATCTACGGCACGATCTGGATCATCCTGATCGCCTACGTGATCCGTTACCTGCCTTACGGCATGCGTTACGGTTATTCGGGGATGCTTCAGATCCATCGCGAGCTGGAAGAAGCTGCCGGCATGTCGGGTGCGGGCAATCTCGTGATCCTGCGCCGCATCGTGCTGCCGTTGCTCGCCCCCGCGGTGGCATCGGGATGGCTGTTCATCTTCCTGCTGGCCTCGCGCGTGCTGTCGCTGCCGATCCTGCTGGCGGGCCCCGATTCCCAGACGATCGCGGTTGCCATGTACGACATGTGGACGAACGGGCAGGGCACCGAACTCGCCGCCATGGGATTGTTGTGGACGCTGATCATGACCGTGATCGCGTCGGGCTTTTATTTCCTCTCGCGCCGGTCGGGCGCAGGGGTATACGGGAATTGATCGATAGGGGTAGCCATGCTTGCCGTTGAAGGGCTGACCAAGCTTTACGCCAATGCGACCGATGCGATCGCCGGGGGCATTCGCGATGCCGAGTTCCGGCTGGAGCCGGGAACCTTCTTCACCCTTCTCGGGCCGTCGGGCTGCGGCAAGACGACGACGCTGCGCTGCATCGCGGGCCTCGAAAAACCCGACAGCGGTATCGTGCGCCTTGGCGATCGCATCCTGTTCGACGGTGCGGCCGGAATGTCGGTGCCGATGAACAGGCGCGATATCGGCATGGTGTTCCAGTCCTACGCGATCTGGCCGCACATGACCGTGTTCGAGAACGTGGCCTTTCCGCTGCAGGTGTCGAAGGATGTCCGTTACGGGGCTGCGGATATTGCCGCGCGCGTCCAGAAGGCGCTGGAGACGGTCAACCTCGGCGGTTACGGCAACCGGCCGGCGACGCGCCTTTCGGGGGGCGAACAGCAGCGCGTGGCACTGGCGCGCGCCATCGTGCGCGAGCCGCAACTGCTTCTGCTGGACGAACCCCTGTCCAACCTCGATGCGCACTTGCGCGAGGAAATGCGGGTGGAGCTCAAGCGCCTCCAGCGCCAGACCGGCATCACCACTGTTTATGTGACCCACGATCAGGCCGAGGCTCTGTCGATGTCGGATCGCATCGCGGTGATCGAAAAGGGCCGGATCGTGCAGATGGATACGCCGGAGGGCATTTATTACCGGCCGAAAACGCGCTTCGTTGCGGGTTTTGTCGGCGTCACCAACATGGCGCGGGGCACGGCCGAGGCCGCCGCATCGGCGGGGGCGGCGGTTGCTGTGCGGATAGAGACGGGGGAGCAGATCTTTTGCCAGGCGGTGGGATCGATCGGCGCGAGCGCATCCGTAGCGGTTTCGATCCGGCCCGAAAGCGTGCGCCTTGAAAAGGACGACGGCGCAGCGCCAGACACCCCGGCCGGGGAAACCGTTCTGCGCGGGCGCGTCGATCAGGCGAGCTTCCAGGGCCAGAGCCGTCGTTACGATGTTCAGATCGCGGGCTGGCGGCTGATGGTACTGGCGGACCCGCAGGTCCGCCTGTCGCCGGGAGACGAGGTGCGGGTACGCCTGTCCCTGCGCGACACGATCGCGCTGGCCGACGGGAACGAATAAGCCTAGCGGTAGCGCTTCTGCAGGGAGGCCAGGGCTTCGGAGCCGGGGCAGAGCTTCTCGTAATCGTAGGTCGTGAGCGGCGCTGCCACGGTCTTGTTCAGGCCGTGCATGTCGTCCCGGCTGTCGTCGATGTAGAGCAGCCCAGTGACGATCTCGCCCTTTTCCTGATGGCGCATGACGTAGTCGAAGGCGCGTGCCCGGTCGGTCGGATCGTAGTCCGGGTCGGTCTTCTTCAGGTGAATGACGCTGCCGTCATGCATGGTGACGGGCAGGACAGAGCCCTCGTCGTATTCGGCGGTGATCGTTTCCTTATCCTCGATCAGGTCGGCTGCCGTATGCAGGTGCGCATAGGCATACTTGTAGCTCATCGAGGAGTCTTCGTGGTCGTTGAAG
>JAURLI010000087.1 GCA_030831315.1 Alphaproteobacteria bacterium
ATCAGGCTGACGTCGTCGCGGCTGTCGCGAAACGCCCGCCAGATCAGCGCCATGTCGCGCAACGCCATCTTGCCGCTGGCGATCGGGGTTTTCTTGTCGGGGTTCTTGTTTTCGATCTTGAGGCCGAGCGGACGAGCCTTGTCGGCGCCGCGCCGGGCAAGTTCTTCCAGAAGCGCCGCGACGAAGGCATCGGGCGTCGCCAGCACGCGCATGTCGGCGACCGGAAGGATGTGGTAGTCCATCGACCAGCCGCGGTGCACGTACTGGTCGACCGATACGTGGACGACCTTGGCCGGCACCTTGTCGGGGCCGCCCGCGCGCTTGACCCAGCCGCCGACATCCATCCAGTCGAGGCTGAGGATCGCATCGGCCTGCTTGAAGGCATCCATGTGCTGGTCGCGCGGGTGAAAGCGCGGCTCCAGCACGTGCAGCGGATGATCGGATGGGAAGGCTGCCGAATTGTGCAGGTCGGTCACCACCATGGCGCCAAGCGCTTCGGCTAGCCGCACGCGGTTGTCGAAGGCCTGCTGGTCGCGCAGGCCCCGGCCCGCCAGGATCAGCGGGCGCTTGGCGGCAAGCAGGAGATCGGCTGCCTCGCGCACCTCGTCGGGACGCGGTGCGGCAGGGCGGGCGGGCGCGTAACGCGCGGGGTCGGGGAAGGCGATGTCCTTTTCGATCTTTGCTTCCTGCAATTCCTCGTCGAGGCAGATGTAGGTCGGGCCCATTGGCGCCGTGCGCGTGATCTGGTTGGCGCGCAGGACGGATTCGAGTGCGGCGGGGACCGAACGCGGGCTGTCGTCCCACTTGGTATAGTCGCGCACCACCGCGCCCTGATCGGCGGAGGTGTGGATCCATTCGATCCACGGCCGGCGCTTGTCCGCGTCATGGGGGCCGTTGGCGCCGAACATGATCATCGGCTTGCGGTCGCACCAGGCGTTGAACACCGCCATGCAGGCGTGCATCAGGCCGACGTTGGTATGCAGCGCTACCGCCATCGGGCGGTCCGTCACCTTGGCATAGCCGTGGGCGATGGCGACGGCGTGTTCCTCGTGCAGGCAGACCAGCATCTGCGGATTGGTGTTGCCGAGGTAATTCACGAGGCTGTCGTGCAGGCCGCGGTAGCTCGCGCCCGGTACCAGCGCGATGTATTTGAGATCCAGCCTACGGATCATTTCCGCGACGGCATCGGAATTCCATCCCATCTGCGGATTGCCGATGTCAGCGGGGCGGTCGATGGCATCGAACTTGGCGGTGCCGGGGCGATTGGCGGGGGTCTTGGAAGCCACGCTGTTGTCTCCTGTCAGGAAGGAAAGATTATGTGACCGACGCCAGGAAGGCAGCGGCGGCACGGTTGAAGGGTAAGGGTTGTTCGATGACGGCCATGTGGCTGGCATCCGCTATGACTTCGTGGCGCGCGCCTTCGATGCGGCTGGCCATGTCGGCCATCAGGGCGGGCGGCGCTGGCGGATCGAAAGCGCCGCCGATGGCGAGTGTCGGGCAGCGGATGGCGTCCAGTCTTTCGACGCTGTCGATACCCATCAGTGCCTCGGCGCAGGCGATGTAGCCCGCGACCGACGTGTTCCGGATCATGTCGCGCACACGATCAAGGGCGGGCGGGTTCTTGGCGCGGTAGCCTTCGGTGAACCAGCGTTCGATGGTCGAAGGCACCAGCGCTTCCATGCCGCTGTTGCGCGCCAGTGCAATGCGCGGCAGCCAGCCTGCCGCGAATTCGGCACCTGATGTATGACGACAGTCGCAGGCGATCAGCGACAACACGCGGCCGGGATGCCGCGCGGCAAGCTCAAGGCCGGTCGTGCCGCCGAGCGAAAGTCCGATGACATGCGAGCGCTCAATGCCGAGCGCATCCCACAGTGCGATCACATCGGCGGCGAGGGCCGCCATGTCGCAGCTGCCGGAACCCGCCTCGCTCGCGCCGTGGCCGCGGGTGTCGTAGCGCAGGATGCGGAAATTGCGGGCGAAGAGGGGAGCCTGCTCGTCCCAGAGGTGAAGGTCGGTGGCGTGGGAGTTGCTGAAGGTGAGCCAGGGCGCACCGGGGCCTGCGCCCTCGATGCGGTAATTGAGGGCGCGGCCGTCGATACGGATGCGATCTGCCGTTGCGGCCGCCGTCATGATCCCCCTGTGGTGCGTCCACTCACCCGTTTCCGGGTCCGAAAACGCATGTTTTTTGCGGTTCTGGCACGTTCTCGGGCGCCGGGAAACCCCTGTTTTCGCCGCAGTCAATTCGAGTTGACCGGGTCCGGGGGATGCTAGCATATTCCCGGTAATACAATAATACGTCGGCCGCCAACGGCCACCCCTCCCATAATAAAATCCGGAGTGTCACATGAAGACCAATCATCGTGCCCTGACTGCTGCAGTCGTCCTTTCCGCCCTGACCGGCTTTGTCGATGCCGCTGCGGCCCAGAGTTTTTCGGGCGGCAAGAACGTTCGCATCGTGGTGGGGTCTTCCGCCGGCGGCGGGTTCGATGCGTTCGGGCGCCTCGCAGGCCGCAACCTCGGCCAGTACCTGCCGGGCAAGCCCAGCATCGTCGTCAGCAACCTTCCGGGCGCGGGTTCGATGAAGTCGGTGCAGTCGATGAAGGCGCAGCCGGCCGACGGCACCTACATGGTGATTTTCAACCCGGGCCAGGTCCTGAACTCGCTGGTCGTGCCGAAGAAGGTCAAGATGAAGTTCACCGATGTGAGCTTCGTCGCGAGCATGACGGCGGATGCGCGCGTCTGCTACGCTTGGCACACGGTCGGGGTCAAGACCCTCGACGACCTGCTCAAGCGCAAGCAGTTCGCTACCGGCCACACCGGCAAGAACGCCAGCAACTACATCGACGCTGCCGTGCTGAAGAACGTTTTTGGCGCGAACCTGAAGCAGATCGTCGGCTACCCTGGCTCCGCCGAGCAGCGTCTTGCGGTCGAAAAGGGCGAGCTGGACGGTGACTGCGGTTCCTACGACAGCATTCCCGACAACTGGATCAAGGACAAGAAGATCGACATCTTCGCCCGTGTTTCCAGCGTTACCACGCCCGAGCTCGCCAAGATCCCCTTCGTCGGCGACCTCGTGACCGGCGAGAAGCGCCAGATCGTCAACCTTCTGACGGCACACAGCGACATCTTCCGCCCCGTGATCGTGTCCAAGGAGACCCCCGCGGACAAGCTTGCCACCCTGCGCAAGGCGATGTGGGACATGCTGAGCGGCAAGCCGTTCCTCGACGACGCCAAGCGTTCCGGGCGCACGGTCATTTCCCCAATGAAGGGCGAGGACGTCGAAAAGATGATCGCCGAACTCTACAAGACCCCGGCCAAGCTGGTCGCGATTTCGGCCAAAGCGGTCGAGTAAACCAACAGGAGACCTATTCCATGAAGATTGCTGGCGTTTTCACGGGTTTGGCCTTCGTCGCGGGCGTTGTTGCCGCGACGTCGTCCTTCGCTGCCGAGAATTTCACGGGCGGCAAGAACATGCGTATTGTTGTCGGTTCGTCTGCAGGCGCGGGCTTCGATGCCTTCGGCCGCATGGTGGGCCGCCATCTGGGCGCCCATATCCCGGGCAAGCCCAGCATCGTCGTCAGCAACATGCCCGGCGCCGGGTCCCTCAAGGCGGTGCAGTCCCTGAGGGCCCAGGCGACCGACGGCACCTACATGGTACTGTTCAATCCGGGGCAGGTGCTGGGCTCGCTGCTGACCCCCAACAAGGTCAAGGTGGACTTCTCCAAGGATGTCCACTTCATCGGCAGCGCCACCGCTGATGCCCGCGTCTGCCATGCCTGGCACACGACCGGGGTAAAGACCTTCCAGGATCTTCTGAAGAAGAGCCAGTTCGCCACCGGCCATACCGGCAACTCCGCCTCGACCTATCTCGACGCGGCGATCCTGAAGAACGTGTTCGGGGCCAAGATCAAGCAGATCGTCGGCTATCCGGGTGCCACCGAACAGCGCCTCGCGGTCGAGCGTGGCGAACTGGACGGCGACTGCGGCACATGGGAAAGCGTGCCGCCGCATTGGCTCGCGGAAAAGAAGACCAACATCTTCATCCGCATTTCCAAGGTCAACGTGCCCGAGCTGAAAGGCATCCCGCATATCAGCGAATTCGCCAATGATGAGCAGAAGCAGATCATCGACCTGGTGACCACGCACAACCTGATCTTCCGTCCCTTCATCGTTTCCAGCAAGGTGCCGATCGACAAGGTCGCGGTGCTGCGCGAGTCGTTCTGGAAGACGATCCAGGACAAGGGCTTCATCGACGAATCGATCAAGTCCAAGCGCGGCATCATCGATCCGATGCGCGGCGAGGATGTCGCCAAGCTGGTCGAGAAGCTCTACGCCACGCCGAAGAACCTGATTCCGAAGGCGGCAGCGGCGATCAAGTAGGTTGCCGGCATGTGAAATGAAAAGGGGCCGGGGCAACCCGGCCCTTTTTTTCGTTCCCGGGGCTGCTATAAGCAGGGAAACGGCCACGGCAAATACACAGGGGGACGCGATGGCGGACGCAAAGGATATCCCGGGACTTCTTGGCGCACAGATGAAGGCGCGGCTAGCCGATGGCGCGCTGACGCTCTGCGCCACGGTGCGGTTTTCGCGCACGGTGGAAATCGCCCAGATCATCCGGCTGGCGGGCTACGACGCGCTCTACTGCGATCTCGAACACTCGACGCTTTCCCTCGACCACGTCGCCCAGATCGCCCAGGCGGCGGCCCTTGCGGGCGTGGTGCCCATGGCCCGCGTGCCGTCCCACGATCACGACTGGATCAGCCGTGTGCTCGATGGCGGCTGCCACGGGGTCATTGTTCCCCATGTGGACGACGCCGAAACGGCACGCGCCTGTGTCGCGGCTTGCCGTTACCCGCCGCTCGGCAACCGCTCGCTCGCGGGCTACGGGCCGCTCGCGGGCCTGTCCGTCGGCATCGAGGAATCCTACCGCCTGATAAACGCCAACACGGTTCTCCTGACCATGCTGGAAAGCCCCGAGGCGATCGCCAATGCCGATGCCATCGCCGCCGTCGAGGGCGTCGACATGCTCCTGATCGGCACCAACGACCTTTGTGCCGAGATGGGCATCCCGGGCAAGCTCGACGATCCCAAGGTGCTCGACGCCTACCGCCGCACGGCGGAGGCCTGCCGCAGGCACGGCAAGGCGCTCGGCGTCGGCGGCATCAAGGAAGGCCCGGTGCTGAACCAGGTGGTGGAGATGGGCGGGCGCTTCCTCATGGGGCGCGTCGACGGCGTGCTGTTGCAGCAGGCCGCCAGCGCCGAGGTTGCCAGCCTCAGGAAGCTTGCGAAATAGAAGCCTAGTGCCCGAGCGTCGGGTGCAGGGTCTTGGCAGGCGCGGTGCCGTCGATCAGCACGAAGGCAAGGCGGCAGGTCGCGTCGGAACGGTTTTCCCAGCCGTGCCAGGTGCCCTTCTGGATCAGGATGTCGCCTTGCTTCAGCTTCACTTCCTTGTCGTCATCCATTTTCATGAAGCATTCGCCCTCAAGCACGATGCAGTAATCGACCGTGTCGGTGCGGTGCATGAAGGCAGGCTTGTGCGGCACCAGCTGAAGGATGCGCAGCACGGTGCCGTTCTTGGGCGGCGGCAGGGGGCGGTCCTTGGCGGCAGGGTCTTCGGCCACGTTGGGGTCGGCGGGCGCGCCGTCGGTGGCCCACATCACGCAACCCGAATGGCCCGACGGCATGACCTTGACGTTCGACATCATGGCGTCCTGTTCGACGACGGCCTTGCCGTCCTTGTCGTGGCCGATAACGACGCGGCGAATTTCCATGATCTTTCCCCCTGATGCGTGTCAGACGCCCTTGACGGCGTCGTCGTAGAAGCTGGTGTCGATGTAGCGGGCCGCGTCGGCATTGGCCTTGCCGCCGCCGTAGCGGCGGCGCAGCTCCAGCACCGTCGCCACGCCATCGGGCAGGAAGGCGGCCTTGGGCGTCAGGCCCGAGCGCGGGTTGACGAGGTTGGCGACGACCTTGGGCGCGACTTCCGGCTTGATGCCGTCCATGTTGGCGAGCAGGAGTTTCACCGCCTCGTCCTTGTTGGCGGGATCGAGCGTCCACTCGAGGCCCTTGAGGTAGCTCCGGATGAAGCCCTTGACCGCGTCCGCGTTGGCGGCCGCCCAGGAATAGCGCGCCGCGAAGGAGCCGCCCTGATAGGCCGCGAACATGTTGGTGCTTGTCTCGACCACGTTGAAGCCCTGGGCGCGGGCGATGGAAGTAAACGGCTCGATGGTCAGCGTCGCGGCATGGGTACCCGCGCGCACCGATTCCCAGCGCAGGGGCGTGGCACCGACGGCGGCCATTTCAATATCGGCCTGCTTGAGGCCGGCGCGTTCCAGCATTTCATAGAGGACGAAAGCGAAGCCCGTCGCCAGCGCATCGAGCGCCACCGAACGGCCCTTGAGGTCGGCGACGGATTTCACATCCTTGGCCGTGACCAGCGCCAGTTCGATCTGGGTCGCGCCCATGAAGGCGAAGAAATCGGGGACCGGTTCGATCACCACAGCACCCTGCTTTTCGCGATAGGCGACGACGTTGTCGAAGGCGGTGCCGGCGATATCAAACGTGCCGTTGGCGAGATTCTCTGCCTGGAAGGCGGAAGATGGTGTCGTCGTCAGCTTGACGTTGACGCCGTTCGCGGCGAACCAGCCCTTTTCGATGGCGGCGAAGATCGGCAGGTTGGGCGCGCCGGGAAAGCAGATGAGTTTGAGGTCGGTCATTTTCCGGAGTTGCCTTTCTTTTTCGCGGCCTGAATGGCGCGCCAGACGGTAATGGGGGTCAGCGGCATCTTGATGTCGCGCACGCCGAGCGGCCACAGCGCGTCGATGACGGCGTTGGTGACGACCGAAAGCGCGGGCGTCGTGCCGCCTTCGCCGCCCGCCTTGATACCGAGCGGGTTGGTCGGCGACAGAACCTCGACAATCTCGCTGGTGATCGAGGGGATGTTGTCGGAGCGGGGCATGCCGTAGTCCATGAAGGTGCCGATCATCGGCTGGCCCGATTCGGGGTCGATAACGCATTGTTCCCACATCGCCTGTCCGACGCCCTGGGCGACGCCGCCGTGGGTCTGGCCGTGGACGATCAGCGGATTGATGCAGCGCCCGACGTCGTCGATGGAGGTGTAGCGCACCAGATCGACACGGCCGGTTTCGGGATCGACCTCGACTTCGCAGATGGCGCAGCCGTTGGGGAACACCGGATCGTGCATTTCGTTTTCGCGGCTGACCGCAAGTCCGTCGGCAAGATCGTCGGGCAGTGCCGCCTTGGCCGCCTCGCGCGCAAGATCGAACACATTGAGCGCATGGTTGGTGCCGGGCAGGGTGAAGCGATGGTCTTCCCACATGACCGTGTCGGCGGGCACGTTCCACAGCACCGCGGCGATCCGCTTGCCCTTGGCGATCAGGTCGTTGGACGCCATGCTCATGACCGTGCCGGCGTGGCGCATGGAGCGGCCCGAATGGCTGCCGCCGCCGGCTTTCACCACGTCGGTGTCGCCGATGACGATGCGCACGGCCGAGAACGGCACGCCGAGGCGGTCCGCCACCACCTGGGAAAAGCTGGTTTCATGGCCCTGGCCCGAGGGCTGGGTGCCGATGACCACGGTCACGGTGCCTTCGCCGTGAACCGAGATATCGGCGCGTTCCTTGGGCGAGCCGATGGAGGATTCGACGTAATGGCCGAGGCCGAGGCCGCGCAGGCGCCCGCGCGCCTCGCTCTCCTTGCGCCGCGCGGCAAAGCCGTCCCAGTCCGCGATCTTCATGGAAAGATCGAGGTTGGCTTCATAAGTGCCGCTGTCGTACTGGGCGCCGACCGGGTTCATGTAGGGCATCTTTCCGGGCGGCACGAAGTTCTTGCGCCGGAGCTCGATGCGGTCGAAGCCGAGCTCGCGCGAGGCCGTATCGATCAGGCGCTCGAGCGCGAAGTTCACTTCGGGTCGGCCCGAGGACCGGTAGGCCTGCGTGCACATGGTATTGGTGAACACGGCGCGGGCATGAAGGCTGGCTACGGGAATGTCGTAGGAGCCGGTGATCAGCGCCGAACCCTTGCCGAGCGGCGACAGCGACACGCAGCGTGCGCCGACGTTCGAGATGTTGTCGGCCCGCATGGCGAGGAACTTTCCAGACTTGTCCATCGCCAGCGACACCTTGGTGACGAGGTCGCGGCCCTGGTAGTCCGACAGGAAGGCTTCGGAACGCGTCGCCGTGAACTTGACCGGGCGCTTCAGCGTGCGCGCCGCCCATAGCACGAGGCCGAATTCGACATAGACGCGGTTGCGGGTGCCGAAATTGCCGCCGACATCGAAGGACAGCACGCGCAGCTTGTCCTGGGGGATGCCGAGGATGCTGGCAAGCTCGCGCTTCTGGCGGACGGCGCCGCCCGATCCCGCCCACAGCGTAAAGTTGCCGGTCCGCTCATCAAGGGCGGCCAGCGCCGCGCGCGGCTCAAGCGGCACGCCGGTGACGCGGTCGATATGGAAATCCATGGAAAACACGTGATCGGCACGGGCGAAGGCGCGGTCGGTGGCCTCCTTGTCGCCGAACCATGTGTCGATGAAGACATTGTCGGGAACCTCGTCCCACACCGCGGCCGCGCCGGGTTCGGCCGCCGCTGCGGTTCCGGCGACGAAAGGCAGTTCCTTGTAGACGATATCGAGGGCTTCCGCCGCATCCTGCGCCTGGTCGCGGGTTTCGGCGACGACCATGGCGACGGCCTCGCCGACATGGCGGGCGCGGTCGGCGGGCAGCAGGTAATGGGGGCCGATGAAGACGTTGCGGGTGCCATCGGGCGCCGTCAGCTTCATGTCGTACTTGGTCGAAGGCACCGGGTCGTGCGGAATGGGGCCGATGTTTTCCGCCAGCACATCCTTGCCCGTGAACACGCCGAGCACGCCGGGCATCGCGGTGACGCTCTCCTTGCGGATTTCCCTGATGCGCGCATGCGGGTAGGGCGAGCGCACCATGACCGCGTAGGTTTGTCCGGGAACTGAAAAATCGTCAGAGAAACGGCCCTTGCCGGTCAGCAGCCGCTCGTCTTCCTTGCGGCGGATCGGCTGGCCGATGGCGCGGAAGCCTTCCGCGTCGGGAGTGTCGAGTTCGGTTTCGAGGCTCGCGTGCTGGGCGTCCTTGGGCATCTTCGGCCTATCTGAAAAAATTGCGGTGATCGAGACGGTGGGGGTGCACGGGGTGGACTGGTTTTAGTAATACATTATGATCGTCATATACAACACCCCATCCGAACGGAGACATCATGCCCGATCACGGCCCCGACCCCAAGAACGCCAACAAGATTTGGGGGTCCGACGTCATCGCCCAGGCGCTACGGGAACAAAACGTGCCCTACGTCTGCCTCAACCCCGGCGCCAGCTACCGTGGCCTGCACGACAGCCTCGTTAACTTTCTCGGCAACAAGACGCCACAGATGATCGTCTGCATGCATGAGGAACACGCCGTCGCCATGGCCCATGGCTGGGCGACGGTCACGGGTACGCCGCTTGCCGCCATCGTCCATTCCAACGTCGGGCTGATGCATGCCAGCATGGCCGTATTCAACGCTTGGTGTAACCGCATGCCGGTGGTCCTGCTGGGCGCCACGGGCCCGGTCGATGCCATGAAGCGCCGCCCGTGGATCGACTGGATCCATACCTGCGCCGATCAGGGTGCGCTGGTGCGCGGCTATACCAAGTGGGACGACCAGCCGGCCTCGCCCGCGGCCGCCGTCGAATCGATCCGCCGCGCCTTCACCATCGCGCGTGCCCGCCCGGCTGGTCCCTGCTACATCAACCTCGACGCCGCCATCCAGGAAATGGAACTGGACGAGTGGCCGAAGTTCGAGGACGTCGCCCGCTACCAGCCCGCCGCCGACAACGAGCCGCCGCGCAGTGCCATCGAACAGGCCGTCGCCGCGCTCGCCAAGGCCAAGAACCCGCTGATCCTGTCGGGCCGCGTCTCGCGCTCCCAGGAAGGTTGGGACAAGCGCGTGGAACTGGCCGAATGGCTGGGTGCCCGCGTGCTCACCAGCCTCAAGGATGCGGCAAGCTTCCCGACCTCCCACCCGCTCTATGCCGGCGAAACCGGCTGGAAGCTGCGTCCGTCGCTGGTCGAACTGGTGAAGAAGGCCGATGTCGTGCTCAGCCTCGACTGGGTTGACCCCGCCGGCACCGTCCAGCAGGCTTTCCCGCCCGGCTCCGGCAAGGGCCCGGTCGTCATCAACGTCAGCAACGATTACCGCATCCACAATGGCTGGAGCATGGACTACGAGATCATGCCCGCCGTCGATGTGTGGATGGCGACAGTGCCGGAAACGGCGGTCGTCTGCCTGCTCGAGGGCCTTGCAAGCGCCAACGTGGCAAAGAAGCCGAAGCCCGCTGCGCGCCCGCTGCCTAAGGTTCCGGAACCCGATGCCAAGTCGGGCCCGGTCAACATCAACGACCTTGCCCGCGTATTCGCGGCGGTGACCCAGGGCCAGCCGATCAGCATCATGTCGCGCTCGCTCGGCTGGCCGCCCAACGGCAACTTCATCGAAAGCCCGCTCGATTTCCTCGGATCGAACGGCGGCGGTGGTGTCGGCTCCGGTCCGGGCATGGCGGTCGGTGCCGCGCTTGCCCTGCGCGATACGGCCCCCGGCCGCATTCCGGTCGCGGTACTGGGCGATGGCGACTTCATGATGGGGGTCAACGCGCTGTGGACGGCAGCCAACCAGAAGATTCCGATGCTGCTGGTCGTCGCCAACAACCGTTCCTACTACAACGACGAAGAACACCAGAAGCACATCGCGCATCATCGCGGCCGGCCCGAAGAAAACGCGCCGATCGGCCAGCGTATGGAAGGCCCCGACGCCGACCTCGTCGGCATCGCGCGTGCGCAGGGCTGGGACGGCGAGCGCATCGACGATATCGCTGCCGTTGCCGATGGCCTGAAGCGTGCTCTGGCTGCGGTGAAGGCGGGCAAGTGCTTCGTGCTCGACGTCCGCGTCGCGCCCGAATATGTGCGCCGCCCCATGGTGGAATACCTGTAGGATGTGATGGCCCCGGCTTGCCGGGGCCATCCCGATTTTCGTTTTGGAGCATCAGCGAAATGGCGAAGAAAGCCGCGCCTGACAAGACCAAGAAGGCAAAATCCGCCAAGGCGGGCAAGGGCCGTATTCCGGCCCTGCCCAAGCGCGGCTACCGCGATTTGCAGGAGCACCTGGCCGCGCTCGATGCGGCCGGGCTTCTCGTCACCATCGATGCGCCCGTCAACAAGGACACCGAGCTGCACCCGCTGGTGCGCTGGCAGTTCCGCGGCGGGCTCAAGGAAGGCGAGCGCAAGGCCTTCCTGTTCACCAATGTCACCGATGCGCGCGGGCGCAAGTTCGATATGCCCGTGGTGGTCGGCGCGCTGGCCGCCAACCAGGATATCTATGCCATCGGCATGAATGCGCCGCTCGAAGAGATCGGCGCGCGCTGGGAACGCGGCATGGCGAAGCCGATCCCGCCCAAGGTGGTCAAGACGGCGCCCTGTCAGGAAGTGGTATGGACCGGCAAGGACCTGCTCGGCGACAACAAGGGTCTCGACGCCCTGCCGGTGCCGATTTCCACACCTGGCTTCGATGCGGCGCCCTATTTCACGGCGACCAACGTCGTCACCGTCGATCCGGAAACCGGCGTCCAGAACATGGGCACCTATCGCGCCGGGCTCAAGGCGACGAACCGGCTGGCGGTGCGCATGGCAAGCCGTGAAGGCGGTGCCGGCGGCTACCTTCACTGGCTCAAGTACCAGAAGAAGGGCGCCAAGACGATGCCCTGCGCCGTCGTCGTCGGCGCGCCGCCCATTGTTGCTTATCTCGGCCCGCAGAAGCTCGGCACCCACCGCGACGAGGCCGACGTGGCGGGCGGCATCGCGGGCGCCCCCATCAACATGGTCAAGTGCAAGACCAACGACCTGATGGTGCCGGCGGAAGCCGAACTGGTGATCGAAGGCAAGGTCGATACCACCTATCTGGAGCCGGAAGCTCCCTTCGGCGAATCCCACGGCCATATCGCGCTCGAGGATTTCAACATGATCTTCGAGGTGACGGCGATCACCATGAAGAAGAAGCCGGTGCTGGCTTCGATCATCTCGCAGGTGACGCCGAGCGAATCGAGCGTCATCAAGCGCGTCGCCTACGAGCCGATGTTTCTCGCGCACCTGCGCGACCAGCTGGGCCTGCGCGGCGTCAAGCGCGTGGCGCTGCACGAGCCGCTCACCAATATCCGCAAGGTGATCTTCCTCGTCATGGACCGCGCCACATCGCGCACCGAGGTCTGGCGCGCGCTTTACGGCGCCGCCGTGCTGCGCGCCGATTGCGGCAAGTACGTGATTGCGGTCAACGACGACATCGACCCCGATGACGGCGATGCGGTGTTCTGGGCGATGGCTTATCGCGCCAACGTGCTGACCGACATCGAGGTCCTGCATCATCGCCCGCGCGGCCACGGGCCCAAATCGGGCAACGTCAACGAGGACGGCACGCTCCTGATTGATGCCACGCTGAAGGGCGACATGCCGCCGCTGGCGTTGCCGAAGAAGGAATACATGGAGGGCGCGAAGCGGCTCTGGGAAAAGCTCGGCCTGCCGCCGCTCAAGGCCCAGTCGCCGTGGCACGGTTACGATCTCGGCGACTGGTTCGAGGCCTGGGACCGCAACGCTGAGCGCGCAGTCAAGGGCGACTATGCCGAGAACGGCCGCCGCACGGCACAACGCCGCGCTTCGGGAATCATTCCGGAAACTCCCTGCCGTGAGGTGGAGGGCGATCCGAAGTAAGTTTCACCAGCAAAGGAGGAGTAACCAGCACGCGTACCGGCATTGCCGGCCCAAACAACCCGGTCCCGAGACAACAGTCCCACCAAGGGGCGCCATCATCGA
>JAURLI010000088.1 GCA_030831315.1 Alphaproteobacteria bacterium
GCCGCCCAGGTGATCGCGGAAATCCACCCGGTGGGTGGCAACACCGCCGGGCTTCAGGATGCGGTGAAGTTCGCCCATGACGGCATCGAATTCGCCAAGGGGCACGTGCTCCAGCACCGCCTCGGAAAAGATGAAATCGCAGCTTTCGGCCGGAACCTGCCTGAGACTGGCGAGGCCGTGCTCAAGGAAGCTCGTATTGCAGGCCCGGAGCAGGTCTTCGAACCCCCCGACCTCGCGCAAGGCGCCGAGGTTAGCGCCGGGCCGCTCCGCCTCGAGGCGCCGCGCCACGTCCCGGTACAGGTCCATGTCCCGGCTGGCGTAGGAACCCGAATCGACGAGCCAGCCAAGCGCCGCGCCATAGGCCTTGCCGACGACGGCCGAGGCCACGGAATCCCCCGGGCCGAGTTCCAGATATTTGAAACCTGCCGCAGGCGCACCCGCCGCGCGGTAGTGGAAATCGAACACGCCGATGGCGTAATCGGGCCGCCACATCAGGCCCGGCGAAAACAGGCCGATCTTCTGCCAGACCTTGCCGCTGACCGGCAGCCGGGAAAGGACGACCTTTCCCGCGATCTTCGCCCACCAGGGAAGCTTGCCGGCGACGGCCGAAATCCAGGTCATTGTCTCTCCCGCCGCCCGTCGCAGAGGAAATGCCAGAAAGGCTGGATATCGGAAATCCGCACGTCATCCCAATAGGGCGAAAAGATGCGCCGGATGTCGGCGCGCGAGAAACGGTGCTCGACCTTGGTGAAGAAGCGGTCGTAGGCATCCTGCTGGATCCGGCCAATGGAAAACCCGCAATAGGCGTTAAGCGGCACGCGCTCCTTGTTCAGGCCGAGAGCGCCCGCGAGATCAGCGATCAGCGTCAGCGGCTTGTAGACAAAGACCGCGATCAGCCAGGACAGGAAGCGGCGCGAGCCTTCATGTCCGATCGACGACAGCACCTTGCGGACCAGCGTCGCTGCGCCGAACAAGAGGCGGAAGGCAAGACCGCGGTTTTCAAGGCTGTAATAGAGGTAGCAAAGGAAACGGGCGGCATAGCCGTGGATATTTCCCACCGCGGTCTCGATGCCGGCGGGGATGTGATGCAGGACGCCGAGTGAAAATGCGAAATCGAAGCGGAACCCGGGAAAGGTCAGGCGTTCGAGATCGGCCTTGATGAACAGGACGTTGTCGCGATCTCTGAGGTTTTCACGGGCAACGAAAATGGCATCGGAGAGATCGACGCAGACGAGGAAATCCGGCGTCGTCCGGTCCATCAGGATGCGCGACCAGCGCCCCATGCCGCAGCCGAGGTCGATCACCGACTTGCCCGACAGTTGCGGTACATTGACGACGTCGAAATAGCAGTCGAATTCAAGCTGATGTTCGGGCTTGAGGTCGGCAAAGGCCTGCCATTCGTTGCCGAAGGACCGAATGACGTCGCCCTTGAGCGCCTCGCCCGCACCTACCGCCTCATCCAGCAGGATCACGCCGTCACGGACCGGGATCTTCCGGTCGCCGATGACGATGGCATCGCCTTCGGGCCGGCCTGCGGCACCGAAAATCTTCTCGATGATCGCTAGCTGTCGCTCCGAAAAACCCGTGTTCTCGCCCATCTTTTCCCGTTTCCCGAAACCGGCCTGCCGAGACTGGCTCGACGTTCGCGCGGTAGCGATATCATTTTCATATGCCAGCGAAAACCCCGGAAATCCTCCGGCGCCTTGTTGACAGCGGGGGGGCTTGACTCCATTCTGCTGCGGCTGGCCATAGACCGGAAAACGGTTTGCCGATGGAGAGCACGGCTCGGGAGGCCGGAATTTCACCCCCTGTGCACGGTCCCCGGAAAAAAGGACCGTAACCGGGCAAAGGCGCAGATCAACGTCACTGGAATTCGATGTCTTCCCAGACCCCCTTTTCCGACCAGCCTCAACCCCCACCCGCCGAACGGCGCTGGTGGCAGCGCCTGCCGCAACACCTGCCAAGACCGGGCCTCACGGCCGCCGCCGCCATCGGCGCCCTGACCTGGATCGTTGCGATCTGGATAGCACCCTGGATCGCGCCTGCGCCACGCGGGGACGCGCTGGCGCCCGCCGATCACGAAGCCCGCATCGATGCCAGGCAGGCGGTCCTGTCCCTGTCCATCCCCGACAGTTCCCTTGAGAACCGCCTGAAAAGCGTAACCCGGGTCGTCAAGGTACGCAGCGGCGATACCCTGACGACGGTGCTGGCGCGCGCTCGCGTGCGCGCCGACGAAGCCCATTCCGCCGTCTCCGCCCTGCGCAAGGTGTTCAATCCGCGCGAACTGGTGGCGGGAACCGAGCTTGAGCTGAGTTTCCAGCCGCTCGGCCCCGACAAGAAATCAGGCGAATCCTTCCGCGGCTTCGAATTCATGCCGTCGATCCGCGAAACCGTCGGTGTCGCCCGCACCTGGGACAACACTTTCGAGGCCTATCTGTCGAAAACCAAGCTGACCCACGAACAGACCCGCGCGTCGGGAGGCATAGAGAACAGCCTTTATGTCGATTCGGTGAATGCCGGGGTGCCGCCGCCCGTGATCGTCGAGATGATCCGCGCCTTTTCCTACGACGTCGATTTTCAGCGCGACCTCCAGCCCCAGGACCGTTTCGACCTGCTGTTCGACCGCATCAAGGATACCGAAGGCAATGTCGTCGGTTCGGGCGACGTCATTTACGCGGCGCTGACCCTGTCGGGGAAGAAGCTCGAGATTTACCGTTTCCGCGGCGACGACGGCACCTGGGACTATTTCAACGGCAAGGGCGAAAGCACCCGCAAGGCGCTGATGCGCACGCCCATCGACGGCGCACGCCTGTCGTCGCGCTTCGGCAAGCGACGCCATCCGATTCTTGGCTACACCAAGGTGCACAAGGGCATCGACTTCGCCGCGCCGACCGGCACGCCCATCATGGCTGCAGGCCGCGGCGTTGTCGTCGATGCGCGCTGGAACGGCGCCTATGGCCGCTATGTCCGCATCCGCCACAACACGACCTATTCGACTGCCTATGCCCACATGAGCCGCTTCGCCAAGGGCATCCATCGCGGCGCCCGCGTGAGCCAGGGCCAGATCATCGGCTATGTCGGCACCACCGGGCGGTCCACCGGCCCGCACCTGCACTACGAAGTGCTCTCCAACAACCGGCACATGAACCCGCTGTCGGTAAAGCTCCCGACCGGCCGCACCCTGCACGGGGCCGAACGCAACCGCTTCCTGTCCGCCCGCAAGGAAATCGACAGCGCCTTCGCCGCCCTGCCGGCGACACCGGCCGACGGGCGCCGCGCCGGCGCACCGAAGAAGACACGCGCCGCGCGGGCCAAGTCCGACCAGCAGCTCGGCGTCGGCGGCCCCTGAACGTCCGCCCCGTGGCGGCCATCTGAGGACGGGCACAACATGGCACAAACCATCCTCGTCACCGGCGGCGCCGGATATATCGGCAGCCATGCCTGCAAGACGCTGGCCCGCGCGGGTTTCGTGCCGGTCACCTACGACAACCTCGAGCGCGGCCATGCCGCGGCCGTGAAATGGGGCCCCCTCGAACAGGGAGACCTGCAGGACCGTGCCCGCCTCGATGCGGTCATCAAAAAGCATCGCCCCGCAGGGGTCATCCATTTCGCGGCTTACGCCTATGTCGGCGAATCGGTCGAAAAACCCGATCTTTATTATCGCAACAACGTCGGCGGCACGATGTCGTTGCTCGATGCCCTGCACGCGGCAAACGTCGACTGCCTGGTGTTTTCCAGCACCTGTGCAATCTACGGGGCCCCCGAAACGGTACCGATCCCCGAATCCCAGCCCTGCCATCCGATCAATCCCTACGGGCGCAGCAAGCTGATGATCGAACAGATCCTCGACGACTACCGGCAGGCTTACGGATTCCGTTCCTATGCATTGCGCTATTTCAATGCCGCCGGCGCCGACCCCGATGGCGAGATCGGCGAATGCCACGACCCGGAAACCCACCTCATCCCGCTTGTCCTCGATGCCGCCGCAGGGCTGCGGCCCCATATATCGGTTTTCGGCAACGACTACCCGACGCCCGACGGCACCTGCATTCGCGACTACATCCATGTCTGTGACTTGGCCGAAGCCCATGTCGCGGCACTGCGCAATCTTCTTGCAGGTGATCCCGGCGAGGGCCTCAACCTGGGAACGGGCGCCGGCCATTCGGTCAAGGACGTCATCGCGGCCGCGGAAAAAGTCACCGGCCGCAAGATTCCGACGGCTCCGGCACGGCGACGGCCCGGCGACCCCCCGGCCCTTGTCGCCGATCCAGCGCGCGTACGCGAAGTTCTCGCGTGGGAGGCGCGGCGCTCAGGCATTGAGGAGATCATCGGCGATGCCTGGCGATGGCACCAAGCGCAGCGGCAGGCAAAGTAGAAACATCGAAAAGCCTGTTCGGCGCCGTCAGCCCAGGCGGGCCGTTTCGAAATTCTTCGCAAACCAGTCATAGGTCCGGCGCAGGCCGTCTTCCAGCGAGGTACTGGCCTGCCAGCCGAGCCCGGCGAGTTTCGATGAATCGAGGATGCGC
>JAURLI010000089.1 GCA_030831315.1 Alphaproteobacteria bacterium
GCCGGTGCGGCAGGCGCGGTCTTGCCGGCCGGCGCCGAAGGGGCGGCCGGGGTATTGGGGACCTGCGCGCGCGGAGCACCCGGCGCCTGCGGCGTGCCCGGATTCTGCGCCTGTGGCGCACCCGGATTTTGCGCCTGCGGCGCTGCCGTCTGCGGCGCCATGGGCGGGCGGCTTGCGCCCGCGGTCTGCAGCTGGCCGCTCTGGGCCTGCTGCTGCTTCATCTTGTCGATCTTCGGCTTCTCGTAGAAGAACTGGAAGCTCATCATGATCAACACCGACGCCACGATGGCGATGATCAGGTTTTTCTGGTCGTTCATGTGTGCTCCCGGCGCTACGCGGAATGATGACGCCCGCAATCGTGCGGGCGGGTGTTGTCAGGAACCGGGTCAGCCCCGAAAGGCCCCCAGGGGTTGCAGCGGCCGACGCGCTTCAGCGCCAGCCAGCCGCCGTGAAAAATGCCGAACCGTTTTACCGCCTGAAGGGCGTATTCGGAACAGCTCGGTTCGAAACGGCAGGTCGTCGGAAACAGGGGCTTTATCAGCAGGCGATAGGCCCAGATCAGGACAAAGGCAAGCGCCCGTCCGGCCGCGCCGAGGAGATCCCCGACGGTGCGTCCAAAATCGCAAAGTGCCGCACGCAGCGCGAAGGTCATGGTCTGTCCCGTCAGGCCGCGCCGGGGCCGGCATGGCCGCCGTCCCGGCAGAGTTTGAGCCGCTTGAGCGCCGCGACCAGGTCGCGGCGGAGCGCATCATAAGGCCGTTCGGCCGTCGTCGCACGGCCGATCAGCACGTAATCGAAGCCGGGTTCCGCCCTTTCGGACATGATTTCCGCGGCAACCGCCTTGAGCCTGCGCCGCGCCCGGTTGCGGATCACGGCATTGCCGACCCGGCGCGACACGGTAAAGCCGCAACGGAGCATCAAACCGCCGTCGGCGCGTGGAACCGCCTGCAGGACAAGCCCGGTGACTGCCACCTTGCGTCCGTTGGCGCTGGCGCGCAGAAACTCGCTGCGCCGTTTGAGTCGTTCTGGCGCGTTCGTCATGGATCGGGAAGGGGCCTGGGTTAGGCCGAAAGGCGCTTGCGGCCCTTCTTGCGGCGGCTGGAGAGGACCTTGCGGCCGCCCACCGTTGCCATGCGCGAACGGAAGCCGTGCCGGCGCTTGCGAATAAGCTTCGAGGGCTGGTAGGTGCGTTTCACGTCGCGCTCCGTGGGGAAGGCTTTTAACAGAGGCCCGCTGTATACGGGCTTGAGGCCGGGAAGTCAATCATTTGGCGGCATTTTCCTGAACCCCGCAGGAACCCCCGTAACCCGCTGAAATCCCTTATTTTCGGCGATCCTCCATTTGGGTGGAGGCGGCGCGCCCACACCCCATCCCTAGTGGACCCCCTCACGGCCCGATCACCCGGTGGTGATGGGGCTTGATTGGACCCCGGGGGTCTTCCCGGGCACATTGCGCGGGTGCCGGGCAACCGGCGCTTGGTCAAACCCAGCAGGATTTCGGATATTATGACCCCCCAGTTTGAAGAGACGTCCCGGCCTCCGGCCGGTCAGGTTAACGAGGCAACACAGCGTATGGCTGGCCCGGCGGAGGACGACAGCGACCGGCGGACAAAGGGCGTGATCGGACGGTTCGCGCCGATTGCGGTGATTGCGCTGGCGCTGGTCCTGTTCTTTGTCTTGGGTCTCGACCGCTACCTCAGTTTCGAGCAGTTGCGCGAACACCGTGGCGCGCTCGCGGGGTTCGTTGCCGAAAACGGCGTCCTTTCCGCTTTTGCCTTCATTGTCATTTACGCGCTGGCGACGGCAGTCAGCCTGCCGGGCGCCGCCGTGCTGACGCTGGCGGGCGGCTTCCTGTTCGGCATCCTTGGCGGCACCATCTATGCTGTCGCCGGGGCGACGATCGGCGCGACCGGGGTGTTTCTCGCCGCTCGCACGGCGCTCGGCGACGGCTTGCGCCGTCGTGCGGGACCTGCCGTGCGCAGGATGGAGCAGGGCTTTCGCGAACACGCGCTGAGCTATCTCCTGTTCCTGCGCCTGGTGCCGCTGTTCCCGTTCTGGCTGGTGAATCTTGTTCCGGCTTTCCTGGGCGTGCCGTTGCGCACCTACGTCATCGGCACGTTTTTCGGCATCATTCCGGGCGGCTTCGTCTTTGCCTCGGTCGGCAACGGGCTCGGCGCGGTTTTCGATGCCGGGCGCACGCCGGATCTTTCCGTCATCTTCAATCCGGAGGTGCTGCTGCCGATCCTGGGTCTTGCCCTTTTGTCGTTGGTGCCGGTGATCTACAAGCTTGTGAAAACGCGACGCGGGGAGGGCGGCCGATGACCCGCGACATCAAGGCCGATCTTTGCATCATTGGCGCAGGCTCGGGCGGCTTGTCGGTTGCCGCGGGCGCGGCCCAGATGGGCGCGAGCGTCGTCCTCGTGGAAAAGGGCCGCATGGGTGGCGATTGCCTGAACACCGGCTGCGTGCCTTCCAAATCCCTGCTGGCGGCGGCCCATGTGGCGGCAGCCCAGCGCGGATCGGCGCCTTTCGGCATCGCGCCCCATGAACCCGAAGTCGATTTTTCCGCCGTTGCCAACCATGTCCGTGACGTCATTGCCGGCATCGCACCCCATGATTCGGTCGAGCGTTTCGAAGGTCTTGGCTGCACGGTCATCCGCGCCGCGGCCAGGTTCGTGGCCTCCGATTGCGTTGCCGCGGGCGATGCGCGCATCCATGCGCGGCGCTTCGTCGTCGCCACCGGATCGCGCGCTTTCGTTCCGCCGATTCCCGGCCTCGATGGCGTCCCTTACCTTACCAACGAAAACCTGTTCGAGTTGCAGACGGCCCCCCGGCATCTGATCGTCATCGGCGGCGGCCCCATCGGTCTCGAGATGGCGCAGGCGCACAGGCGGCTCGGCGCGCGCGTCAGCGTAGTGGAAGGGCTTTCTGTCCTGAACAGGGACGACCCCGACCTTGCCGCAGTTGTGCGCGGCCGGCTGGTCGCCGAAGGCATCGACCTGCTGGAAGGCACCAAGGTTGCCGCCGTCGCGAAATCGCAAGAAGGCGTCGCCGTCACCATCGAGGCGCCTGATGGCACCCGCGTGATCGAAGGCAGCCATCTTCTGGTTGCGGTGGGCCGCGCGGCCAATGTGGATGACCTCGGTCTTGATAGGGCTGGCGTCACATACAATCGCAAGGGCATCGAGGTCGATGGGCGCCTGCGCACCAGCAACCGTCGCGTCTTTGCCATCGGCGACGTGGCGGGCGGTTACCAGTTCACCCATGTCGCGGGTTATCACGCGGGCATCGTCATTCGCAACGCGCTGTTCCGCCTGCCGGCGCGCGCTGATCATCGCGCCGTACCCTGGGTGACCTACACGGACCCCGAACTTGCCAACGTCGGCATGACGGCAGCCCAGGC
>JAURLI010000012.1 GCA_030831315.1 Alphaproteobacteria bacterium
AAGGGACTTGCCGGAGAGGTCCGCAGGAGAACCGTGACGGCCGCCCGATGCGATCCACTAGACATGGGAGGCGATGATCCGTCCGACGTCGCTGTTGCGGTCCACCTTGTTCGACGAATCGTCGACGGGCGAATCCACGTTGGCGTCCATGGTGTAGGCGCCGCGCAGGTCGGCCCGGGAAAGATCGACGCCGCGGAAGTTGGCCCCTGTCATCACGGCTCCCGCCAAGCGGGCACCGGTCACGGTCGCACCTTCCAGGTTCGCATTGCGCAAGTTCGCGTTCGTCAGGTTGACGTTGGTCAGGTCCGCGCCAGTCAGGTTGGCTGCGTAAAGGACGGCATCCTGCATGTTGGCGCGCGCCAGCTTGGCGCCCTGCATGTCGGCTTCGGTCAGGTTGGCGACACGCGCGCCGTCCTTGAAAACAGACGCGTCATCTATGGTGCCGGCGCCCGCGTCATAGATGGCGCCGGGACGCAGATCGACGTCCTCCATGATGGCGCCCGACAGACGGGTGCCGAGGAAAAATGCTCCGCGCAGGTCAGCGCCCAGAAGGTTGGCGTAGCGCATGTCGGCATTCTCGAAATGGGCGCCGAAGAGATCGGTCTTGGAAAGATTGGCCTTGCGCAACTTGGCTTCGACGAAGCGGATGCCCGAAGCCTTCATGGTCTGCAGGTCCACGGTATCGAGCGTATACCCCGAAAGATCCACGTTCTGAAGGTTGGCGCAGCGCCCACCCGTCTGCCCCTTCAGATACCGGATGTGCAATTCAAGAATGCGCTTGAGCTGCTCGACCTGCATGCCTGTCCCCACCTCGCGCGAAAAACGCGTACCGCCAGAAAGCGGCATTAAAGCGGCCTATTTAGCGAGGGCACTGGTAAAAAACAGGTAAATACCTGCACTCATGAGTTGTGGTATTTCAAATACCATTCCACAAAGCGGGGAATGCCCGTTTCCAGGGGCGTTTTCGGCGTGAAGCCGATATCGCGCTGGATGGCAGAAATATCCGCATATGTTTCCTTGACGTCGCCGGGCTGCATCGGCGCCATCTGCACGACCGCCTTGCGGCCCACCGCGTCCTCGATCACCGCGATGAAATGCATCAGCGGTTCCGGCCGGTTGTTGCCGATGTTGTAGACGCGGTGCGGTGCGGCACCGCCGCGGCCCTCGGGCGGGTTGGCCATCGTCGCCATCACGCCCTCAACGACGTCGTCGATATAAGTGAAGTCGCGCTTCATGTCGCCGTGGTTGAAAACATGGATCGTCTCGCCGCCGAGGATCGCGCGGGTAAAGCCGTAATAGGCCATGTCGGGGCGCCCCCACGGACCGTAGACCGTGAAGAAGCGCAGACCCGTTGCCGGAACCCCGAACAGGTTGCTGTAGCAATGGCTAATCAGCTCGTCGGCCTTCTTCGTCGCGGCGTAGAGCGACACCGGGTGATCGACGGGATCGCTCTCGGAAAAAGGCTGCTTGACGTTGCCGCCATAGACCGAGGACGACGACGCGTAAACAAGGTGCTTCAGCCCCTTCATGTGCCGGCATAGTTCCAGCACGTTGAGGTGACCGACGAGATTGCTGCGCGCATAGGCCTGCGGATTGACCAGCGAGTAACGAACCCCGGCCTGGGCCGCGAGGTGGACGACGATTTCCACGCCTTGCGCGGCCCGGGCGAGGTCCACCATCTGGCCGTCATCGCCGATATCGGCGAGATGGAAGGTGAAACCGGCATGGCGCTTGAGGCGATCGAGGCGGGCGTGCTTCAGGGCCGGATCGTAATAGTCGTTCAGGTTGTCCACGCCGATCACGCTATCGCCGCGGGCGAGCAGCGCCTCGCTCAGGTGATAGCCGATGAACCCGGCCGCGCCGGTGACGAGGACAATCATGAAATCCGAGCCTTTCCAGTAAGTTCGCCCCAGATATAGCCCGCTTTGGCGGATAAATCACGCCCGCCCCTCTGCATCGTTGCCAGTCCCGCCACCGGGCGCTACACAACGGGGGCAAGGAGGCCTCCACCCCAATGCCCGAGATGTCCGAGCACGGCCCCGAAAGCCGCCGCGACGGCGATGCCGCGACGGCGATCTCCGGCCATTCTGCCGGCCGTCTTGGCGACCGTTTCGATCCCGCGTATACCCGGGTGTTTCTCACCGGCAACCAGGCCCTCGTGCGCGCCCTGCTGGCACGCGCCTGGCTCGATGCGCGGGCGGGGCGGCGGACAGGCGGGTTCGTGTCCGGCTATCGCGGCTCGCCGCTTGGCGCCTTCGACCGCGACCTGCAATCGGCGGCCTGCGAACTGGCCGCCGCCGACATCCATTTCATCCCCGGCGTGAACGAGGAACTGGCCGCCACCGCCATCTGGGGCAGCCAGCAGTTGGGCCTGTTTCCCGGTGCGCGCGTCGAAGGGGCCTTCGGCCTCTGGTACGGCAAGGGTCCCGGCGTCGACCGCTCGGGCGATGCATTCAAGCACGCAAACCTCGCGGGCACTGCGCCGATGGGCGGCGTGCTGGCGGTCGCGGGCGACGATCACGCGGGCGTCAGCTCGACCACGGCGCATCAATCGGAATACGCCTTCGTCGATGCGCAGATCCCGGTGCTGGCGCCCGCCTCGGTACAGGAAATTTTCGACCTTGCCGTTACCGGCATCGAAATGTCGCGGGCATCGGGAATGTGGGTCGCGCTCAAATGCCCGTCCGACATCGTCGAACAGGGGGCGACGATCGACGTCGCCCTCGATCGCTTCCGTTTTGCGGCGCCGCCCGCCGACGGCTCCCTGCACATTCGCTGGCCCGACCGCGTCACCGATGCGGAAGCGCGCCTCGAAGGCCCCAAGCGCGATGCCGCATTGGCCTTCGCGCGCGCCAACGGGATCGACCGCAGTTTCGGCAAGACTGCCGCAAGCCGCATCGGCATTGTCGCGGCGGGCAAGTCGTGGGCCGATGCCGAAGAAGCGCTCGATCTTCTGGGATTGGACGACACGGCGCGGGCGCAGGCGGGGATCGCGCTCTACAAGCCCACCCTCGTCTGGCCGCTGGAACCCGAATCGCTCCGCGCCTTCGCGGCCGGTCTTGATCGCCT
>JAURLI010000013.1 GCA_030831315.1 Alphaproteobacteria bacterium
CAAGGCTCGTCCGCTCGGCCTCAAGATCGAAAACAAGAACCCCGACAAGAAAACCCCGATCGCCAGCGGCAAGATGGCGTTGCGCGACATGGCGCTGATCTGGCGGGCGTTTCGCGACAGCCGCGACGACGTCAGCCTGATCTCAATGCCGCTGGGCTGGCCCGGCGACTGCGTCGGCATCGACGGGCCGCTTGATTTCTTCGGCTCGAACGGTGGTGCGGGCATCGGCGCAGGCCCGGGCATCGCGGTCGGCGCGGCGCTCGCGCTCAAGGGCACCGGGCGGCTGCCGGTGGCACTGGTCGGCGACGGCGATTTTTCCATGGGGGCGACGGCGCTGTGGACGGCCTCGCACATGGACATCCCGCTGCTCGTCGTGATCGCCAACAACCAGGCCTATTTCAATGACGTCGTTCACCAGGACCAGGTCGCGGTGAAGCGCGGCCGCCCGCGCGAGAACAAGTGGGTCGGCCAGTTCATGACCGGCCCCGCCGTCGACCAGCTGCACATCGCGGCGGCCTATGGCTTCGACGGGCGCCGGGTAGAAGACGCGGCCGACCTGCGCGCCGCACTGGAAACAGCAGCGCGGGACGTGCTCGCGGGCAAGCGCGTACTGCTCGACGTCGCGGTGACGCCGGGCTACGCCGAATAGAACAGGGGCCTGCCATGACCGTCACCCAGCTCAATCTGAACATCGCCACGGCCGATTACGACCACGTGCGCGACATCGCGCTTGGCCGCATACCGGTGGACGGCGTGATCCTCAATTACCAGATCAATCCGATCGAGGAGACGTTCTACCGTTTCACCCAGTACCGGGAATGGGACGTCTCGGAGATGTCTTTTGCCAAGTTCGTCTCCATCATGTCGGGGGACGCGCCCGATATCATCGGCCTGCCGGTATTTACGTCCCGCATGTTCCGGCTGGCCTCGATCTATGTCCGCGAGGGCGGGCCGATTAGCACCGGCGCCGACCTCAGAGGCAAGCGCATCGGCGTACCCGAATGGGCGCAGACGGCGGCGATCTACACCCGCGGCTGGATGACCGACGAGCTGGGCATTCCGCTTTCGGGCGTGACCTGGGTGCAGGCGGGCCTGAACGAGCCGGGACGGCGCGAACAGGTCAAGCTGAAGCTGCCCGACGGCATCAACCTCGTGGCCGAGCAGGAAAAATCCCTGCGCGACATGCTGCGCGACGGCGCCATCGACGCTTTCTTTTCGGCGCGCCCGCCCGCGGGCATCCATGGCCCCTACGCCATGATCAGGCCGCTTTTTCCCGATGCACGAACCGTCGAAACCGAATACTTCCAGCGTACCGGCGTGTTCCCGATCATGCACATCATTGCCATCCGGCGCCCGGTCTACGAACGCAACCCGTGGATCGCACAGAATCTCTACAAGGCCTTCCATGCGGCGCGCACATCGAGCCTCGCGCGCATCTTCGACCGTCAGGCCTCGCGCCTGTTCGTGCCGTGGATCGCGGAATACGCCGAAGAAACCCGCAAGGTTCTGGGCAAGGATTTCTTCCCCTACGGCATCGATGAAAACCGACGCACGCTGGAGGTTTACCTCAAATGGTGCTTCGAGCAGGGCATCGCCCGGCGCCAGTTGAAGCCCGAAGACCTGTTCGCGCCGGAAACACGCACCGCCTTCCGCGTTTGATTTAAACCGAAGCCGGGGCCGGCGCGGCACGGCCCAGCACCATGTCCGCACCCTTTTCCGCCATCATGATGACGCAGGCGTTGATGTTGCCCGAAACGAGATCGGGCATGGCGGCGGCATCGATGACGCGCAACGCCTCCATCCCGCGCACGCGAAGCTCACCGTCGACGACGGCGTCCTCGCCCATACCCATCGGGCAGGTGCAGGACGGGTGATGGGCGGTGAGCGCGCGCGAGCGGATCCAGGCATCGACGTCGGCCGCCGACTGGCGGTCGGGACCCGGCGCCGTTTCGGGCCCGCGGAAGCGATCCATGGACTTTTCCGCCATCAGCGCACGCGCCCGTCGCACGCCTTCGCGCAAGGTGGCGATGTCGTTGGGTTCGGCGAAGAAATTCTGGCGAATCTCGACGCGCGCCAGCGGGTCCGTTGAGCGCAGGCGCACCGTGCCCCGGCTTTCGGGATGCAGCAGGATCGGCCGCACGCCGCAGCGATCAGGTTCAGGCTTGCGGATGCCCGGGAACCACAGGTGCGGTGTCGCCGACACGCCGCGGTAGATTAACTGGATGTCGGGAACCTCGCTGTCCGAACGGGTGCGGATATAGCCGTGCAACCCGCTCGGCAGCACCGTCGCCGGGCCGGTGCCGAACAGGTAGGCGCGCACGACGCTGACCGGCATGCGGTCGGCACGCAGTTCGCGCACGAAGGGGCCCGGCTCCAGCCGCTCGGCGCCGACGACGACGCCGATGTGATCCTGCAGGTTGCCGCCGACGCCGGGCAGGTCGAGCACCGGCGCGATGCCGAAGGATTTGAGGTGATCGGCGGGGCCGATGCCCGACAGCATCAGGAGCTGGGGCGAATTGAACACGCCGCCCGACAGGATAACCTCGCGCGCGGCGCGGGCGACATGCTCGCGGCCACGATGCAGGTAGGCGATGCCGGTGGCGCGCGTGCCATCCAGCACGATGCGCGTCGCATGGGCGCGCGTCATCAGCGTCACGTTGCCACGCGCCAGCGCCGGACGCAGGTAGGCCACCGCCGCCGATTGCCGGCGGCCGCGCCAGATACAGGACTGGCTGCGGCTGACGCCTTCCTGGCGCGCACCGTTGTGATCGGGTGTGAAAGGATAGCCCTGGGCCTCCGCAGCCGCGCGGTAGGCGTCGAACACCGGGTCCGTGGTGCGCGCGCCCTGCACGCGGATCGGCCCGTCGCCGCCGCGCCATTCGTCGGCGCCGCCTTCCCAGCTTTCGCAGCGCCGGAAATAGGGCAGCACCTCGCGATAGGACCAGCCGGCGAGGCCCGCGCGCGCCCAGCGGTCGTAATCGCCGCGGTTGCCGCGCACCCAGCTCATGTGATTGATGGCGCTAGAGCCGCCCACGACCTTGCCGCGCATCGCCTCGATGGCGCGCCCGCCGAGGCCGGGCTCGGATTCGGTGTCGTAGCCCCAGTCGTGGCTGCGCCGTTCATGCATCACGCCGATGCCGAGCGGCACGTGGATGAGCGGGTCGCGGTCGGGTCCGCCCGCCTCCAGCACAAGGATCTTCGCCTCCGGCGCGCCTTCGGAAAGACGCAAGGCCATGACACAGCCGGCCGACCCGGCACCGACGATGATGTAATCGTATTCCGACATTGTTCCCCCACTGGCGGGCCTGTGCGCCCTGCGGCCTTTTTCTAGCACGCAAGCGGCCCTGCGGGCCAAGATTCGGCGCGACCACAGGGGGCCGAGCGGCTAGGATAAGCCTACAAAAATGTCCCGGCCGCGGCCCTGCGGGCCATCCATCCGGGCACGTTCATTGGGGGAGCCATGACCGACATCGACATCACCATCGCCGGCGGCGATTACGACCGCACACGGCCCATTGCCGACGGGCGCGTCAAGGTTGACGGCTGCAGGGTGACCTACCTGAAGATCCAGCCGGCGGAACTTTTCTTCCGCGCCATGCGCTACGCCGAATTCGACGTTACCGAGCTGTCGATCTCGAGCTACATGCTGCAGCTGCAGCAAGGAATTTCCCCCTATACGGCCATCCCCGTGTTTCTGTCGCGCAGCTTCCGCCACAACAACCTGTTCATCCGCACCGACCGCGGCATCAAGTCGCCCGCCGACCTGAAGGGCAAGACGGTAGGCTGCCCCGAATACCAGCTGACCGCCGCCGTCTGGCTGCGCGGGCTGCTGAAGGACGATTACGGGGTCGAATCGTGGGAAATGAAATGGCGCACCGGCGGGCTCGAAGTCCCGGGGCGCGAGGAGCGCACGCCGATCAAGCTGCCGCCGAAATACGATTACGCCTCCATCGGCAACCGGACGCTTTCGGACATGCTGGAAAAGGGCGAGATCGACGCGCTGATGAGCCCGCACGACCCCAGCTGCTTCAAGCGCGGCGCGCCCAATGTCGCGCGCATGTGGCCCGACTACAAATCCGAAGAACAGGCCTATTACAAGCGCACCGGCCTGTTCCCGGTGATGCACCTTGTCGCCATCAAGCAGGTGCTGGTGGAAAAATATCCGTGGCTGCCGCTGGCACTTGCCAAGTCCTTCGCCAAGGCCAAGGACATCGCCATCGAGGACCTCAAGTTCCGCACGGTCGCGACATCGACCCTGCCCTGGCTGCAGGCCGAGGTCGAGGCGACCGAAGCCAGCATGGGCAAGGACTACTGGCCCTATGGCTTCACCAAGAACCGGGAAGTTCTGGAAAAGCTGATCCGCTATTCGGCCGAACAGCACCTGACGGAGCCCGGCCTCAAGCCCGAAGACCTGTTCCACGAAACGACGCTTGCCCCGGTGCCGGGCACCGGCGGACAGGCGGCGCCGTAAGGGAGGCCGCGATGAGCGATAACTGGCAGATCCTGAAGCAATGGCCTGAACTGATCCTCGACCGGCTGGCCGATGCGGGCGTTGCGCGCATCACCCTCAACCGACCGGAAAAGCGCAACGCCTGGAACGAGGCGATGGTCGAGGCGTTCTTCGAATCCCTCGAAATCGTGCGCGGCGACCGCGAGCTGAAGGTCGTCATTACCCGCGGCGCGGGGCCGTTGTTTTCATCCGGCCTCGATCTCTACTTCCTGAAGGAGGCCAATGCTTCCCCGCGCGACTGGGACCGGCCGACGCCGACGGTGGCGCTGGCCGAGGCACTGCGGACCTTTCCCCGCGTGATGATGGCGCAGGTGCACGGCTATTGCCTGGGCGGCGCGCTCGGCATCATGAACTGCCATGACCTGGTGATCGCGGCGGACGACGCACAGTTCGGCATGCCCGAGGTGCTGCGTGGCTCCTTCGGCCAGCTCGTGACCTCGACGCTGCTGCATGGCGGCGTGCCGGTGAAGAAGGTCGTGTGGATGCAGATGGTCGGGCGCAACATCTCGGGCGCGGAGGCCGAACGCCTCGGCATCGTGTCCCATGTGGTGCCCGCGGCGGAACTGGAAGCGACAGCGATCGAGACCGCGCGCGCCATCGCGTCGCGCCACCTCGCACCGCTCGAACACGCCAAGATCACCGTGCAGATGGGCCGCGATCTCAGCCTCAGCCAAGCGATCGCTCTTGACCAGCTGGTGGGCCAGCGCCTGCGCCGCGCCGTCGATCCGACGGGCGACGTGGAAAATTACCTGAAGTCCCAGAAGGGCGGGCCGAACCTCAATTACAAGCGGCCCGACGTTTAGGCGTCAATCGATCGGCAGCACCGGCGCGTCGGGCGGCGGCTGGTTGTCGAAGACGCACAAGAGCGTCGCCGTCGCCATGTAATTGCCGATCAGCCCCATCAGGTCGACGAGCTGCTTCGCCCCGAACTGCTTGATCGCGCGCTGGTAGGTCTCCGGGGACACCTTGTGCCTGCCCATCGCCTCGCGTCCCAGATCGATGATCACCGCTTCGTCCTCGGGCAGGCCCGCCGTCGGCTTGCGGTACTTGATGATGTCGATGGTCGCCTGGCTGACGCCCCGGCGCAGGCCTTCGGGCTCGTGCGCCGCCCATTCGAAGCGCGAATCCATCTCGCGCGCGGTGATCAGGATGGCGATCTCGCGGTGCTTGTGCGAAAGCCCCGTGTCGAAGCGCAGGTACTTGGCGACGGGACGCAGTAGCGCCGACAGGGTCGGGCTGTGCAGGCGCACCCCGCCCGGGCCGCGCAGGCCAGCGAGCGAATCGGTGCCCGGCGCCACGTGATGGTCGAAGACCTTCTTGCCGGCCTCGTCGAGGTCGTCGCGGCGCACCAGCGGCAGCCGGCAGCCGGAATCGGGATGAATATCGCCTGCGGTCATGGTGCCCCCCTGAAGCCCGTGTTTTCGTTGCACCAAGGCTAACAGGCTTTGGCCGCGCGGGTAAGGGGGGCTACTTGTGCCGCGTGTGTTCGGGCAGGCGCTTGCTTGCCGTCGCAGCGTAATCGTGCAGCTGCTTTTCGGTCATGGTGTCGAACATCTCGCGCGCGGCACCCTTCAGCTTGCGCGGATCGATCTCGCCCCGCTTCGCCGCCAGCGCCATGCCGGCGGCGCGCTGCTGGGCCTTCGAGATCGCGGGCACGGCCGCCCTATTGCGCCGCCGCACCCGCCCGGTTCTGGGCGTGGTTGCTGTCCCCCGCGGCACCCTTGGGGCAGATGGCGTTGATGCGCGAGATATCCTCGGCGGACAAAGCGAGATCCAGCGCCTTGATGTTCTGTTCAAGATGCCTGCGGCTTTTCGACGACGGGATGGGAATGACCTGCCCCGGCTGGTGCATCACCCAGGCCAGCACCAGCGCCGAAACCGCGACGCCCTTTTCCGCCGCCATGTCGGAAAGCGCCTTCACCATCTTCGCGTTCGCCTCGAAATTGCCGGGCGCATAGCGGGCATCCTCCAGCCGTTCGTCGCCCGCCGGGATATCGGCGCGCGAGCCGAAAAGCCCGGCAAGGATGCCGCGGCCGAGCGGGGCGAAAGCCATGAAGGCCATGCCGTGGGAACGCGCGGCTCCCAGCAGCTGTTCTTCCGGCACGCGCACGAACAGCGAATATTCATCCTGCATCGAGGCGACCGGATGCACCTTCCAGGCGCGGTCCAGAAGTTCCGGCGTCAGGCCCTTGGAAATGCCGATGTTGCGCGTTTTGCCTTCCTTGACCATCTCGGCCATGAAGCCGACCGAGTCTTCGACAGGGATATGGGGATCGACACGCGAGATGCAGATCGCATCGAGGCAGTCGATGCCGAGCCGCTTGAGCGCGCCTTCGGTCGAATTGCGGATATGCTCGCGCGAGCCGGCAACCTGGGTCTTGCCGTCAGGCCGCACGGTGCCGAGCTTCGAATGGATCACGAACCTGTCGCGCTTGCCCTTGATGGCGCGCGCGATCAGCTGGTGATTGTGACCCTTGCCGTAATTGGACGAGGTGTCGATCAGGTTGACCCCGCCGTCGAGCGCGGCATGGATCGTCGCCACGCATTCGTCGTCATCCTGCGCACCGTAGCAGCCCGACATGCTCATGCAGCCGAGCCCCATGGGCGAGACCATCAGGTCGCTGGTGCCGAATTTCACCCGTTTCATCGCTGTCCTCCCTGGCCCAAAGACGCCTAGTTGTGGCAGAGCGGCCCGCGCATCAGGCGGCCCGCATACGCGCCGGTGTGCTCGTTATCGTTCATGAAGCGCTGGCCGTTGACGATGCTGTGCTTGATGCCGTCGGTCTTCTGGATGATGCGCGGCGCGCCCGCAGGCAGGTCGCGCACCAGGTTGGGCATGGCGGGCGCTACCGTGTCGGGGTC
>JAURLI010000014.1 GCA_030831315.1 Alphaproteobacteria bacterium
CAAGGCGCGTCGCCTGAAAGGCGAGCCCCTGCGCGGCGATGGTGCCGATGCTGCTCATCAGGCAAGGATCGCGCCGCGGATCCGAAGCCTCAACCGCTATCGCGGGGGATTTCGCTCAAATGCCGGAGAAGGCGCGCTTCACGTTTTCGCTCACGGGCGCCCAGCCAAGGCGGGGATCTTCGCGGTAGACCGGAAAGTCGGGGAACCAGGGCGAGGTTTCGCCCGTGGCAAGCCAGCGGAATTCCGCCGGACAGGGGACGAGGACGTGGGCCTTCACGCGCGCGCCGGCCGCGCGCGCCGCCGCGGCAAGATGAACATTGGTCTTGGAAACCGCGACGTATGCGTCGATCTCATGCATCAGCGCCAGCATCAATTCGAGATCATCGTTGAGATCGGTGAGGTCCAGTACAGGGCGGCCCATGCGCTGCGATAGTTCGGCGATTTTGCTATCGAAGGGATTGCGCTGCAAGGCGATCAGGGTCCCGGGTGTGTCGCCGATGGACTTTGTGATCAGGTCGACTGGGGCTTCCTTGTAAAGGGTGGCGCGTCCGGCGATGCCCGCGCGCCATGTCATTCCGATATAGGGCGCAGGTCCCGCTGCGGCGAGGCGTGCGCGAATCCGGTCGCGCAGTTCTTCGCGGGCCGCTATAAGGGCAGGCGCGAAAACGTCTGCGCCGGACAGCCACGGCAGGTCGCCCAGCGGAAATCTCAACACGACAATCTTCGCCGCAGGGCGCGCTGCGCTGCGTGCGCAGGCCTCGTCGATAAAGGGGATGCGCGACACCATGTCGACGAGGCGTTCGTCCACGCAGGCGATGATCCGCGCGCCACGGTCTCTTAACGGTGCGGCGAAACGCAGGAAGAAGAGTTCCTCGCCCAATCCCTGTTCGCCGTCGAGCATGATCAATTGGCCATGCAGGTCGCCGTCGAGCTTCGACTGTGGCATGGGATAGCGCCTGCGATCGACGGTGCTGCGCGTACGATAGCCGTCCCAGCCCGCCGCGAAATCCCCGGCGGCAAGATCGATGAGCGCCCGTTCCCAGATGATGCGCCGTTCGCCCGGCGCGAGCGAGAGTGCCCGGTCGCAGGCGGCACGCGCCTTGGTCGTGTCACCCAGTGCAGCCAGCGGTTTGGCGGCGGCGCGCCATGTCTCCGCGTGGTCGGTGCGCAGGGCCAATGCAGCGTCGAATGCGGCAACGGCCTCGTCATAGCGGCGGAGGTCGGTCAGCGAGATTCCGAGATTGCTTTGTGCCTCGAAATAACCGGGCGCCAGTGCGACAGCCTTTTGCAGGTGTGCGAGCGATGCGGTCGCATCGCCGTCCTCGCGCGCAAGTACGCCCGCAGTGTTGTGGGCGACTGCGTAATTGGGGCGGCAGGCGATGGCCTGGTCAACGGCCCGGCGGGCTTCGTCGTAATCGCCGAGGCGGCCAAGGACGAGGGCCAGGTTGTTCAAAGCATCGGGCATCTGCGGGTTGAAGGCGACAGCCCGGCGCAGGGCATGGGCGGCTTTGCGTTCCTCACCGCGGGCCGCACGTGCCATGCCGAGACCGGCCCAGGCTTCGGCCAGGTCGGGCTTGAGCTTGAGCGCACGCTCGAAAGCGCCGACGGCACGTTCATGCTGGCCGCTTTGCAGCAGTGCGCTACCGAGGTTGAGGCGGAACAGAGGGCTCGCTGGTTCCAGCTTGATGGCCTGGGTGATCCGCTCGACCGCCGCGGCCCCGTCTCCCTTCGTCAGGTAAACGAGGCCGGACAGGTTGAGGGCATCGGCATTGTTGGGGCCGCCGGCGAGGATGAATTCATAGACCGCGAGCGCGTCGTCAAGCCGGCCGGCGCGGTGAAGTACCACCGCGCGGTCGAGTTCGGTCGCTTGCCGGAAGGGGGCGGGCGCAGGAGAAACCATGGCCCAGCTTCCGCCAACAGGGTTAGCAAAGGCTTAAACCCGGCGGCGCGCCACTTCGTACATGGCGATGGCGGCGGCGGCCGACACGTTGAGGCTCTCCATGTCGCCGCTGATCGGCAGGCGGGCATGGAGATCGCAGGTATCGGAGACGAGACGCCGGAGCCCGGCGCCTTCTGACCCCAGCACGAGGGCGACGCGGCCACTCAAATCCACCTCGGCAAGCGCCTGCCGTGCCTGGGCATCGAGACCGACGCACCAGAACCCACCGGCCTTCAGGGCCTCCAGCGCACGGCTGACGTTGGTGACACGCACCAGGGCGACCGTTTCGAGCGCCCCCGACGCGGCCTTGGCCAGCGCTGCGGTGATGTCGGCGCCGTGGCGTTCGGGCAGGATGACCGCCAGCGCGCCGAAGGCAGCGGCAGAGCGCAGGATGGCGCCGACGTTGCGTGGATCCGTCACCTGATCGAGGACGACGACAAGGGCGGGCTGCCCCTCGGCCAGGGGGGCGAGGATTTCCTCTATGTTGCGCTCGGGCAGGGGCCGCGCCTTGAGGGCGAAGCCTTGGTGGACGGCGCCTTCGGGCAAAAGGGCAGTAATCTCGTGGGCAGAGCGGATTTCCGGCCGGATGACATCTCCGACCCCCGCATTGGCCAAGGTTTCCGCGGCTTCTGCCGTGACCACGAGGCGCTCGCAGCGGCGCTTGGGATTGGCCAGCGCCGCCTGAACCGCGTGGTGGCCGTAAATCCAGCCCTCGCCGCCGCGCGGGCGGGTATCGCCCTGGGCCGGGCGCTCGCGCCGGGGGGCGCGGCTTTGGGAGTCCTGCCGAGGGGCGCGATTTTGGGGGGCTTGCCGGGGCTGGCGGCCGGGCTCGCCGCCCTTGGAACCGCTGAATTTCGAGCCGCCGGAGTCCCGGCCCGGATGGCGCCCTGATCTGGGGGGTTTTCCGCCCGGGCGGCGGGGTGGTTTGGGGGGCATCGCGTTCTCGTTTCGTTTGACCCCGGCAGGGTTGCGCGGGACTCCGATTGGTCCTATATTTTCGCTTCTATATCAACCATCAACCGGTTTCTGCGCCGTCCCTTGGCGGACGAGTGGGCGGACCGGTGCAGTGTTCCTTTTATTAATTGACTTTAGGCGAGAAATTCACATAGTGCGCTCTCCGCTTTTCTGGCCTTTCCCTTGGCCGCGCTCCGGCGAGGTTTTTTGGGGACGAGTCGGGGAGGGGTGGCCGAGCGGTCAATGGCAGCAGACTGTAAATCTGCCGACTTATGTCTACGTAGGTTCGAATCCTACCCCCTCCACCACTCGCGCGCCGGGGGCAGGCTCTTGGTGACGAGGTTCGGGTAGCGGAAGAAATTGAATGCGGCGGGTGTAGCTCAATGGTAGAGCCCCAGCCTTCCAAGCTGGTTACGTGGGTTCGATTCCCATCACCCGCTCCAGATTGGCAAGTGGCCTAACGGCCGTGATCAGATGAACGCTTGAGGATTGGCAAGGAAAAAGAGAGATGGCCAAGGAGAAGTTTGAGCGGAACAAGCCGCACTGCAACATCGGGACGATTGGTCACGTTGACCATGGGAAGACGACGCTGACTGCGGCGATCACGAAGGTTCTTGCGGAGAGCGGTGGTGCGACGTTTACGGCGTACGACCAGATCGACAAGGCACCTGAGGAGCGCGAGCGCGGGATCACGATTTCGACGGCGCACGTTGAATACCAGACGGCGAACCGGCACTACGCGCACGTCGACTGCCCGGGCCACGCGGACTATGTGAAGAACATGATCACGGGCGCGGCGCAGATGGACGGCGCGATCCTGGTTGTTTCGGCTGCTGACGGCCCGATGCCGCAGACGCGCGAGCACATTCTTCTGGCGCGCCAGGTGGGCGTTCCGGCGATTGTTGTTTTCATGAACAAGGTCGACCAGGTTGACGATCCGGAGCTTCTTGAGCTTGTTGAGCTTGAAGTTCGCGAGCTTCTGTCGAGCTACCAGTTCCCGGGCGACGACATTCCGATCGTCAAGGGGTCTGCGCTGAAGGCTTTGGACGGTTCGGACGACGAGATCGGCAAGAACGCGATCCTGAAGCTGATGGAAGCTGTGGACAGCTACATCCCGCAGCCTGAGCGTCCGAAGGACAAGCCGTTCCTGATGCCGATCGAAGACGTGTTCTCGATCTCCGGCCGCGGCACGGTTGTGACGGGCCGCGTGGAACGTGGCGTCGTGAAGGTCGGCGAGGAAATCGAGATCGTCGGCATCCGTCCGACGACGAAGACGACCTGCACGGGCGTCGAGATGTTCCGCAAGCTGCTCGATCAGGGCGAGGCTGGCGACAACATCGGCGTTCTGCTGCGCGGTACGAAGCGCGAGGACGTTGAGCGCGGCCAGGTTCTGGCGGCTCCGGGCTCGATCACGCCGCACACGAAGTTCATGGCGGAGGCCTACATCCTGACGAAGGAAGAGGGTGGCCGTCACACGCCGTTCTTCACGAACTATCGTCCGCAGTTTTACTTCCGGACGACGGACGTGACGGGCCAGGTTCAGCTGCCCGACGGGACGGAGATGGTCATGCCGGGCGACAACGTGACGATGCGGGTCGAGTTGATCAACCCGATCGCCATGGATGAAGGCCTGCGCTTCGCCATCCGCGAAGGCGGTCGTACCGTCGGCGCCGGCGTCGTCGCCAAAATCGTCGAGTAGGGAGCGCATACGCGCTTAAAGGCACGGGATCAGGAAAATGGATAGTCAGAACATCCGCATCAGGCTGAAGGCCTTCGATCATCGCTTGCTGGATCAGTCCACAAGCGAGATCGTGTCGACGGCCAAGCGCACCGGCGCCCGCGTTCGCGGCCCGATTCCGCTGCCCACCAGGATCGAGCGCTTCACGGTGCTTCGTTCCCCGCACGTGGACAAGAAGTCGCGCGAACAGTTCGAAATTCGTACCCACAAGCGCCTGCTCGACATCGTCGACCCGACGCCGCAGACCGTGGACGCGCTGATGAAGCTCGACCTCGCCGCGGGTGTCGACGTCGAGATCCGGCTCTAGGGCAGGACAGAACGGGATAAACGCCATGCGTACCGGAATGATCGCACAGAAGATGGGAATGACCCGGATTTTCGCCGAAGACGGCCGGCATGTGCCGGTGACGGTCCTGCGGGTCCAGGGTCTCCAAGTTGTGGCCCAGAAGACGGCCGAACGCGACGGCTACACTGCCGTGCAGCTTGGTCTCGGTGAAGCCAAGGCCAGCCGCGTGACCAAGGCGATGCGCGGCCACTTTGCCAAGGCAAAGGTGACGCCGAAGCAGAAGCTGGTCGAGTTCCGCGTCGCGGAAGATGCATTGCTGCCGGTTGGCGCGGAAATCAAGGCGAGCCATTTCATCGCCGGCCAGCGCGTCGACGTTGTCGGCACGACCATTGGCAAGGGCTTCGCCGGCGCCATGAAACGCTGGAATTTCCGCGGCCTCGAGGCCAGCCACGGCGTGTCGGTTTCGCACCGTTCCCACGGCTCCACGGGTAACCGCCAGGACCCGGGCAAGGTGTTCAAGGGCAAGAAGATGGCCGGTCACCTCGGCGTCGAGCGCGTCACCCAGCAGTGCCTGGAAATCGTGCGCACCGACGATGATGCCGGCCTGATCCTGATCAAGGGCGCGGTTCCGGGTCCGGACGGCGGCTATGTGCTGGTTTCCGACGCGACCAAGGTCGCGCGCCCCAAGGATGCACCGTATCCGGCGGCGATGAATGCAGCCGCTGCAGCCGAGGCTCCGGCGGATGAGGCCCCCGCGCCCGAAGCCGAGAAGAAGGACTGAGTACCATGAAGGTCGATATCCTCAATCTCGACGCCAAGAGCGTCGGCTCGATCGAACTCTCCGACGACGTCTTCGGCGCCAAGGTGCGCCCGGACATCATGCAGCGTTGCGTCGAATGGCAGCGTTCGAAGAAGCGCGCCGGCACCCACGCCACCAAGACCATCGAACAGATCAGCGGCACCACCCGCAAGCCCTATGCCCAGAAGGGCACGGGCCGCGCCCGTCAGGGCAGTCTGCGCTCGGTGCAGTTCCGCGGCGGCGCGCGCATTCACGGCCCGGTGGTTCGCAGCCACGCCTATGGCCTTCCCAAGAAGGTCCGCCAGCTCGCCCTGCGCTCCGCCCTGTCGGCGAAGCAGGCCGCGGGCCAGCTGATTGTTCTTGAAGAGGCGAGGCTCAACGACGCCAAGACCAAGGCGCTGATTGAACGTTTCGCCAAGCTTGGCATTTCCTCGGCGCTGATCGTCGATGGTGCCGCGGTCGACCAGGGCTTTGCCCGCGCCGCGCGCAACATTCCGAACATCGACGTGCTGCCCAGCATCGGCGCCAACGTCTATGACATTCTTCGTCGCCACACCCTGGTCCTGACCAAGGAAGCGGTGACCGCGCTGGAGGCGCGCCTGAAATGACCAAGCGGCTGAATGCAAAGAATGTCCGTGTGGGCGAAGGCAGCAAGTTCGATGTCTTGCTCGCCCCCGTCATCACGGAAAAGTCGACCCGCGGCTCCGAGCACAACCAGATCACCTTCAAGGTGCGCCTGGATGCGACCAAGCCCGAGATCAAGGTCGCGGTCGAAAAGCTGTTCAAGGTCAAGGTGACCGGCGTCAATACCGTGCGCCAGAACGGCAAGATCAAGCGTTTCCGGGGGCTCGTCGGCAAGCGCGACGATTTCAAAAAAGCGATTGTCACCCTGGCCGAAGGCCAGACGATCGATATCACCTCGGGGCTGTAAGCAAGCGGACAGGACCGGATCATGGCACTCAAGACCTATAACCCGACGACACCGTCCCAGCGCGAACTTGTGCTGGTTGACCGTTCGCACCTGCACAAGGGCAAGCCCGTCAAGGCGCTGACCGAAGGCAAGAAGAAGAGCGGCGGCCGCAACAACAACGGCCGGATCACGTCCTTCCAGCGTGGCGGCGGTCATAAGCAGCGCTACCGCGTCATCGACTTCAAGCGCACCAAGCGCGACGTCGAGGCGACGGTGGAGCGTCTGGAATACGACCCCAACCGTACCGCCTTCATCGCCCTCATCCGTTATGCGGATGGCGTGCAGGCCTACATCCTGGCGCCGCAGCGCCTCGCCCCGGGCGACAAGGTCATCGCCGGCGAGCGTGTCGACGTGCAGCCGGGCAATGCCATGCCGCTCAAGTCGATCCCGGTCGGCACCATCATCCACAACGTGGAAATGAAGCCGGGCCGTGGTGGGCAGATCGCCCGTTCGGCGGGGACCTTCGTCCAGCTGGTCGGCAAGGACTCGGGTTACGCGCAGATCCGCCTCGGTTCGGGCGAGTTGCGCATGGTGCCGGAAAGCTGCATGGCGACCATCGGTGCCGTGTCGAACCCGGACCAGCAGAACGTCAATTTCGGCAAGGCCGGGCGCATGCGCTGGCTGGGCCGCCGACCGGTCGTTCGTGGCGTGGCCATGAACCCGATCGACCATCCGCACGGCGGCGGCGAAGGCAAGACCTCCGGCGGCCGTCACCCGGTGACCCCGTGGGGCCGTCCGACCAAGGGCGCCAAGACCCGCGGCAAGAAGTCGTCGGACAAGTTCATCATTCGCTCGCGTCATCGCGGCAAGAAATAGGAATAGGGGACCGCATATGGCTCGTTCCGTCTGGAAAGGTCCGTTTGTCGACGGGTATCTGCTGAAGAAGGCAGATGCAGCTCGCGCTTCCGGCTCCAAGCAGGTCATCAAGATCTGGTCGCGCCGCTCGACCATTCTGCCGCAGTTCGTTGGGCTCACCTTCGGTGTGCACAACGGTCAGAAGTTCATTCCCGTGCTGGTCACTGAAAACATGATCGGCCACAAGTTCGGCGAATTTGCTCCCACCCGCGTCTTCCACGGCCATTCCGCCGATAAGAAGACCGCCGTGGGTTCGTCGGCGAAGTCCTAAGGTTCAGGAGACCGCGTTATGGGTCAGAAAGCCAATTCCCGCCGCGAGGCGGACAACGAAGCCGCCGCCGTCGGCAAGATGATCCGGACCAGCCCGCGCAAGCTGGGTCTGGTCGCCGGGCTTATCCGCGGCCTCGATGCGAATCAGGCGCTTGCCGAGCTGACGTTCAGCCGGCGCCGTATCGCACAGGATGTGAAGAAGGTCCTGCAGTCGGCAATCGCCAACGCGGAAAACAATCACCAGCTCGACGTCGACCGTCTCTATGTCGCCGAAGCGACCGTCGGCAAGGCGCTGGTCATGGGCCGCTGGCGCGCGCGGGCGCGCGGTCGCGTCGGTCGTATCCAGAAGCCGTTTTCGAACATTAAGGTTGTCGTGCGCGAGCGCGACCAAGAGAGGGCCTAATGGGTCAGAAGGTTAATCCGACCGGGCTGCGGCTCGGAATCAACCGCACCTGGGACTCCCGCTGGTATGCGGACGGCCAGTATGCCGGCCTGCTGCACGAGGATCTCAAGATCCGCGAGTACCTGACCAAGCGTCTGGCCCAGGCCGGCGTCAGCCGCGTCGTCATCGAGCGCCCGGCGAAGAAGGCCCGTGTCACCATTCATACGGCCCGTCCCGGTGTCGTCATCGGCAAGAAGGGCGCTGACATCGAGAAGCTGCGCTCCGACATTGCCAAGATGACCGAGGGTGAGGTTCACCTGAACATCGTCGAGATTCGCAAGCCGGAAATCGATGCCCAGCTCGTTGCCGAAAACATTGCCCAGCAGCTCGAGCGTCGTATCGCCTTCCGCCGCGCCATGAAGCGCGCCGTGCAGTCGGCCATGCGCCTTGGCGCCGAAGGCATCCGCATCAACTGCTCGGGCCGTCTCGGCGGCGCCGAAATCGCCCGTATCGAGTGGTACCGCGAAGGCCGCGTACCGCTGCATACGCTGCGTGCCGATGTCGATTACGGGCGCGCCACCGCGTTCACGACCTACGGCACCTGCGGCGTCAAGGTTTGGGTGTTCAAGGGCGAAATCATGGCCCACGACCCGATGGCCCAGGACAAGCGGCTCGCCGATCAGCAGGTCGGCACCCGTAATGCCCCCGGCGGTTCGTCCGCCCAGGGGGCCTGAGAAAAGGCTTAAGCGTCATGCTGCAACCGAAGAGAACCAAGTACCGCAAGGGCCACAAGGGCCGCATCCACGGCAACGCCAAGGGTGGCTACACGCTGTCGTTCGGCGCGTTCGGCCTGAAGGCTATGCAGCCCGAGCGCGTGACCGCGCGCCAGATCGAGGCCGCGCGCCGCGCGATTACTCGCGCAATGAAGCGTTCCGGCCGTGTCTGGGTGCTGATTTTCCCGGATGTCCCGGTCTCCAAGAAGCCCGCCGAAGTCCGTCAGGGCAAGGGCAAGGGCGCGCCCGAATTCTGGGCCTGCCGCGTGCACCCGGGCCGCATCATGTTTGAAATTGACGGCGTGCCGGCGTCTGTCGCGCGCGAGGCGTTTGCCCTTGCCGCGGCGAAGCTGCCGATCAAGACGAAGTTCGTCGCCCGCCTTGGCGAAGGAGCCTGACATGAAGGCAACCGAACTCAGGACCAAGACCCCGGACGAGCTCAAGACCGAACTGCTTGCGCTGAAGAAGGAGGCCTTCAACCTCCGCTTCCAGCAGGCGTCGGGCCAGCTCGAAAATACGGCGCGGGTTACCAAGGTGCGTCGCGACATCGCGCGTATCCAGACCGTGCTGAACGAGAAGTCGGCCAGCGCGTAAGCGGCAGGAAGACGAGGAAAGACGATGCCGAAGCGTATTTTGCAGGGGACCGTGGTCTCCGATAAAGGGAACAAGACGGTGATTGTGCGCGTGGACCGTCAGGTGCTGCACCCACTGGTGAAGAAAGTGGTGCGCAGCTCCAAGAAGTACGCGGCGCATGATGCCGAGAATGGCCATAAGGTTGGGGACAGCGTCCGCATTCGCGAATGCCGCCCGATTTCGAAGACCAAGCGTTGGGAAGTGATTGCTGACGAAGCCTGAGGGCCGTTGGCGAAGAACCCCATTTGTAGAGGAAGTGACCGATGATCCAGATGCAGTCCAACCTGGAGGTTGCCGATAACTCCGGCGCACGCCGTGTCCAGTGCATCAAGGTGCTGGGCGGTTCGCAGCGCAAGGTGGCCGCCGTCGGCGACGTCATCGTCGTCTCGGTCAAGGACGCCATTCCGCGCGGCCGCGTGAAGAAGGGCGACGTGCAGAAGGCGGTGATTGTACGCACTGCCTCGCCGATCCGCCGTCCCGACGGCAGCCTGATCCGCTTCGACCGCAATGCGGCCGTGCTGATCGATAACCAGGGCGAGCCGATCGGCACCCGTATTTTTGGCCCGGTGACGCGCGAACTGCGCTCGAAGGGCTACATGAAGATCATCTCGCTCGCGCCTGAAGTTCTCTAGGGCGTGGCGAAACCGAGGACAGTTCGATGAACAAGATCAGGAAAGGCGACAAGGTCGTCGTGCTCACCGGGAAGGACAAGGGCAAGGAAGGTTCCGTGCTCAAGGTCATGCCCGCCACGGGCCGCGTCCTCGTCCAGGGCGTCAACATGGTGAAGCGCCATTCGCGCGGCTCGCAGACCCAGCAGCCGGGCATCATCGACAAGGAAGCGCCGATCCATCATTCGAACGTCGCTGTTCTCGATCCCAAGGATGGCAAGCCGACCCGGGTGACCTTCAAGGTGCTCGAGACCGGCAAAAAAGTGCGCGTTGCCAAGCGCTCCGGCGAAGTCATCGACGCCTGATGCGCCGCGGTATGTGAGGAAAGATCATGGCTGAAGCCACTGAAAAATACGTTCCCAGGCTCAAGTCCCACTACGATTCCGTGGTGCGCGGCCAGCTGCAGGAAAAGTTCGGGTACCCGAACCGCTTCCAGGTCCCGACGATCGAAAAGATCGTCATCAACATGGGCGTTGGCGAAGCGGTTGCGGATTCGAAGAAGATCAACAATGCGGTCGAGGACCTGAAGGCCATTTCCGGCCAGAAGCCCGTCATCGCCCATTCCCGCAAGGCGATCGCAAACTTCAAGCTGCGCGAAAATCTCGCCATCGGCTGCAAGGTGACGTTGCGTCGCGAGCGGATGTGGGAATTCTTCGATCGCCTGGTCAACATCGCCCTGCCGCGCGTGCGCGACTTCCGGGGCGTTCCGGGCCGCAGCTTTGACGGCCGCGGCAACTATTCACTGGGTCTCAAGGAGCAGATCGTGTTCCTTGAGGTCGACTACGACAAGATCGATACCGTGCGTGGCATGGACATCACCATCGTCACCACGGCAAAGACCGACGCAGAGGCACGTGCGCTTCTCGAAGGTTTCGATTTCCCGTTCGCCAACTAGCCGGCGAATTACGGATACGGAGGATCGAAGTATATGGCGAAGACCAGTTCCGTCGAAAAGAACAAGCGTCGTGAGCGTTTGGTTCGCAAGTTTGCCGCTCGTCGCGCCAAGCTGAAAGCTTTGGCGAAAGATGAATCGTTGCCGCCCGAAGAGCGGTTCGCTGCGCGGCTCAAGCTCGCGTCGCTGCCGCGTAATGGTGCGGCCGTGCGTGTCCGCAACCGGTGCGAACTGACCGGTCGGCCGCGCGGTGTTTATCGCAAGTTTAAGCTCGCCCGCCTGTCGTTGCGCGATCTTGCCTCTAATGGCCAGATCCCCGGCATGGTCAAGGCAAGCTGGTAGGAGACGGCGTATGTCGATGAGCGACCCCCTTGGGGATATGCTGACCCGGATCCGGAACGCGCAGGCGCGAAAGCTCGCCAGCGTGACCACTCCGGCGTCCAACCTGCGTGCCAATGTGCTCGAGGTTTTGTTGAAGGAAGGTTACATCCGCAGCTTCGAGCGCAAGGAAACGGCGCCGGGGATGTCGGAAATCCGTATCGAGCTCAAGTACCACGAAGGCGAGCCCGTTATCCGCACGATCCGGCGCGTATCGAAGCCGGGCCGTCGGGTCTATTCGAAGATCAAGGATCTGCCGCGTCCGTTCAACGGTCTCGGTATCGCCGTCCTGTCGACTCCCCGTGGCGTCATGTCGGATATCGACGCCCGTGAGGCCAATGTCGGCGGCGAAGTCCTGTGCCAGGTATTTTAACCGGTTCGGGCAGGAAGGTTTAAGGAGCGCAATATGTCGCGTGTCGGCAAATATCCGGTGGCTGTTCCGAGCGGCGTCACCATCAATGTCTCCGGCAAGCAGATCTTGGCCAAGGGCAAGCTGGGGGAACTCAGCCACGTTCTGGTCGATGAGGTGCTGGCCGAATTGAAAGACAATCAGATCGTGCTGAAGCCGCGCGACAACTCCAAGCGTGCGCGCATGATGTGGGGCATGAGCCGCGCGGTCGTCGCGAACCTCGTCAAGGGTGTGTCAGCGGGTTTCACCAAGAACCTGGAAATCGAGGGCGTCGGTTATCGCGCCGCGGTTCAGGGCAAGGATCTTGTGCTGCAGCTCGGCTTCTCCCATGAGGTCCGCTACCCGATTCCGAAGGGCATCACGGTGGCTTGTGAAAAGCCGACGTCGATCAGCATTTCCGGCGCCGATATCCAGCAGGTCGGCCAGATGGCTGCTGAAATCCGCGAATACCGTCCGCCCGAGCCGTACAAGGGCAAGGGCGTCCGGTATGCCGGCGAATACGTTCGCCGCAAAGAAGGCAAGAAGAAGTAGGTCAAGCGATGCTGAGCAACCGGGAACTATTCAAGCGCCGTCAGAGCCGTACGCGGACCGCGCTTCTGAGCAAAACCAAGCGGCCGCGCCTGACGGTGTTCCGCTCGTCCAAGCACATCTATGCCCAGGTCATAGACGACAGCAAGGGCGTGACCGTTGCCGCCGCTTCCTCGCTGGAGAAGGACCTCAAGGGCAAGCTTCGCACGGGCGCCGATCGGGCGGCCGCGATCGAAGTTGGCAAACTGATCGCCGAACGGGCCAAGGCCAGCGGCATCGAAGCTGTGGTGTTCGACCGCGGCGGGTACATGTATCACGGTCGGATCAAGGCGCTGGCGGATGCCGCGCGTGAATCCGGACTGAAATTCTAGAGAGGCCCCCATGGCGCGTAGACCCAGACAACGTGAAGAAGGCCAGGACTCGGAACTGGTCGATAAGCTGGTCAGCATCAACCGCGTGGCCAAGGTGGTGAAGGGCGGCCGGCGTTTCGGTTTCGCCGCCCTCGTCGTTGTCGGCGACACCAAGGGCCGCGTCGGCTACGGCGCAGGCAAGGCGCGCGAAGTGCCCGAAGCCATCCGCAAGGCGACCGAACAGGCCAAGCGCAAGATGATCCGCGTTCCCATCCGTGATGGCCGCACCCTGCACCACGACGTTGAAGGCCGCTTTGGCGCTGGCCGCGTGGTGCTGCGCGCGGCGCCCGCGGGTACCGGCATCATTGCCGGCGGCCCGATGCGCGCCGTGTTCGAAACGGTCGGCATCCACGACATCGTCACCAAGTCGGTCGGCAGTTCGAATCCCTACAACATGGTGAAGGCGACCTTCGCCGCGCTTCAGAACCTGTCCTCGCCGCGTGCCGTCGCCGCCCGCCGTTCCAAGAAGGTGGGCGAGCTGTTCGGCCGGGGTAAGGCGGATGCCCAGGCGCAGGCCGCGGGTCAGGAGGGCTGATCATGGCATCCAAGACCATTCGTGTGACCCAGACCGGTTCGCCCCTGCGTCGCCCCGGCGACCAGCGTGCGACCCTGATCGGCCTCGGGCTCAACAAGATGAATCGTACCCGTGAACTCGCCGATACGCCGTCCATCCGCGGCATGATCGATAAGGTCAGGCACCTAGTTCGCGTGGAAGAAGGCAAGTAAGCGGCGCCGCAGCAAGGATCAAGTCGATGAAACTCAACGAAATGACGCCGAGCCCCGGCTCGCACCACAAGTTCAAGCGCGTGGGCCGCGGTATCGGTTCGGGCAAGGGCAAGACCGCCGGCCGTGGCGTGAAGGGCCAGAAGTCCCGCGAAGGCGTTGCGATCAAGGGGTTCGAAGGCGGCCAGATGCCGATTCACCGGCGCCTGCCGAAGCGCGGGTTCAACAACCCGTCGGCGAAGCGCTATTCGGAAATCGGCCTTGATGACCTGCAGGCGGCCGTCGACGCGAAGAAGATCGACGCGTCCAAGACGATCACCGGTGCTGTCCTCAAGGAAGCCGGCCTGATCACCCATCTGCGCGATGGCGTGCGCGTGCTCGGTAACGGCGCGCTGAAGGCCAAGCTGACCCTCGAGGTCAGCGGTGCGACCCGTGCCGCGATCGCGGGGATCGAAGGTGCCGGCGGATCGATCAAGGTCGATCGCCTGCCGGGCACCCGCGAAAAGCGTCCGCCGAAGGGCAGCCGTGGTCGCAAGCTCGCCCGCGTGGCCAAGGCCGCGTCCGGCGGCACCGCCGAACAGGCTCAGTAACCCCGGGGGCGCCGGACATTCTCCGGCGCCGCCTGTGACAGGAGAGGGCTCATGGCCTCCGCTGCCGAACAGCTCGCTGCAAATATCAACTTCGCCGCCTTTGCCAAGGCGACGGAGCTGAAGAAGCGGATCTGGTTCACCCTCGGCATCCTGATCGTCTATCGCCTCGGCACCTATATTCCGCTGCCCGGCATCGACCCGCAGATTCTGGCTGATATCTTCCGCCAGCAGTCCTCGGGCATTCTTGGCATGTTCAACATGTTCGCGGGCGGCGCGCTTGAGCGCATGACCATTTTCGCGCTCTCGATCATGCCTTACATCTCCGCCGCCATCATCATGCAGCTGATGACCAGCGTCTCGCCCCGTCTTGAGGCCCTGAAGAAGGAAGGCGAGCAGGGGCAGAAAAAGATCAACCAGTACACCCGTTACGGCACGGTGTTTCTTGCTGCTCTTCAGGGCTGGGGTATCGCCGTCGGCATGGAAGGCATGTCGTCGTCCACGGGTCCCGCAGTGGCAGACCCGGGCCTGTTCTTCCGCGTGACCACGGTCATCACGCTGGTCGGCGGCACCATGTTCCTGATGTGGCTCGGCGAGCAGATCACCGCGCGCGGCGTCGGCAACGGCATTTCGCTGATCATCTTCGCGGGCATCATCGCTGAACTGCCGGGTGCCCTTACGGCAACCCTTGAGCTTGGCCGGACCGGCGCGCTGTCGAGCTTCGTCATCATCCTGATCCTCGTCATGGCGGTGGCGGTCATCACCTTTATCGTCTTCATCGAGCGTGCCCAGAGACGCATCGTCGTCCAGTATCCGAAGCGCCAGGTGGGCAACCGGATGTATGGCGGCGAAAGCTCGCATCTGCCGCTCAAGATCAATACGCCGGGCGTCATTCCGCCGATTTTCGCGTCTTCGCTGCTGCTGATGCCGGCGACGATGGCGGGTTTTTCGACCGGCCAGGGCCCGGAATGGCTGACCTTCATGACGACCATGCTCGGTCGTGGCCAGCCGTTGAACATGATCCTTTACGGGTCGCTGATCATCTTCTTCGCGTTCTTCTATACGGCGGTTGTTTTCAATCCGGTCGATACGTCAGAGAACCTGAAGAAATACGGCGGCTTCGTGCCCGGCATCCGTCCCGGCAAGAACACGGCTGATTATCTCGATTACGTTCTGACCCGCCTGACCGTTGTCGGCGCCAGCTACCTGACCGCGATTTCGCTGCTGCCGGAATTCCTGATCTCGCGCCTGTCGGTGCCGTTCTATTTCGGCGGCACCAGCCTGCTGATCGTCGTCACGGTGACCATGGATACGGTCGCCCAGGTGCAGTCGCATCTGCTGGCGCACCAGTATGAAGGGCTGATCAAGAAATCCCGCCTGAAGGGCAGGCGCGGATGAACCTGATCCTTCTTGGACCTCCAGGTGCCGGCAAGGGCACGCAGGCGGCGCGGCTTGAAAGCCTTTATGGCCTCAAGCAGCTGTCGACCGGCGACATGCTGCGCGCCGCCGTTGCCTCGGGTAGCGCGCTTGGCCAAGAAGTGAAGGGGATCATGGAACGGGGTGAACTCGTTTCCGACGCCATTATCGTGCGCATGATAGCCGACCGCATCACTGCGCCGGACTGCAAGGATGGCTTCATTCTTGATGGTTTCCCGCGCACCGTCGGCCAGGCCGAGGCGCTCGACCGGATGCTGGCCGAAAAGGGCCTCAAGCTCGATCATGTGATCGAGCTGAAGGTCGACGACAGCGCCCTTGTGGCCCGGATTTCGGGCCGTTTTTCCTGTGCCAAGTGCGGCGCGGGCTACCATGATACGAACCGCCGGCCCCGCAAGGATGGGGTCTGCGATGCCTGCGGGGGGACGGAATTCGTCCGCCGCAAGGACGACAACGCCGAAACCGTGGCAACCCGGCTCAAGGCCTACCATGCCCAGACGGCGCCTCTGCTGCCCTATTACCAGGGCCGGGGGGCGCTCAAGAGCGTGGATGGCATGGCCGCCATCGACGATGTCGCCCAGGCGCTGGATAAAATCATCGGAAAGGGCGGAAAATAAGGGGTTTCGGCGGTTGACTTGAGACCGGTTTTTCCTATAATCGCTCGCCTTTTCGAAGGCCCCGGGCGATTCCGTTACAACCTATTTTTTATTGGGAGCGAGACACTTGGCGCGCATTGCTGGCGTTAATATTCCGACCGAGAAGCGGGTGGAGATTGGCCTCACCTATATTCACGGTATTGGCCGCAGGCTGGCCGTCGATATCTGCGAGAAGGCGGGCATTCCGCTTGGCCGCCGGGTGCAGCAGCTTACCGACGACGAAGTCATTCGCATCCGCGAGCTGATCGACAGCGACTACACGGTCGAAGGCGATCTGCGTCGTAATACCGCGATGAACATCAAGCGTCTGATGGACCTCGGTTGCTACCGCGGGCTGCGTCACCGCAAGGGTCTCCCGGTTCATGGACAGCGCACTCATACCAACGCGCGTACCCGCAAGGGCAAGGCGCGGCCGATCGCCGGTAAAAAGAAAGCTGTCTGAAGTCAATTTGGGCGTCATTCGTTAGGAACAAACTATGGCTACTTCTCCTGCTGCTTCGGGCGCGCCGCGCGCCCGCCGTCGCGATCGCAAGAACATCGCTTCGGGCGTTGCTCACGTGAACGCGAGCTTCAACAACACGATGATCACCATCACCGACGCGCAGGGCAACACCATTGCCTGGTCATCGGCTGGCGCGCAGGGGTTCAAGGGGTCGCGCAAGTCCACTCCTTATGCCGCCCAGATCGCCGCCGAAGACGCCGGCCGCAAGGCGATGGAGCACGGCATGAAGACCCTCGAGGTCGAGGTGAAGGGGCCGGGCTCCGGCCGCGAATCGGCGCTGCGGGCGCTGCAGGCGGTGGGCTTCATCATCCTGTCGATCCGCGACGTGACGCCGATCCCGCACAACGGTTGCCGCCCTCCGAAGCGTCGCCGCGTCTGATCCGCGTACTGGCGCCGCCAGGTCGCGGTGTCGAAGTTGAATGTTTTCCCGCCGCAAGCGATCGCGGCATCGGGCCGAAGGCAAATTAGCAAGTCTGCCCGCCGCCAAGAAATGAGGTCACATCCGTGATTCAGAAGAACTGGACGGAACTGATAAAGCCGAACAAGCTCAACGTCGAGCCCGGCAAGGAGCCGAGCCGCTTCGCCACCGTCGTCGCTGAACCGCTGGAACGCGGCTTCGGCATGACGCTCGGCAACGCGCTGCGTCGCGTGCTGCTGTCGTCGCTCCAGGGCGCGGCCGTCACCTCCATCCATATCGATGGCATCCTGCACGAGTTCTCCTCGATCCCGGGCGTTCGCGAGGACGTGACGGACATCGTGCTGAACATCAAGGAACTGGCGATCCGCGCTCCGGGCGAAGGCCCGCACCGCCTGTCGCTGAAGGCGACCGGCCCCGGCGAAGTTACCGCCGCGCAGATTTCCTGCCCGGGCGGCGTCGATATCCTCAACCCCGGCCTCGTGCTGTGCACGCTGGACAAGGGCGCCAATATCTCGATGGAACTGACGGTCAATTCGGGTAAGGGCTATGTGCCGGCGTCCCAGAACCGTCCCGAAGATGCGCCGATCGGCCTGATCCCGGTCGATGCCCTTTATTCGCCGGTGCGCAAGGTGGCCTACAAGGTCGAAAACTCGCGCGTTGGCCAGGTCACCGACTATGACCGCCTGTCCCTCGATCTCGAAACCGACGGCACCGTGACGCCGGAAGACGCCGTGGCCCTTGCCGCGCGCATCCTCCAGGACCAGCTCCAGCTCTTCATCAATTTCGAGGAGCCGACCACGGTCGTGTCCGAGGCCCATGCCGAGGAACCCGCGTTCAACAAGAACCTGCTGCGCAAGGTCGAAGAGCTCGAGCTCTCCGTTCGTTCCGCAAATTGCCTCAAGAACGACAACATCATCTACATCGGCGATCTGGTCCAGAAGACCGAAGCCGAGATGCTGCGCACGCCGAACTTCGGCCGCAAGTCGCTCAACGAGATCAAGGAAGTTCTGGCTCAGATGGGCCTTCATCTCGGCATGGAGATCCCCGACTGGCCGCCCGAAAATATCGAGGAGCTCGCCAAGCGCCTCGAAGAACCCTATTGATGAGCCGCTAAGGCCAGTAACCGGAGAAGAGTGTCATGCGTCATGGAATGAGCGGTCGCAAGCTGAACCGCACCTCTGCCCATCGCAAGGCGATGTTTGGCAACATGGCTGCGGCCCTGATCAAGCACGAGCAGATCAAGACCACCCTGCCGAAGGCGAAGGACCTGCGCCCGGTGGTGGAAAAGCTGATTACGCTGGGCAAGCGGGGCAACCTGCATGCCCGCCGTCAGGCGATTGCGGTACTTGGCGATGCCAAGCTCGCGGCGAAGCTGTTCGATACGCTGGCCCCGCGCTATGCGGACCGCAAGGGCGGCTATACCCGTGTTCTCAAGGCGGGCATCCGCTATGGGGATAACGCGCCGATGGCCCTGATCGAGTTCGTGGACCGCGATCCCGAGGCGAAGGGCCAGGATTCGGGCCCCGTGCAGAATGCCGAGGCCGAGGAAGTCGCCGCCCAGGCCTGAGGCCCGGTTTTACCGAATTGGAAAGGCAGCCCGCGGGCTGCCTTTCTTTTTGCCCGGATGCTAGATTGAGCCATGCGCCCGTTTTTGAGCCTGCTCCTTAGCCTGTTCGTCGCTGCCGGTGCCGCGGAAGGCCCCGCATTTGCCCAGCAGTCTGCGCCCGCGATGCCGCCCGCCCAGACGGAAAAGGCCGTGCCCGCTTTTCGCGGGGAGATCCAGCTTTCCTTCGCCCCGGTGGTGCGCAAGTTGGCACCTGCGGTCGTCAACATCTACACGAAGAAGGTCGAGCTCAAGCGTCAGCGCAGCCCGCTTCTCGATGATCCCGTCTGGCGCCGGTTCTTTCCGGATGACTTCGCATCCGGCGGCCCGGTGCGCAAACAGGTGCGTGCCTCGCTCGGTTCCGGCGTCATCGTCAATGCTGACGGCCTGATCGTCACCAATGTCCATGTCGTACGCGGCGCGGAAGAAATCCGCGTGATCCTTGCCGACCGCCGCGAATTCGACGCCCGCATCGTGCTTGCTGATCCGCGCACCGACCTCGCCGTCCTGCGTATCGACACCCATGGCGAAAAACTTTCCTTTATCGAGTTTTTCGATTCGGAAAAGCTGGAGGTTGGCGACCTCGTGCTGGCCATCGGAAATCCCTTCGGCGTCGGCCAGACGGTCACCAGCGGGATCGTTTCCGCGGTGGCCCGCACCACGATCGGCGTCGCCGATTACCGCTTTTTCATCCAGACCGACGCTGCCATCAATCCCGGCAATTCGGGCGGCGCGCTGGTGACGATGGATGGCCGTCTTGCCGGCGTCAATACGGCGATCTTTTCCAAGACCGGCGGGTCCGTTGGCATCGGCTTCGCCGTGCCTGCGGCGATGGTCAAGGCTGTGGTGGCGGGCGTGGCGGCGGGCGGGAAGCTGGTGCGGCCTTGGCTTGGCGCTTCCGGCCAGCGCGTGACATCGGCGATTGCGGCCAGCATCGGCATGGCGCGCCCGCGCGGCGTGATCATCGGCAAGGTTCACCCCGAAAGCCCCGCCGCAACGGCAGGGCTGCGGCTGGGCGACGTGGTGATCGCGGTCAATGGGCTCGACGTCGATGACGACCAGGCGCTTCGGTTCCGTTTCGCGACCCTGCCCGCCAGTGGCGAGGCGCGCCTGACGGTGATCCGTGGCGGGCGGGAAATCTCGTTTCCGATCAAGCTGGTTCGCCCGCCCGAGATTCCGCCTCGCGATTTGAGACGCATCGACGGCCACAATCCGCTTTCCGGCGCCACCGTCGTCAACCTGTCGCCTGCCGTCGCCGATGCGCTCGGCCTGCCGGACGATACCAAGGGCGTCATCGTCATTTCGGTCGCGGGCAACAGCACCGCGCGGCGCGTCGGATTCCTGCCGCGCGACGTCATTCGCGCGGTGAACACGGAAACCGTGACCAGCACCAGTGGGCTCGCCGACTATCTTGCACAGGCCGACGGGACGCCCCGCTGGCGCGTGAGTTTCGAGCGCAAGGGCCGGACGCTCACCGTGGTGACCGGCGGGGGCGGCTGATGCCGAGCCTGTTCGAGGCCGAAGCGCCGCGGCCGCTGGCCGACCGCTTGCGGCCGCGCAGGCTTTCGGACGTGCTTGGGCAGGAACACCTGCTTGGTCCCGACGGGCCGATCGGCCGCATGCTTGCGGCCAGGCGTCTGGCCAGCATGGTTCTCTGGGGGCCGCCCGGCTGCGGCAAGACGACGATCGCCCGGCTCCTCGCCCAGGAAACAGACCTGCATTTCGAACCCTTGTCGGCGGTGTTTTCCGGTGTTGCCGATCTGAAAAAGGTCTTTGCCGAAGCCCGCAAGCGGCGCGAGATGGGCAAGGGCACGCTGCTGTTTGTCGATGAAATTCACCGCTTCAACCGCGCCCAGCAAGACAGCTTCCTGCCTTATGTCGAGGACGGCACCGTAGTCCTGATCGGTGCCACGACGGAAAACCCGTCGTTTGAAATCATCGGGGCGCTTCTGTCGCGTTGCCAGGTTTTCGTTCTCAACCGTCTAGGTTCCGAGACGCTCGAGGCGCTTCTTGCGCGCGCGGAGACCGAGGCTGGCCGCAAGCTGCCCCTCGATGCCCCCGCGCGCGAGGCGCTCAAGGCAATGGCCGATGGCGACGGGCGCTATTTCCTCAACCTGGTCGAGGAATTGCTGTCTGCGCGCATCGACAAGCCGCTGGATCCGGCGGGCCTTGCCGCTCTCCTGCAGAAGCGCGCGCCCCTTTACGACAAGGCCCAGGAAGGCCATTACAACCTGATTTCGGCCCTGCACAAGTCGCTGCGCGGCTCGGACGCCGATGCGGCGCTGTATTGGCTGGCGCGCATGCTGGAAGCCGGTGAGCCGCCCTTGTACATCGTCCGCCGGCTGGTGCGCTTTGCCTCGGAAGACATCGGGCTGGCCGATCCCGAAGCCCTTCATCAGGCGCTCGCCGCCAAGGATGCGTACGATTTCCTGGGTTCCCCCGAAGGCGAGCTTGCCATCGTACAGGCGGTGATCTATCTCGCCACCGCACCCAAATCGAACGCCGCCTACAAGGCCGAAGGCACGGCCCGCCGCGCCGCCCGCACGACCGGTTCGCTGATGCCGCCCAAGCACATTCTGAACGCGCCGACGCGCCTGATGGCCGATCTCGGCTATGGCGCGGGCTACGAATACGATCACGGGACCGAGGATACCTTTTCCGGGCAGAACTATTTCCCGGAGGGCATGGCCCGCGAATCGTTCTATAAACCATCCGAACGCGGCTTCGAACGCGAGGTGACGAAGCGCCTCGCCTGGTGGGCGAAGTTGCGCGCCGAACGCAGCGGCGGGGGAGGGGACGCATGAGAATGATCGGGTGGATCGCCGCCGGCGGCGCGGTTGGCGCGGTCGCGCGCTATTTCGTCATGATTGCCGTTGCCCAGTTGATGGGCGCGGCTTTTCCGTGGGGCACCCTCGTGGTGAATATCATCGGGTCCTTCGTTCTCGGCATGTTGGTCGAGGCTTTCGCCCTCGTCTGGTCGGTGTCCGAAGGCGTTCGTGCTTTTCTGGTGGTGGGCATGCTTGGCGCCCTTACCACTTTTTCGACCTTTTCCCTCGATGTGGTGACCCTTTACGAGCGTGGGGCGCTGATGGCTGCCGCCCTCTATATCATTGCTTCCGTTGTTTTTTCCGTCGCCGCCCTGTTCCTGGGCTTGGCGCTGGCGCGCCTCGCGCTGTCCTGAATGGCGAGCTTCCACACCATCACCGTGACCAAGGGCGATGCGGGGCTCCGCCTCGACCGCTGGTTCCGCGCGCGCTTTCCGGCCGTTGGCTTCGGTGAGTTGCAGAAGCTTTTGCGCACCGGGCAGGTACGCCTCGACGGCAAGCGTGCCAAGGCCAGTGCACGGCTTGAGGCGGGCCAGCAGGTGCGCGTGCCGCCGCAGGTGCAATCGGGCGAGGACAAACCCGCCGCCCGGACCGAGGCGCCGGCGCCGCCGCGCCCCGCACGCATCAGCGCCGCCGATGCCCGCGCCCTGCAGGACCGTGTTCTTTACCGCGACGACGACATGATCGTGATCGACAAGCCCGCCGGCCTTGCCGTGCAGGGCGGTACCGGCACGCACAAGCATCTCGACGCGATGCTCGATGTGTTGACCTTCGATGCCGATGAGCGCCCGCGCCTCGTGCACCGGCTCGACCGCGACACCTCCGGGGTTCTCGTTCTGGCACGCAGCCGTGCCGCCGCACAGGCGCTGACGCGGGCCTTCCGCGCCCGCGAGACCCGCAAGATCTATCTTTGCGTGACCGTGCGCGTGCCGCGCCCGCGCCGGGGAAAGATCGATCTGGCGCTCGGCAAGACGGGTGGCCCCGGCCATGAAAAGATGACCGGCGACGCTGAAGAGGCGAGCCGCGCCGTCACCCTCTATGACGTCATGGACGCTGCCGGACAGCGCGCGGCGCTGGTGACCCTGATGCCGCTCACGGGGCGCACCCACCAGCTGCGCGCCCATATGGCGGCCATCGGCACGCCAATACTCGGTGACGGCAAATACGGCGGGCGCGAGGCCTTCATCAGCGGCCTTGGTCTCGAAAAGCAGCTGCATCTGCACGCATGGCGGCTCGAAATTCCGAAGCCTTCCGGCGGCGTGCTGGCGGTTGCGGCGCCGCTGTCTGCGCACATGAAGGCGGCGATCGAGGCCTTCGGCTTCGATGCCGGCGGCGAGGGCGACCCCTTCCCGCGCGACTGAGGCCTAGCGCCCCTGTGCCCAATCGGGAATGCGCCCGATTTCAAGGCCGAACACGAGCGGCAGCAGCGCATAAGCCAGCGCGGTGATGACCGCGACCCCGGCGAGATTGAGCAGAAATCCCGCGCGCGCCATCTGCGGCACGGTCAGCCGGCCGGATCCGAAGACGATGGCATTGGGCGGCGTCGCCACAGGCAGCATGAAGGCGCAGCTTGCCGCAATCGCCGCGGGCACGGCGAGCAGCAGCGGGTTTTCGCCCATCGTCAGGGCAAGGGCAGCGAGCACCGGCAGGAAGGTCGCGGTCGTTGCGGTATTGGATGTCAGCTCGGTCAGGAAGATGACGATGGCGACGGCCGCCAGCACGATCAGGACGGCGGGCAGGCCGCCGAAGACCGCCAGCTTGCCGCCGATCCAGCCGGCAAGTCCGGTTGCGCCGATTGCCTGCGCCAGTGCAAGGCCGCCGCCGAACAGCAGCAGGATACCCCAGGGCAGCTTGACCGCGTGATCCCAGTCCATCAGGAAGCGGCCGCGACCGGGCTCCACCGGGATCAGGAAGGCGGCCAGCGCCGCGGCGACAGCGATGACCGTATCGTCGAGCGCGGCGAGCCCGGTCAGCTTCACGATCAGCGGTCGCAGGACCCACAGGGCCGCGGTCGCGACGAAGAGGCAGGCGGCGAGCTTCTGGCCGCGGTCGAGCGGCGTGCCTTGTCCGGCGTGGCCGGCAATGGCTTCGTCTGCGCCCGCAATGACGCTGCCCTTCAGGTCGAAGAGCACACGGGTCAGCAGCCACCAGGCGATGACGAGCATCACCGCGGCAAGCGGCAGGCCGATCGCCATCCATTCGGCAAAGCCGATGCGCAGGCCGTAGCGTTCCAGCATGAAGGCGGCCAGAAAGGCGTTGGGCGGCGTGCCGACCAGCGTCGCGATGCCGCCGATGGAAGCGGCATAGGCGACCGCCAGCAGCAGCGCCGGGGAGATGCGCTCGTTGATGCCGTCCCTGCCGCCCGCCATCCGGACGACCGACAGGACGATGGGGATCATCATCAGCGTCGTCGCCGTGTTCGAAACCCACATGCTTAGAAAGGCGGTCACGCCCATGAAGGCGGCGGCCAGCCTGTCGGCGCGGTTGCCGGCCCGCGCCAGCACGGCAAGGGCGATGCGCGTATGCAGGTTCCACCGTTCCATCGTAAGGGCAACGACGAACCCGCCCAGAAAAAGAAAGATCAGGGGATTGGCGTAGGGCACCGCGGCCTTGGCGACGGGCGACACGCCGAGCAGCGGGAACAGGGCGATGGGAAACAATGCGGTCGCGGCGACGGGCAGTGCCTCGCTGATCCACAAGACGGCCATCAGCACGGCGACCGCGGCAACGCGCCAGCCTGCCGGTGAAAGGCCATCGGGCGGCGGTGCCAGCAGCATCCCGGCGAAGGCGAGCGCACCGATGGCCAGTCCCGCGAGCCGTCGCGGGGTGCTGCCGGTGGGCGTTTCGGAATCGGCCAAATCGTACCTCCCGCCTGCAGGATAACGGATAAGGCGCCATGCCGGAACCCGTGCAGCTTTGGTCTTTCCATTCGCGATCTTCCGCGCCAAATTGCACCCATGAGCGAACAACGCAAAACGCCCCCGAAGATCGAGGCCGCGGTGCGTCCGGAAGCGGGCGGTCATCTGGTGACGGTCAATGGGCGGCCGGCGAAGACGCCGCGCGGCAATGCGCTGATCGTTCCCGCGCGGGCGCTCGCCGATGCGATCGCGGCCGAGATCAACGCCATGCCCGCAACCCTGATGGGGAAGGGGCTGGCCGACCCGGCGGCGGCGCCCAATTTCAGGATTTCAGCGGGTGCCATTGATGTCGTCTGCGAGGCCGACGGCCGCGCCGAGGTCGAGAAGGAACTGCTCGGCTACGCGGCAACCGACCTCGTCTGCATCCGCGCCGATCGGCCGGACGAACTGGTGGCGCGCGAGGACGCCGTGTGGGGGCCGCTTTGCTCGTGGTTCAATGAACGCTTCGGTGTCGGGCTTGTTTGCGCGCGGGGGCTTTTCGCCGCACCGCAGCCGCCCGCCGTCGCTGCTGCCTTGGCGGCAGCACTTGCCGCGCTTGATCCCTTCCGCCTCGCCGTGCTGTCGCTGGCCACCCGCTCGGCCGGTTCCATCGTTGTCGGGTTTGCCTTGTGCGAAGGGCGCATTGATGCCGATGCCGCGTTCGCTGCGGCGACGCTGGAAGAGACTTTCCAGGAAGAAAAATGGGGCGCAGACCATGACGCGGCCAAGGCGCGGCAGGTAAAGCAACTCGATCTGGCGCAGGCCGCGCGGTTTCTCGAACTTCTGTCGGAGGCGTAAATGAGCAACATCGATGAACCGCAGATGATGGCGCTGCACGTGCGCATCCGGGGCGAAGTCCAGGGCGTCTTCTTCCGCCGCTGGATCCAGGAGGAGGCGACCAAGCGTGGCCTGCGCGGCTGGGTGCGCAATCGTGCCGACGGTTCTGTCGAAGCCGTGTTTTCCGGTGAAATGTCGGTTGTCCGTGCCATGGCGAAGGCCTGTTACCAGGGCCCGCCCAAGGCTGCTGTCCGTCAGGTCATCCAGATCCCCGGCGAGTTCCGCCCGACCGATGACGATTTCGGCGACGCGTTCAAGATATTGCCGAGCCTTTAGCGCTTCAGGCGGCCACCGGGGCGAGCGCGCGGCCGAAGACCTTTTCAAACTCCTCGGCGAGCGCCGCATCGAAAGCATCCATGCCCGGGTCCTGTCCGAGTGCCGCGAGCGATGTCACGCCGTGCTCGGATATGCCACAGGGCACGATGCCGCCGAAATGCGCGAGATCCGGGGCGACGTTGATGGCGATGCCGTGGTAGCTGACCCAGTGGCGCACGCGCACGCCGATGGCGGCGATCTTTTCTTCCCGTCCCGACGGGCGTACCACCCAGATGCCGACGCGCCCCGTCCGGCGTTCGCCCTTGACCCCGAAGCGCGCTAGGGTGGCGATGATCCAGCTTTCGAGGTCGCAGACAAAGGCCCGGACGTCGGATCCACGTGATTTCAGGTCCAGCATGACGTAGGCGACCCGCTGGCCGGGGCCGTGCCAGGTGTAGCGGCCGCCCCGGCCCGAGCGGTAGACCGGCAGGCCCCGGGGGTCGAGAAGCTCGTCGTCGGCGGCGGAGGTCCCCGCCGTATAAAGGGGCGGGTGCTCCAGCGTCCAGACCAGTTCCGGGGCCGTTTGGGCCCGGATGGCCGCGACCCGGGCCTCCATCGTGGCCACGGCGTCTTCATAGGGCACGAGGCCCTCGCTCCGGCGCCATTCAACCGGCCCAATTCCGGGGTTTTTCACGCTTCCGACCATAGGCTTGCGAAGCCCCGCCCGATTTGCTATTTCCCATGCGGCCCGGACGTCCAACGTCCGGGCTTGAAGTTTATTCTACCAGTCAATTTGCGGTCGTGGCGGAATTGGTAGACGCGCAGCGTTGAGGTCGCTGTGGGAGAGATCCCGTGGAAGTTCGAGTCTTCTCGACCGCACCATTGACATGGTTCTTCAGAATCGGGCCCGCAAAGAAGTGACGGGCCCGATGGCGTAAGGCAGAGGGGGCCGTCCCCCCGTACGGGAGAACGGGCATGACGGACAACGCTCCGCGCCCTGAGGCGGAAGAACCGCAGCCCGACGAGCTCTACGGCGTCACCGGCAGCCAGGTTGCCGAGTTGCGCGCCGCGCTGGATGCCCATGACCTCGCCCGCGTCGAGGAAATCGTCCTTTCCCTCCATACGGCCGACCTTGCCGACCTGATCGAGAACCTGACTCCGGGCGAACGGCGCATCGTCATCGAGCTGATCGGCCCACGCGTCGATCCCGAACTTCTGACCTTCCTTGCCGAACCGGTCCGCGAAGACATCGTCGGTATGCTCGGCCCCAAGGACGTGGCCGCTGCCGTCACCGAGATGGACACCGACGATGCGCTCGATGTCGTCGCCAGCCTCGATGAACCGGTGCAGGCGGAAGTGCTCGGGCGCCTGGAGGCCGGTGAGCGTGCCGTTCTCGAAGAAGCGCTGGCGCTGCCTGAAGATTCGGCGGGCCGCCTCATGCAGCGCGAGTTCGTCGCCGTGCCTGCCCGCTGGACGGTGGGCGAGACGATCGACTACCTGCGCGACGAAGCCGAACGGGGTGCGGAAAGCCTGCCCGAGGAATTCCTCGATCTTTTCGTCATCGACGACGACGGCAAGCCGCTCGGCATGGTGTCGTTGTCGGGAATCCTGCGCAGCCGGCGACCGATCCTCATCGGCGACCTGATGGATACCGATATCGACAAGATCCCCATGGCCACCGACCAGGAAGAGGTGGCCAACCTGTTCCGCCAGTACGACCTTGCCTCGGCGCCCGTCGTCGATGATGCGGGCAAAATGGTTGGCGTCATCACCCATGACGACGTGCTCGATGTCGTGCACGAAGAGGCAGAAGAGGACATCCTGGGCCTTGCCGGTGTGCGTCAGGACAGTGTCTATGATTCGGTCCTCAATACCTCGCGTTCCCGCTTGTCCTGGCTGATGCTGTCGTTGTTTGGGCTTCTGAGCGCCTCCTTCGTGATCTGGTATTTCGAGGCCGCCATCGAGAAGCTGGTGGCACTCGCGGTCCTTATGCCCATCGTCGCGGCTCTCGGCGGCAATGCCGGTATTCAGGCCATGACCGTATCGGTGCGGGCGCTGTCGATGAAGGAACTTCACGCGGGCAATGCTGCGCGTATCCTGGGCAAGGAAGTCATGGTCGCCTTCCTGAACGGTCTTCTGCTGGCCGCCATCGTCGGGGTGGTTGCGGCATTCTGGTTTTCATCGGTACAGCTCGGCACGGTCCTCGCGGGATCCATCCTTGTCACGCTGCTGGCGGCGGGGCTGGTCGGCGTCCTTATCCCGCTGACCCTCGACCGCCTGTCTTTCGATCCCGCCATCGCCTCCAGCCCCTTCCTGATCACGGTCACCGATACGGTGGGTTTTGCTTCCTTCCTCGGTTCGGCCAGCTTTTTCCTGCTATAGTCTCGCCATGCCCGTTGTCGTCATCACCGGGGCGAACCGCGGCCTTGGCCTCGAATTCGCCCGCCAATATGCCGCCGAAGGCTGGCGCGTCCATGCCTGCTGCCGGAGGCCCACCGATGCGCTTTCCGGGATTGCCGGGGACGTTGTGCTTCATTCCCTGGATGTGACGGACGCCAAGGGCATAGCGGCCCTTGCGCGCGATCTCTTGGGTGAGGCGGTGGATCTCCTCATCAACAACGCCGGCGTCCTTGATTGCCGGCAATCCCTTGGGCAGATCGACTATGCCCGCTGGGAAGACATGATGCGGATCAACACCCTTGCTCCCGTCGCGGTGACCGAAGCCCTGCTGCCCGCGCTCGCTCGGGCAGGGGACGCGAAAGTGGCGCTGATAACCTCGCGCATGGGATCGGTCACCGACAACACATCGGGCGGCTTCTATGCCTATCGTGCATCGAAGGCGGCGCTCAATGCGGTCGGGCGGTCGCTTGCCCTCGATCTCGCCGACAAGGGGATTACCGTGCTGCTGCTTCATCCGGGCTGGGTGCGCACCGACATGGGCGGCCCCAATGGCCTGATTGACGCGCCCCAGTCCGTGGCGGGCCTGCGAAGCGTGATCGCGGGCGCCAAACCCGCCGATTCGGGCCGGTTTTTCGCCTATGACGGGCGTGAGTTGCCGTGGTGATCGCGGTCCCATTATAGGGGTGGCGAGGCCCTGCCGCCTCGGCTACAAAACAGTCAAAATATCTCGGGCCTTCAGCCCAATCAGGGAGTTCCAATGTCCACAAAGACCATCGCCTCGGGCTCCGTTGCGGAAGCCTATCTCCAGCTCCTTGCCGACCGCGGCATCGACTACCTGTTCGGCAATGCGGGCACCGACTTTGCCCCGCTGATCGAGGCCTATTCGAAACTGCGCGCCGGCGGCGTCAAGGTGCCCGAGCCGATCACCTGCCCGCACGAAAACGTGGCGATGGCGATGGCGCAGGGTTACTACGCCCGCACCGGCCGCCCCCAGGCGGTGATGGTCCATGTCAACGTCGGCACGGCGAACGCCATGTGCATGCTGATCAACGCCTATCGCGGCAACGTGCCGATCCTGTTTTCGGCCGGCCGCACGCCGTTCTCCGAATCGGCGACGCTGACGGGCGCGCGCACCGGTGAAATTCACTGGCCGCAGGAAATGTTCGACCAGCGCGCCATGGTCCGCGAAGTGGTCAAGTGGGACTATGAACTGCCCAATGCCGAGGTTCTGGAAACCACGGTGGATCGCGCGCTCAACTCGATGATGGGCTATCCGCGCGGGCCCGTTTACCTGACCCTGCCGCGCGAAGTACTGGCCGCGCCGGTCAGCAACTTCTCCTATGATTCGCCCTCGCGCCATGCCCATGCGTCGCCGCCGGCGCCCGATCCCGAGGCCGTTGCCCGTGCCGCCGCCATCATCGCCAAGGCAGAGAACCCGCTCATCATCACGGCAAGCGCCGGCGCTGACGACGAAGACGTGGCGGCGCTCGGCAGCCTCGCCAATCGTTTTGCCATCCCGGTGACCCAGCGCAAGCCGCGCTACATGTGCCTTGAATCGGATCATCCGATGAACGCGGGCCATAACCCCGACAACTTCGTGGCTGATGCCGACGTCATCATCGTCGCCGACTGCGACGTGCCGTGGATTCCGGCGAAGACGGCGCCGAAGGTCGATTGCAAGATCATCCATCTTGGCGCCGATCCGCTGTTCGCGTCCTACCCGATCCGCGGCTTCCGCTCCGACGTTGCCATCACGGGGCTTCTCAAGTGGACCCTGCGTGCGCTCGATTCCGCGCTCGAGGCCGAGCAGAAGGGTGCGGCGTCGCGAATCGATGCGCGGCGCAAGCGCATGGCCGAGCTTCAGGCCAAGCAGGCCGAGCAGAAGCGCGCCACCCTTGAAAAGGCACGCACCGACAGCCCGATCCATCCGGCCTGGGTGTCACACTGCATCGACCAGGTGAAAGGCCCTGATGACATCGTCATCAAGGAAAGCCAGATTTCGCCCGCCTACATGAACTTCAGCAAGCCCGGCACGTTCTACTCGCTGGGCTACGGTGGCGGCCTCGGCTGGAGTCTCGGCACCGCCTGCGGCATGAAGATCGCGTCGCGCGACCGGCAGATTTTCTGCACCACCGGCGACGGCGCCTACATGTTCGGCAACCCGGTGTCGGCCCATTACGTCGCCAGCGCCGAAAAGCTGCCGATCCTGTTCATGGTGTTCAACAACTCCATGTGGAACGCCGTGCGCCGCAACACCCGCGAGGTCTATCCCGACGGATTCTCCGCCAAGTCGAACTGGGAGCCGCTCACCTATTTCCAGCCGGGTACGGCCTACGAAAAGGTTGTGCAGGTGGCCGACGGCTACGGCGAGCGGGTGGAAGACCCGGCCGAACTGCCCAAGGCCATCGACCGCGCCATGAACGAGATTGCCAAGGGCCGCCAGGCACTTCTCAATATCATCTCCAAGAACGGCTGATCGCCGGGGACGGGTCCCGTGGCGCTGCACCTGCTCAAGATGGCTGTCGGAATCGAATCCGTAGCCGACCTTGCGCGGGTGCAGAAGCAGCGTCGCGCCGAGCGCAAGGCCAACGGCGAGGGCGCGGGCACCTTTCACTTCACCCGCAATTTTCCCCGTCAGGCGGACGAGGTTGTCGATGGGGGATCCATGTACTGGATCATCCGTGGCGAAATCGTCGCCCGTCAGCGCATCCTCGGCTTCGAGGAGCGCATCCGCCCGGGCAAACAGCGCAAGCGCTGCGCGATCCGTCTTGCCGCGGAAATCATCCGCACCGTGCCGGTGGCCCACCGGGCAATGCAGGGCTGGCGTTATCTGAAGGCCGAAGATGCCCCGCCTGATCTCAAGGATGCCCCCGCCCACGGCAAGGCCAAGGGGGCCGACCGGCTGCCCGCCGAGATGGCGCGGGAGCTCAGGGAACTGGGCCTGCTCTAGGCAGGGTCACTAAAATTTTAGACAAATGTTCCGCGAAAGATCGCGGGCGTTAAAAACTCTCGACGGTGAAGCGGTTATCTTTGCCCCGTGCCCGATCCGTGCTGCGGCTTGGGCTGAACCGATTTTGCCAGGGCCATGATCGTCGAGCTCAATACCGGATACAGCGGCACCGCGACCCAATCGCCTGCCTTGGCACGTGCGCAATCGAGCGCCCGTGCCGCGGGCGCCTTCGTGCCGACGCAGAGTCTCAGTCGTGACTCGCAGGGGCTCGCCCCGGCCGGGCGCCTTGCCCTCGCCATGGGCGCGGCCAAGGGCGCCGCGGCCGGTACGGCAACGGCACAAAGCCTGCTTTCCACCGCCGAGTCCGGGGTCGATGCCATCGCTGCCGTACTTGCCGACATGAAGGTGCTGTCCGAGGCCGCAGCCGATACCGACATGTCGGCCCGTGACCGTGCCATGCTGCAAGATGCCTTCGAAGCGTTACGAACCGAGATCGGGGCCATCGTCGATCGCACGACTTACGGCGGCGTCAAGATTCTGGACGGCGATGGCGGCGCATCGCGCAGTTTCACTTTCACCATCGGGTCATCCGATGGCGATGGCGCGAAGGCCACGGTTTCCATCGCCAAGGCAACGGCGGCGGGGCTGGCGTCCGGCCTGGAAAGCGCATCGCTGCTGACCGGGGCCGGCGCGACGGCAACCGATACCCTCGTCGATACGGCGATTGATGCCGCCGCCGGAATTGCCGGGGCGCTGCGGGCTGCTGCTGGCCGTGCCGATGCGGCGGCCGACGTCGGAAGCCGCGTATCCGCGGAAAGCGGTTCGGTGCGTTCGAGCTACCTGGAATTGCGTGCCACGGCTGACCGTGCGCGCGGGATCAGCCAGGATATTGCGAGCGATGCGGGCTACAGCCTTGTGCCCGAGGCGGCGACCACCGCCAGGGCCATGCTCGAAAGCCTGCCCGCCTCGAAGGGCGGCGAGTCGACTTCAGACAGCGGCGGCGAGGCTGCTCCCCAGCCGCGTGAGAAGGTCGATATCCGCGCCTGATTTCAGTCCGTACCGAGGATCGTCAGCACACCGTCGATCACGTATTGAACGGCCAACGCGCCCAGGATCAATCCCAATACCCGCGTGATCACGTTGGTGCCGGTGACGCCGATGACGCGCACCAGCCTCACCGCCGCCAATAACCCGATCAGGACGAGAACCAGCACCAGCGCGAGGATGCCGATGGTCATTGCCTGGCGCAATGGCTCGCCCGCGGCCTGCTGCATCAGCAGGACAACGGTGGTCATGGCACCTGGTCCCGCGATCAGCGGAATGGCGAGGGGGAAGACCGAAATGTCCTGGCGCTGGATGGCTTCCTCTTCTTCGACTGCCGTGGTGCGCCGCAGCGGCGTTTCGTGGGCAAACAGCATGTCGACGGCGACCATGAACAAGAGAAGCCCGCCCGCGATGCGAAAGGCTTCGATGGTCACGCCCAGCATGCGCAGGACCCATTCGCCGACGAAAGCGAAAGCGATCAGGATCACGCCGGCGGTCACCGTGGCTCGCAACGCGAGCCGGCGCCGGGAGGCATCGGTTTCGTTCGCCGTGAGTCCGGCGAAGATCGGGGCCATGCCCGGCGGGTCAAGGACGACGAACAACGTCACAAAGGCCGAAAGTGCCAGTTCGATCATCGGCAGGCCCCCTTACGGCGCCGGTGCGCGGAAGCGCCGGATGTTGAAGCGCCTGAGGCGCAGCGTCGCGGTCAGGGCGATGACGAGCCCCGCCGTTGCCAGCAGGTAATAGGCGAACTGCACGGCCGCGCCGTAGACGATGCCGGCAAGCACCGTGCCCATGACCGTGCCGGGGATGCCGCCGACATCGGCGTAAGCCGAACGCAGCCTCGATATCTCGGCAAAGAAGCGGGCGAACAGGCCGGGATCGCGCGCCAGGGCAAAGACCGTCGGCGCCATTTCGATGGCGACCTGAACGGCGAAGAGCGCCAGCAGGAACCCGGCGAGATAGGCGGAGCGCGTCACCTTGACAAGGAAGCCTGCGATCAGGAAGGCGAAGCAGGTCGCCAGATACCAGCCTTCGGGCAGGCGCTGGGCAGCTTCGCCCAGCCACCGGCCGAAGCGCGCGCCAACGGGCAGGCCCGCCGAGAGAAAGTAGTAGAGGACGGCGAGCGCATTCAGCGCCGCGATGAAATAGGCGATGTTACCGCCGAGCCGCACGCGGAAGCGAAGACGGTCGACGGCATCGTTGAACCGCATGAAGAAGCGCTTGGCGATGGCGAGCGCGAGTGCCAACACCCCCAGAAGAGGGATCGCCGCCATCAAGATCATCAGGCCGACGACGAGGTAGAGCATCTCCGCCATCGCCGCCTCACGCCGCGCCCAGTTGCCGGGTGACGTATTCGCCGATGGCGAGCGAGGACGTCAGTCCCGGGCTTTCGATCCCGTAGAGGGACACCAGCCCTTCGACGCCGTGTGTATCGGCGCCCTGTACGACGAAATCGTTGAGCGAGGCGCGCTCCTTGTTGAGCTTCGGGCGAATTCCGGCGTAGCCCGGCACCAGGTCGCCGTCCTGCAGCCCGGGCCAGAAGCTGCGCGCCGCCTCGTAGAAGAACGCGGCACGGCCCGGATCGACGGTGTAATCGATGCGATCGACCGGTTCGGTATCCGGGCCGAAACGCGACTGCCCCGCAAGGTCGAGGCTGACATGAACCGCGGCATGGCCAAGCTCGGGCAGCGGGTAGATCAGGCGGGAAAACGGCGAGCGCCGGCGCAGCACGAAATAGCAGCCGCGTGTCAGCACCTGTCCGGGGACGCTTTCGGGGCGCACGCCGTCGATGGCGCGGGCGACTTTCTGCGCGCCGAGACCTGCAGCATTGACGACCATGCTCGCGCGGATGGTGGTCGGGTCCTTGCCGCCCGTGGTGATCTCGATGCCGTCGCCGGTGGCGCGCCCGCCGACGACCGGCGCGTTGAGCGCCAGCACCGCGCCATGTGCTTCGGCATCGCCAAGGATTGCCTGCATCAGGTCATGCTGATCGACGATGCCCGATGACGGCGAATGGGCCGCGGCGGCAAAGCGCAGTTCCGGTTCCATCTCGCGCACCTCGGCCGGATCGAGCATGCGCATGTCGAACAGGCCGTTGGCCTCGGCCTGTTTCATCATTGCGTGCAGGCCGGGAATTTGTTCGGGCTCGGTCGCAACGACCAGCTTGCCGCAGCGCCGGTGCGCGACGCCGTGTTCGCCGCAGAAGGCATACATCAGTTCCTTGCCGCGAAGTGCCAGGCGCGATTTCAGGCTGCCCGGCACATAGCCCATGCCGGCATGGATGCATCCGGTATTGCGTGACGAAGTGTGCTGGCCGGGGGCGGCCTCGGCCTCGAGGATCACCACCTCGCGGCCCGTGCGCGCAAGCGCCCTCGCCGTGGCAAGTCCCACCACGCCTGCGCCAATGACGATGCAGTCGGTTCGTTCCAGGGTCGGTCCCTCGTTCCTGCCCGAAAGTGTAGGGGCCGTCCGGGCCGAGGGTCAAGGAAGGGTGCCTCAGCCTTTGGGCAGACCGTTTCCGGGCATCCTGTCGGCGGGGCTCGTCACCAGCCGGGCGCCCAGCGCGACCAGGGCCAGCAAGGCAACGACGGCGCCGCCGGTGATATAGAAGCTCGCTTCCAGCCCAACGCCCTGCACCACGGCACCCATGATCACCGGCAGGAAGGTCGCCGCCAGCCGGTTGGCGGTGGTGCGCAGGCCGACGGCCTTGCCCTGCTCGCCGCGGCCGACGACCCGGGAGGTGATGGAGATCACCAGCGGCTGGCTGAGGCCGTAGCAGCCGCCATTGACGGCGGCGGCCAGCAGCAGAAGCCAGTAGCTGCCGAGCGCAGGCGTCAGCGCAATCGCCACCGCCGATCCGCCGATGACGAAGATCAGCAGCCACAGCGGCGCGAAGCGGCGGGTTAGCGGGCCCACGGCGAGTGACAGTCCGCCGCCGAACAGCGAATAGGCCGCAAGCAGCACGCCGATGGCGGTGCCGTTGTAGCCGCGGCCTTCGAGGTAGACCGCGTAGAAAGACGACTGGATGCTGAATCCGGCGATGCGCAGCACCGAGACCGCCATCACCACGGCGACCAGCGGTACGACGAGCATGCGGAAGGCGATCAGATAATCGGAAAGCCTCGGCATCAGGTCGGCGACGCGGGGGCGCGGGCGCGGGCCGGTATCGCCTTCCTGCTGAACCGGGGGCAGGGCGAAGCAGCAGAGCAGCATGCCGAGCCCCCATGCCGAGAGCGTGCCGAAGGCCGCCCAGGGACCACCGAAATCCCACGCGGCGCCTGCGAGCGGCGGGCCGATCAGGGCGCCGATACGCACGACGAAGGCCATGCGTCCGGTGTGAACGGCGCTGCCGCGCATGACCTGTCCGATGATCGCCTGCGCGCCCATCCAGCCGGTCGCCGAGCAATAGCCGCCGATCATCTGCAGGATGATGATGGCCCAGATCCAAGGCGTGATCGGGAACAGGAGCGGCAGCAGGACGCCGAAGCCGGCGAAGGCGATCATCACCCGGCGCACGTCGAGGCGATCCATCATCGCCCCGCCGTGAATCGAATAGAGCAGCACCAGGGCATGGCGCGCACCAAGGATGATGCCGACCATCAGCGGCGATACACCGAGCGTCAGCGCCCACAGCGGCAGCACCACCATCATCATGTAGCCGAGCGAATTCGAGAACGTCGCCGCGCCATAGACCGCCATTTCAAGGCGGCGCGGCACCTCGGGCGCGGGGTCCTGATCGGCCGTCGTCGGCGCGCTCATGATGCTGTCTCGTCGCGCTTCTGGCGAACGATGGCAATGGCGCTGCCGGCAAGGATCAGCAGCAGCAACCCGCCGGTGACGAAGAACGTCGCGGCCAGCCCCCATGTTTCCGCCACCGCGCCCATCAGGATGGGCAAGGTAATGCCAGCGACACGGTTGCCGGTGGCGCGCAGCCCGATGGCGGTCGCCTGGGTTTCCCGCGATGCCGCGCGCGACAGGATGGTGTACATGACCGGCTGGCTCGCCCCTTGGGCGAAGCCGCGCACCGCGATGGCGATCGCCAGCACGAACAGGGCGGAACCGAACAGGGGCGTGGCGTAGATCAGGATTACCGACAATGTCACGGTGCCGAGAAACACCCAGTGCGGGGGCACGAAGCGCGACATCCAAGCGCCCGAAAGCGTGCCCGCCGCCGCCATCATCTGCGACAAGGTGACAAACAGCCCGATGAAGGTCGCCTGCAGGCCGATTTCCTTCAGGTAGACGATATAGAAAGATTGCTGCATCAGCGCCGAGCCGATGCGCACCGACGACACCACGACGACGAAGGCGACGATGGGTACGGCCATCAACCCGATGGCACCGATATAATCGCTGAGCCGCGGCATGATGTCGCGCAGGCGAAAGGGCGGGCGGGGGGCGTCGGTCGCGCGGTCTTCGCCGACGGCCTTGGGTGGAATGGCGCGGATCGCCAGCCAGAAGGCGCCGCCCGCCGCGCCGATGACGGCGAAGGAAATCCAGTGGGGCAGGAAGTCCCACATGACGCCTGCCAATGTCGGTGCGATCATCACGCCGACGCGGGCAAAAAAGGAAAAGCGGTCGAGCACGCGCGGATTGTCCTTGCCGACGACAACGGCCAGCGCCTGCGCGCCGATCCAGCCGAAGGACTGCGCCATGCCGAGCGCCATCTGCAGAAGCAGCAGGGTCGGAAACCAGCTGGCGACGATGAAGAGCGGCGGCATCACGGTGCAGGCGGCGCCCAGCATCAGCATGACCAGCCGCGTACCAAAGCGGTCCATCAGCACGCCGCCGTGAATGGACAGGATCGAGGGCAGAATCGACTTGGCGCTGACCAGAATGCCAAGCTCCAGCGGCCCGAAGCCGAGCGCCACCGCGTACAGCGGAATGATGAAGCTGACGAGCTCCGTCTGGGCGTCGTTCAGCGTGCCTGTGGCATAGGTGAATATCTCGGCCCGCTTCATGGCGGGCTGACCCGAAGGGGACATGGGCTTCCTCTTTTCCTGCGGGGCTGTCGACCGCCCGCGGTGCCGGTTGGCTCCGGCGCTGGGGTCAATCTAAAGCCCCTTTGCCGGTATGGCAAAGGCAGCGGTGCGGGCATCAGGAGACGCTGCGGAAGGCGGGATTGCGCGCGGACCACACGGCAATCACCACGACGATGCCGAGCAGGCCGGCGCCGATGATCAGGAAGCTCGCCTCGACACCCACCACCTCGGCGACGAAGCCCATGACGATGGGCAGAAGAAGCGCGCCCAGGCGGTTGCCAGTGGTCCTGAGCGCTACGCCGCGGGCCTGGGCATCGGCGGGCAGCGCCTTGGCAATGACCGAAAAGGCGGCCGGGTGCAGCAGCCCGTGGCCGAGGCCGCGCAGGATCTGGGCTGCGGCCAGGAAGGCAAAGACGCCGCCGAGCAGCGGCGTGATCGCCATCAGCGCGATGGTCAGCGCCGTCAGCCCGACCAGCAACCAATGGACCGGCACACGGCGCATGGCGGGCGCGGCGAAAAGGGAGCCGAAGGCGCTTGGCACCTCGGCGCAGCCGATCAGCACGCCGATCAGGGTCGCGGTCAGGCCGATGTCCTTCAGGTAGGTGATGTAGAACGACGCCTGGATGGTGGAGGGCGTATGGCGCAGCAGCGCCACGGCGATGCCCAGCATGACCGCCGGGATGGCCAGCAGGTGCACGCAGGCGATGTAATCGCCGATACGCGGCAAGGCATCGCGCCAGCCGAAGGGGGGCGGCGGACTGGCGGTGCGCGCGCGGGCGAAGGCTTCGGCCTCGGCGGTGCTGCCGTGCTCGCCCCATCCAGGCACGGCAACGACGGTTGCCCACATGGCGAGCGATACGGCGAAGCAGGCGGCGAAGCCGCCCCATACGCCGGTGAAATCCCAGATCAGGCCGATGACGACGGGCCCGCCGATGGACCCCACCCGCGAGATGAAGGCAAAAATCCCGAGATAATGGGCATCGCCCTTGCCCATGCGCGCGATCAGCGTCTGCGCGCCGACCCAGTGCATGTTGGAAAAAAGACCCGTCAGCATCTGGAGTGCGACGAGCATCGGGAACCACGTGGCAAATGGATAGAGCGGGATCAGCCCTGCCGTGAGGCCGGTAAACAGCAGCATCATGCGCCGCGTCCCCAGCCGGTCCATTAGTACGCCGCCGTGGATCGACAGCAGGAACGGCAGGATCGAGCGTGCCCCGATCATGATGCCGATCTGCGATGGCGTCGCGCCGAGCTTGAGCGCCCACAGCGGCACCACCACCAGCATGAAGTCGGCATAGAGGTTGGTGGCGAGCCCGGTGCCCAGAACCGGCCACAGGGCGCGGCGCGGGATCTGCGGGCGTGTGTCGCTCATGTTGCCGCCGCCTCGGGCATGCGGCGGGCGTAGAGCCACAGTACGGCAGTACCCGCCAGCAGCACGCCGCCGAGGATCAGGAAGCTCGACCCGATGCCCGCGGCATCGGCGATGATGCCCATGACCGGAGGAATGATGATCGACGATACGCGATTGACCGTGACGCGGAGCGCAACCGTCGCCCCCTGGCGCTCGGGCGGCACCGCCTTCGCCTGGACCGAAAACATCACCGGCTGGTTGATGCCCTGGATGACCCCGCGCAGGGCCTGGGCCACGAACAGAAGTACGACGATGCCGCCGAGCAGGGGGGTTATCGCGATCAGGGCGATGGCTGCGGCGGTGGTGCCGATCAGCATGACGAAGGGCGGCAGCAGTTTCGAGGCCCGCCCGGCGACCAGCGAGCCGATGCTGCTTGCCCCTTCGATGGCTGCGAACAGCACGCCGATGACGGTGCCAGTGATGCCGATCTCGGTCAGGTAGACGACGTAGATAGAACTTTGAATGCTGGATGTGGAGTTGCGCAGGAAACACGCGCCGATGGATATGGCGATGGCCGGGATGGCGCAGAGCGCGATGGTCTCCCGGTAGTCCGACCATTTCGGCATGACCGTGCGAATCATACCCGCGATGGAGCGCGGGCCAACGGGCGCTTCGCTTGCCCGTCTGGGGCCGTCGCCGGAAATGGAAAGGGTGAGGCCCAGCATCAGCGCCGCCCACAGGGACACGCCCACGAAGCAGACGGTCGGATTGGTGAAGTCCCACAGCAGGCCGAAGATGATTGGTGCGACGAAAGTGCCGATACGGGTGGCGAAGGAGAAATAGCCGATGTAGCCGGTTTCGCCCTTCGACAGGTGGGCGATGGTGGTCTGTGCGCCGACCCATTGCATGGTCAGCGCCAGCCCGATGATCGTCTGCATGATCAGGAGCGGCACGAACCATGGCAGCAGCGGATAGAGCGGTGCCATGACGATGATCACGACGACGAAGACAATCATGATGCGCCGCGGCCCATAACGGTCGATCAGCGCGCCGCCGTGAATGGCAAGGAGGCCCGGCAGCAACGAGCGCGCGCCGACCAAGAGGCCCACTTCTGTCGCGTTGGCGCCGATCAGCACCGCCCACAATGGAATGATGAACACGTAAGCATCCATCAGGCCAAGCGCGAGCAGGCCGGAACCGTAGCTCAGAAGAAGAGCGCGGCGGGGCGGACTGGCGGGCGCCTCGGCCATGATCAGGACTTGAATCCCGGAATGCGTCGCACGAAGAGCGCGACGCAGAGCGTCATCGCGATCAGGCTACCGCCGATCCAGTAGAAGCTCTCCTCGACGCCGACGGCTTCGGCCACCAGCCCCATGACGCCCGGCACGATCATCGTTGCGAAACGGTTCGACGTCGTGCGCAGGCCGATGGAGGTGCCTTGTTCGTTGCGCCCGACCGCGCGCGAAAGGATGCCGAACATCACCGGCTGGCTCAGCCCCTGGCCGTAGCCGCGCAGGAAAGTGGCGATGGCGAGCAGGGCGAAAACACCGCCGAGCAGCGGCGTGATGGAGACGAAGAGCAGCGACATGCCGACGAAGGCAATGAATACCCAATGGGGCTTCAGGTATTTTTCCCAGAAGGCGGCCATCAGGGCGCCCAGAAGCCCTGCGCCTTCCGACAGGGCGACCAGCACGCCGACCAGCGTGCCGATCATGCCGATGTCGCGCAGGTAGACAACATAGAAGGATGTCTGCACGGCGGTCGAGGAAATGCGCAGCGCGCTCATCACCACGACGAAGGCAACCGTCGGTATGGCGATCAGGGAAAAGGCGCGGATGTAATCCGACATTTTCGGAGTCAACTCGCGCACGACGTCGCGCGCCGTCGGGCGTGGCGTGGTATCGGGATCGGTCGGCGCGATCCACAGCGCCGCCACCACGACCCAGGATGCCACCGTCACCAGGCCGAAGGCGCCCCACGGCCCGCCGATGTCCCAGGCGGCGCCGACGGCAATCGGGGCGATGAGGGTGCCGAGTTTTCCCGCCACCGAGAACTGGGCGATCAGGGCCGTGCGTCCCGAGGACAGGTTGCAGATCAGCGCCTGGGCGCCGACCCATCCCATGTTGGAGGTAAGCCCGGTGATGAGTTGCAGGACGATGATCGCCCAGAAGAAGGGCAGCACGGGATAGAGCGGTACCGCCAGCGCCGTGGTGATGACGTAGGCAAGCGTCACGCGCCGGATGCCGAGCCGGTCCATCAGCACGCCGCCGTGGATCGAGAGCAGGAATGGCAGCAGCGCCCCGGCCGAGGAGGCAAGGCCGAATTCGCTCGGTGACATGTGCAGATGCACCGCCCAGAGCGCAAACACGACCTTAACCATCAGCGCCACGGAATTGGCGGTCAGCCCGACGCCAAAGGCGGTGTACAGCGCGATCCGCGAAGGGCCGGATTCGGCCTGCCGCGGCGCCTCGTTGCGCTCGGTCTCGGACAAGTTCCCTCTCCCGGTTTTGCTTGATTATGGGGCCTGACGGGCCGCCGGTACGGCCGGGGTCCAAACTAATCCAGCCCCGGAGGCATGGAAAGTCCCCAATGAATCTGGGATTTGGCGGCTACCTTGGACGGGCCGGATTGCGTATCATGACGTCATGAGTGGCAAACGCGATATTCGCTCCTCCGGCGCGAAGGCGCCGGCAGAGCGCCGGTCGGCGGACGTAGAGCGCTTCCTCAATCAGGTCGCTGCCGCGCCGCCGCGCGCGGCCGGTACCCGTGGCCGACTGATGTTTGCCATGGATGCCACTGCCAGCAGGGAACCGACCTGGGACCGCGCCTGTGCAATCCAGGGCGACATGTTCACCGCCACCGATACGCTGGGCGGTCTGGAGGTCCAGCTCGTCTTCTATCGCGGCTACAACGAATGCAAGGCGAGCCCTTGGGTGAGCAATTCCGCCGATCTCGTCCGCCGCATGACGGCGGTGCGCTGTCTCGGAGGGCATACCCAGATCGGCCGCGTGCTTAGCCACGCCGCGAGCGAGACCCGCAAGAAGAAGGTCAATGCGCTGGTCTTTGTCGGTGACGCGATGGAAGAGCCGGTCGATGACCTTTGTCATGCGGCGGGCGAACTGGGGCTTCTCGGCGTTCCGGCATTCATCTTCCACGAAGGCGGCGATCCCGTCGCCGAGCGTGGCTTTCGCCAGATCGCCAAGCTGACCAAGGGCGCCTATTGCCGTTTCGACGCGGGATCGGCGGAGCAGCTCAAGGACCTGCTTTCGGCGGTGGCCGTCTATGCCGCGGGTGGGCGCAAGGCGCTTCTCGATTATTCCGGCAACCGCAGCGGCGTCGTGCGCCTGCTGACCAACGAGATGAAGTAGCTGATGATCGCGTATTTCGTTCTTGGGATCGGACTCCTGATCGGCCTGTTGCTGCTGGCGCGCTGGATCGTCAATGCCGATCCGCGCCTGCTGGTCTGGGCGGTAAAGGTCGTGGCCGTGATCGTCGCGCTCGGCTTCGGCGGGCTGATCATCGCCACCGACCGCGTGCAGTGGGCGCTCTATGTCCTGCCGCTGGCCTTGCCGTTCTTTTTCCATTGGCGCTCAGCCCGGATTCGCCAGCGCAATGCGCGGGGTCCGGCGGCGGGCGGGCGGTCGACGATCAATACAGGCTGGCTGAACATGGAGCTCGACCATGACAGCGGTGCCATGCGCGGCACGGTCCAGCGCGGCCGCTTCGCTGGGCGCGGCCTTGCCGGGATGTCGGTTGAGGAATTGCGGGAGTTGCTCGACGAGGTGGCCGACGATGCCGACTCGGCGGGTGTGCTCGAGGCCTACCTCGACCGCGTGCACGGGCCCGACTGGCGCCAGGGCGGGACGGGGGCGGAGCCTCCGCCCCGGCGGCCGGCACCACCTTCGGGCATGAGCGAGGAAGAGGCCCTCGACGTCCTCGGCCTCGCCCCGGGGGCCAAAACCGCCGAGATCAAGGAGGCCCACCGCCGCCTGATGGCCAAGCTCCACCCGGACCGGGGCGGGTCCACCTATCTGGCGGCAAAGCTCAATCAGGCCAAGGACGTGCTCCTCAAGCGGGGCTGACGGGGCGGTCTTGCCGGGGGGCGGGCGCTGTGGCACAAAGACCGCGCCCGGCGGGGACCCGGGGACGAATAAGGAACGCAGCACATCATGGCGAAAGCCGTTCGCAAGGCGATATTTCCGGTGGCGGGGCTTGGCACCCGCTTCCTTCCGGCGACCAAGGCGGTGCCCAAGGAAATGCTGCCGGTCGTCGACCGGCCGCTGATAGACTATGCCGTGTCGGAAGCCCGTGCCGCCGGCATCGATACCTTCATTTTCATCACCGGTCCGCGCAACGAGCCGATGCTGCGGGCGCATTTCGAACTGGTTGCGTCGCTCGAGGCGGAACTCAACGCCAAGGACCCGAAGCTCGTCACCATGCTGCGCGAGATGGAGCCGCCGCGCGGCTCCGTTCATTGCGTCCATCAGGACCGGCCGCTCGGCCTCGGCCATGCGGTCAATTGCGCGCGCGATCTCATCGGCGACGAGCCCTTCGCGGTGCTGCTGCCCGACGACCTGATGGACTGTAATCCGCCGGCGCTGGCGCAGATGGTGGCGCTGCACGGCAAGACCGGCGGCAACGTCGTTGCGGTCGAGGAAGTGCCGCGCGAACTGACCCGCCGCTACGGCGTGCTCGATGTCGGTGTCGATGACGGCCACATGGCGGAAGTGAAGGGGCTGGTCGAAAAGCCCGAGCCGGAAAAGGCGCCTTCCACCCTGACCGTGATCGGCCGCTATGTCCTGCTGCCCGAGGTATTCGAGCACCTTGCCCTGCGCCAGCGCGGCGCGGGCGGGGAAATCCAGCTGACCGACGCCATGGCCAAGATGATCGGCCATGCGCCCTTCCACGGCTTGCGCTGCGGCGGGCATCGCTACGATTGCGGTTCGCGCGTCGGTTTCGTCGAGGCACAACTTGCCTTCGCCATGAAGGACGACGCCATGCGCGATCGCCTTCGCGATTACATGCGCCGGACCAGCGCCGAATAGGCCCGGCGTTACGGAGAAAAAACCATGCGTATCGCTATGATCGGCAGCGGCTATGTTGGCCTCGTTTCCGGGGCGTGCTTCGCCGAATTCGGCTTCGACGTCACCTGCGTCGACAAGGACGAAGCCAAGATCGCGCGCCTTGAACAGGGGCAGATCCCGATTTTCGAACCGGGCCTTGACGATCTCGTGACCGAGAACGTCAAGGCGGGGCGCCTGTCCTTCACCACCGACCTTGGCGCCGCGGTCAAGGCAGCCGATGTCGTGTTCATTGCCGTTGGCACGCCGAGCCGTCGCGGCGACGGTCACGCGGACCTGAGCTACGTTTACGCTGCTGCCGAGGAGATCGCCCGGGCCATCGACGGCTATACGGTGGTGGTGACCAAGTCGACGGTGCCGGTCGGAACGGGGCGCGAGGTTTCGCGGATCATCGCCAAGACCCGCCCTGACGCCGATTTCGACGTCGCGTCGAACCCCGAATTCCTGCGCGAGGGTTCGGCCATTGGCGATTTCATGCGCCCCGACCGCGTCGTGATCGGCGCCGATTCGGACCGCGCACGCGAGGTTCTGGGCCGTCTTTACCGGCCGCTCAACCTGCTGGAGACGCCGATCGTCTATACCAGCCGGGAAACCGCCGAGCTGATCAAGTACGCGACCAACGCCTTTCTCGCCACCAAGATCACCTTCATCAACCAGATGGCGGATCTGTGCGAAGCGGTGGGGGCCGACGTTACCGATGTCGCGCGCGGCATGGGCCTCGATGGCCGCATCGGTCGCAAGTTCCTGCACCCCGGGCCGGGCTACGGCGGGTCGTGCTTTCCCAAGGACACGCTGGCGCTGGTCAAGACGGCGCGCGACGCGGGGGCGCCGGTCTCGATCGTTGAAAATGTCGTGGTCTCCAACGATGCCCGCAAGCATGCCATGGCCCAGAAGATCATCCGCGCCGTCGGCGGCGATGCAAGGGGCAAGACCATCGCCGTGCTGGGCCTGACCTTCAAGCCCAATACCGACGACATGCGGGAAAGCCCGGCGCTCGACATCGTGCCGGCACTGCTCGCGGCTGGAGCAAAGGTTCGCGCCTACGATCCGGAAGGCATGAACGAAGCGCGCAAGTTGCTGTCGGGTCTCGATTATGCCGACGGCATCGAGGCCGCGATGGCGAGGGCCGACTGTCTCGTGATCCTGACGGAATGGAACCAGTTCCGCGCCCTTGATACGGACGCGATCAAATCGGCACTTCGGGCGCCGGTGGTCGTCGATCTGCGCAACGTATTCCGCCCCGAGGACATGACCGCGGCGGGCATTCGCTATTTCAGCATCGGCCGGCCGACGCCGGGCCAAAAGGAGTAATGCCATGACGGGTCATAAATTGGATCCGACCATCCTGCGCGAATATGACGTTCGCGGCACTGTCGGCAAGGACCTGACCGAGGCCGACGCCCGCGCGCTCGGCCGGGCTTTCGCCACCTGGCTGGCGAAAAAGGGCGGCAAGACCGTTCATGCCGGGCGCGACGGGCGCAAGTCTTCGCCGGTGCTCGAAGCGGCGCTGGTCGAAGGCCTGACGGCAGGCGGCATGGACGTCGTGCGCGTCGGCGAAGGGCCGACGCCGATGCTCTATTACGCGACGGTGTCGGGCAAAAGCGACGGCGGCATCCAGGTCACCGGTTCGCACAATCCGCCGCGCTACAACGGCTTCAAGTTCATGGCCTTCGGCAAGGCCTTCTACGGCGCAGACATTCTGGCGCTGGGTGCCATCGCGGCTGCGGGCGACTACGCCTCGGGCAAGGGTTCAGTGCGCGACCAGGCGGTGTTCGATGCCTATGTCGCACGGCTCGCCCAGGACTACGACGGCAAGGTGCCGCTTGCCATCGGCTGGGACGCAGGCAACGGCGCCGCCGGTCCGGCGATGAAGGCCCTGACGGAGAAGCTTCCCGGCCGTCACGTTCTGCTGTTTGAAACCGTCGATGGCGAATTTCCGAACCACCATCCCGACCCGACGGTGCCGAAGAACCTCGAGCACCTGATCGCCGCCGTGGCGAAGGAAAAGCTCGACCTCGGCATCGCTTTCGACGGCGACGGCGACCGCATCGGCGTGGTCGACGGCAAGGGTCGCATCCTGTGGGGCGACCAGATGATGGCGCTTCTCGCCCGTGACGTCGTGGCGGCCAAGCCCGGCGCCACGATCATCGCCGACGTCAAGGCGAGCCAGGTCCTGTTCGACGAAATCACCCGGATCGGCGGCACGCCGCTGATGTGGAAAACCGGCCATTCGCTGATCAAGTCGAAGATGGCCGAGACGGGCGCTCCCTTCGCCGGCGAAATGAGCGGGCATATCTTCTTCGCCGACCGCTACTACGGCTTCGACGATGCGCTATACGCTGCCGTGCGGCTGGTATCCTTCGTTGCGCGCTCCGGCAAGTCGCTGGCGGAACTGCGCGATGAACTGCCCGTCGTGATCAATACGCCGGAACTGCGCTTTCCCTGCGCCGAGGACCGCAAGTTCAAGGTGGCGGAAGAGGTCAAGGCGCGGTTGCTCGCACGCAAGGCAAATGTCAACGATTGCGACGGCGTGCGGGTGCTGACCGATGACGGCTGGTGGCTGCTGCGGGCGTCCAACACCCAGGATGTTCTGGTGGCGCGCTGCGAATCGAAGACCGCGGAGGGGCTCGAACGCCTCAAGGCGGCGCTGGTCGCCGAGCTCGATGCCAGCGGCGTTGCCCCTCCCCAGTTCTGATTCAATGCGTCCCATGCGGCTCTTTTTTTACGGGACGCTGCGTGACGAAGATGTGCTCGCCTATGTTGCGGGGCAGGGTGGTGCGCGCCTTGCCCTTCGCTCGGCGCGGGCGCCGGGGTGGCAGGCCGTCTATGCCCGCGGCAAGCCCTATCCTGTTCTGGTGCGGGCGCCCGGCCGCGCGGCCCCGGGCATCGTCACCGAGGTTGCCGACACCAAAGTACTGCGCCGGCTCAAGGCATTCGAGGTGCGCTATCGCCTCGTCCAAATCGCAGTGCAGTCGGATGAATGGACGGATACGGCCTGGGTTTTCCTGCCCGGCCGCAGGCTGCGGGCTGGAATGCTTCCCTTTGCGCTCGATACCTGGCGGCGGCGGTTCAAGACGGCTTTTCTGAGACGGATCCGGCGGCGGTTCTGAGGCCGCGTTATTGCCCGGCTGCGGGTGCTGCGGCGAAGCCCTCAGGCGGCACGGTCTTGCATTCCATGCTTTTGGCTTTCAGCAGTTCGCAGGCACGCTCTGCCCGGTCGCCGTCGAGGCCACCAAGACGCGCGCGGTAGATGGTCTTGCCGTCCTCGCGGGTGGTGACAACGTTGACCCGCGCGTGGGCCAGCAGGCTGGGCAACCGGCGCATGGCCCGGGAAGCGGTCAGGTGCGCGGGCGCGAGGCGCGAAAAGGCGCCGACCTGGATTTCCCAGTTGAGGGGTTTTGCTTCCGGCACCGCGGGGATTTCCGGCTGGTAGGCGGAGCCTTCGCCGGTGGCCCGCGCCAGTTCCTGTGGGCGCTTGGGCGGCGTCAGGCGGGCAAGCTGCGCGTTGCCGCGCGCGCCCTTGGCGCGTTCGACCTTTTTCTTGGCGCTGGCCGGATGCTTGGAGGGGTCGGCCTGGATGTTGCGGTCGTAGTCGTAGGCGATGTATCGGCCATCGGTGGCTTTTTCGAAGGCGCGTTCCAGCAGCCCCATCATGTGCAGGTCGCGCGCCTGGGGCGAAGAGGTGCCCATCACCACGCCGATCAGTCTGTGACCGGCGCGGCTGGCGGATGCTGCAAGGTTGAAGCCCGACGCCCGGATATAGCCCGTCTTGACACCATCGGCGCCTTCGTAGCGGTCGAGCAGTCTGTTGTGGTTGTCGTGCTTGCGCCCGTCCCAGGTGAAGGAGCGGGTCGAGAACAGCTTGTAGTGTTCAGGGTGCTGCACCTGCAGGGCACGCACCAGTTGGGCGAAGTCGCGGGCAGTCGTCAGCTGCTGGCGGTGGGGCAGGCCGGAGGCATTGCGGAAATGGGTGTTTTCGAGGCCGAGAGCTTCGGCCTTCGCGTTCATCATCACAGCGAACTTGCGCTCGGTACCGCCGAGATGTTCGCCCATGGCGGTCGCGATATCGTTGGCCGACTTGACGATGAGCGCGGACACGGCATCACGGACGGTGATGGTTTCACCAGCTTCGAGGCCGAGGCGGGAGGCCGGCTGACGCGCGGCGCGCTGGGAGATGGTGATCTTGTCGTCCATGCGCAGCTTGCCGGCCTTGATCGCGTCGAAGGCGAGGAACAGCGTCATGACCTTGGTCAGCGAGGCCGGGTAGTGGCGAACGTCGGGGTTGGCGGCATGGAGCACCTTCCCGGTGCGGGCGTCCATGATGACCGCTGCGTATTTGGCCGCAGCCGGGGCGCTGAAAAAGGCCGCTGAAAGGACGAGAAGCACCAACACCGCGGCAGCGCGGCGGGCTTGGTGAAAGGCGCCGAAATCGGCGAAAAACCGGGCCTTTCGAGCGGCTAAATTACAGTCCGTGACCAATCGGTCCCCCACGTCGGTCTGATGCCGTCGCAAGGACGGCGTGTTAATCATTGTAAATAATGCAAGAATCGCTGTCCACAGGATAGCGGGCAGGGATTAATATTTTTCAAACCATGATCTCTCCGCCGACGTATCACCAAAAAATACGTTCAGTGCGCGTTCAGCCGGCCCGTGGCACTGTGTTCCCGACGCCGATGAGGGGGAGCCCCGAATGTTGATTTTCCGCCACTTTGCCCTTGCAGCGCTGGTTCTGCTGGTTGCCAGCTGTACTTACAGCGAAGAAAACAGGTCGAATCCGATCCTGCGCAACCTTGCCTGGTTCAGCTATTTGAACGGCGACGACATCAGGTCCTATTGCCGGGCCGGCGGCCCTGACCGCTATCGCCTCGTCTATAACGCCAACTGGAATGAGCAGGTGCGGACCTACGACCTGACCGCCACCGCGGATGGCGGCGCGGATCTCGTCATCCAGGTATCGGGCGATGCCAACCTCATGGGCGGCGTTTCCCTGTCCGATCCGCTGGCGCCCTGGCGCGGGCGGATCGAGCGCGGCCGGGTCGGCCGGGGCGAGTTTCGTGCCATCCGCGATGCCCTGCATGCAAGCGGCTTCGCCACCCCGCCGCCGCGGGGAACCCGCCTCAAATCCTGGGGGTTCTTCTGGCTGGCGGCGGGCTGCGAAGGGGGAAAATTCCGCTACAACGGCTGGGCGCACCCGTCGCTCCGCTTCGAAGGCGTTAAACTGCGCGAGGCCCTGATGGCTGTGGATAAAACCGGCATCGCCTTCAACCCGCCGCGGGAGGTGGATTATCGCCTCGATAACGAGCAAAAGGATGCCCAGAGCCATTATCAGCTTGTGATTACGGCGGATGGCATCAAGGATAACTTCATCCCCTTTTAAGAGATAAGGAGTACACTTCATCCTGTGGTTATTTGGCGTACAAGGCACCACCCGTGCCACTGTTGCGTGACAAGGGGCGAGGAATCGCCCTATGATGCGTCAGTACAGTCTGGTTTTAGGCGCGTAGCTCTTCCGGTTCCCATGAACATGCGAGACGAGCTGATATGGAACATGGCGCCCATCCCCGCCAGGGTCATTCCCGCGACTTCGGGCGGCGGGGACGAGGACCCCGGCCAACCCGGCGGCGGCAGCGGCTCCGGGACGGGGGTTGTTACGGCCACCCGCCCGAAAACCCAGAAGCCTTCCATGTACAAGGTTCTCATGCTCAACGACGACTACACGCCGATGGAGTTCGTCGTGCATGTCCTCGAGCGCTTTTTCAACAAGTCGCAGGAAGATGCGACGCAGATCATGTTGCACGTCCATCGTCGGGGCGTCGGCATCTGCGGGGTCTATCCTTACGAGATCGCCGAATCGAAGGTGACGCAGGTCGTCGATTTTGCGCGTAAACACCAGCATCCGTTGCAATGTATTCTTGAGAAGGATTAGCCCATGCTCTCGCGGAATCTAGAACAGACCCTGCACCGTGCTCTTGCCTTCGCCAACGAACGCCGACACGAATTCGCGACGCTGGAGCATCTCTTGCTCGCACTGGTCGAGGACCAGGACGCGGTGGCGGTGATGCGGGCCTGCGGGGTCGATCTCGACCGCCTGCGCAACGATCTCAAGACCTACCTCGATAACGAACTTGAAAGCCTCGTCCTCGACCGGCCGGAGGACGCGAAGCCCACGGCGGGTTTCCAGCGTGTCCTGCAGCGCGCCGCCATCCATGTCCAGTCGTCCGGGCGCGAAGAGGTGACGGGGGCCAATGTCCTGGTTGCCCTGTTCTCGGAACGTGAAAGCCACGCGGTCTACTTCCTGCAGGAGCAGGAGATGACCCGCCTTGATGCGGTCAACTATATCTCCCACGGCATCGCCAAGGTCGGCCGGTCCGAAGACCGGCGTGTGCGCGGCGCCGCCTCGGAAGAGGAGACCGGTAAGCGGTCATCGTCCTCGTCTTCGTCGGGCCAGTCCCAGGGCGGGGGAAAGGACAAGAAGGCGGGCGAGGCGCTCGAATCCTTCTGCGTCGATCTCAACAAGAAGGCGAAGGACGGCAAGATCGATCCGCTCATCGGCCGCGAGGCCGAGGTCGAGCGCACCATCCAGATTCTCTGCCGCCGCACAAAGAACAATCCGCTCTACGTCGGCGATCCCGGCGTCGGCAAGACGGCGATTGCCGAAGGGCTGGCGCGGCGCATCGTCAAAGGCGAGGTGCCCGACGTCCTCAAGAACGCGACCATCTATTCCCTCGACATGGGTTCCCTGCTGGCGGGCACGCGCTATCGCGGCGATTTCGAGGAGCGCATCAAGGCGGTGCTGACCGATCTTGAAAAGCACGATGGGGCCATCCTGTTCATCGATGAAATCCACACGGTGATCGGCGCCGGCGCCACTTCGGGCGGCTCGATGGACGCGTCGAACCTGCTCAAGCCGGCGCTCCAGTCGGGCGGACTGCGGTGCATCGGGTCGACCACCTATAAGGAATTCCGCAACTATTTCGAAAAGGACCGCGCGCTGGTGCGCCGGTTCCAGAAGATCGACGTGAACGAGCCATCGGTGCCCGACGCGATCAAGATCCTCATGGGCCTCAAACCCTATTACGAAAAGCACCACCGCGTGCGCTACACCAACGACGCTATCAAGACGGCGGTCGAACTGGCGGCGCGCTACATCAACGACCGCAAGCTTCCCGACAAGGCGATCGACGTCATCGACGAGGTCGGCGCGGCCCAGATGCTCGTGCCAGAAAGCCGGCGCAAGAAGGTCATCAACGTAAAGGATGTCGAGGGCGTGGTTGCCAAGATCGCCCGCATCCCGCCAAAGACCGTGTCGTCCGACGACAAGGAAAGCCTCGCCAACCTCGAGGGCGACCTCAAGTCGGTCGTATTCGGCCAGGACAAGGCGATCGAGGCGCTGGCCTCTTCCATCAAGCTTGCCCGCGCCGGCCTGCGCGAGCCGGAAAAGCCCATCGGCAGCTATCTGTTCTCGGGCCCGACGGGTGTCGGCAAGACCGAGGTTGCGCGCCAGCTTTCGCGCATCCTCGGCGTCGAACTGATCCGCTTCGACATGTCCGAATACATGGAACGGCACACGGTATCGCGCCTTCTTGGCGCGCCTCCGGGCTATGTCGGTTTCGACCAGGGCGGCTTGCTGACTGATGCCATCGACCAGCATCCGCATGCGGTGCTGCTGCTCGATGAAATAGAAAAGGCCCATCCCGACCTGTTCAACGTGCTGTTGCAGGTCATGGATCACGGCAAGCTGACCGACCACAACGGTAAGAAGGTCGATTTCCGCAACGTCGTCCTGATCATGACGACCAACGCGGGCGCGGCGGACATGGCGAAGCCGGCCATCGGCTTCGAGCGCGAGGCGCGCATCGGCGACGACGAAGATGCGATCAAGCGCATGTTCACGCCGGAATTCCGCAACCGCCTCGATGCGGTGATCCCGTTCTCGGGCCTGGCGCCAGAGATCGTCGCTCGCGTCGTCGACAAGTTCGTCATGGAGCTGGAAGCCCAGTTGGGCGATCGTGGCGTCGATATCGAATTGTCGGAAGAGGCACGCAACTGGCTCGCTACCCGCGGTTACGACCAGGCCTTCGGCGCCAGGCCGCTGGCCCGCGTGATCCAGGAACACATCAAGCGCCCCCTTGCCGACGAGTTGCTGTTCGGCAAGCTTGCCAAGGGCGGCCATGTTCGCGTCGCGGTCAAGGACGACAAGCTCGTCTTCGATATC